>JBFJNI010000009.1:0-60570 GCA_041618235.1 Acidimicrobiales bacterium
AACGAGCAGGTCCTGGCCGATGGGACCTGCGAGCGTTCCGGCGATCTGGTCGAGGCGCGCGACCTCGAGCAGTGGTTCTTCAAGATCACCGACTACGCCCAGCAGCTGCTCGACGACCTCGACCTGGTCGACTGGCCCGAGCGCGTCGTCACCATGCAGCGCAACTGGATCGGTCGGTCCGAGGGTGCGCAGTTCTCGATGCCGGTGGTCGACGCCGACGGAGCCGCACACGCCAGTGGTGCGGCCGTCGAGGTGTACACGACCCGGCCGGACACCGCCTTCGGAATGACCTATGCCGTGCTGGCTCCCGAGCACGAGCTGGCGCTCGTCGTCACCACCGACGCCCAGCGCGACGCCGTCGAGGCGTTCATCGCCCAGGCTCGCAACACCTCCGAGATGGACCGCTTGAGCTCCGAGGGTGCGCTGGACAAGCGCGGCGTGTTCACCGGCGCGTACCTGCGCAACCCGGTCAACGGTCAGCCCGTCCCGCTGTACCTGGCCGACTACGTGCTGGTCACCTACGGCACCGGCGCCATCATGGCCGTGCCCGGCGAGGACCAGCGCGACTGGGACTTCGCCAAGGCCTACGACCTGCCCATCGTGCGCACCGTGCAGCCCCCCGACGACTGGGACGGTGAGGCATTCACCGGCGAGGGTGTGGCGATCAACTCCTCGGGCACCACGGTCATGGGTGACGTGCTCGATCTGAACGGCATGGTCAAGGACGACGCCAAGGCGAAGGCCATCGCCTGGCTGACCGAGCACGGAATCGGCGAGCACAAGGTCAACTTCCGCCTGCGCGACTGGTTGCTGAGCCGCCAGCGCTTCTGGGGCTGCCCCATCCCCATCGTCTACTGCACGAGCTGCGAGGGGGTCGACGGCCACGGGGCCGTCCCGGTGCCCAAGGATGATCTGCCCGTCATCGCGCCCGACGACGTCGAGTTCCTGCCCACCGGCGAGTCGCCGCTGAAGCACCACGAGGGATTCCTCAACACCACGTGCCCCAGGTGCGGCGGCCCGGCGATGCGCGAGACCGACACGATGGACACCTTCGTCGACTCGTCGTGGTACTTCCTGCGCTTCGCCGACCCCACCAACGAAGACCGCCCCTTCGACGCCGCCGCGGTCGATCACTGGCTGCCGGTCGACCAGTACATCGGCGGCGTGGAGCACGCCATCCTCCACCTGATGTACGCACGGTTCTTCACCAAGGCGCTGGCCGATCTGGGGGTCGCGCCCAAGGACCTGCGCGAGCCGTTCAAACGTCTGTTCACCCAGGGCATGATCCGACTCGGCGGGGCGAAGATGTCGAAGTCGAAGGGCAACCTGATCGCGCCCGAGGAGATCCTCGACCGCGAGGGTGCCGATGCGCTGCGCCTGGGTCAGCTGTTCGTCGGCCCGCCGGCCGACGACGTCGACTGGGAGGGCGTCGGCATCGAGGGCACCTCCCGCTTCATCGGTCGCCTGTGGCGGCTGGCGCATCCGGGCTCCGACGCGGTCGCCGATGCCGCCGGCGACGCTGCGGTGGAGGTCGACAAGGAGACCCACCGCCTGATCGCCCGGGTCTCCGACGAGATGGAGCGCTGGAGCTACAACACCTCGGTGGCGGCGTTCATGGAGTTCACGAACCTGCTGTACAAGCAGGGCAAGACCGAGTTCGCCGTCGACACCCTGTTGAAGTTGCTGGCGCCCATGGCCCCGCACGTCACCGCCGAGCTGTGGGAGCTGCGCCGTGCTGCCGAGGGGGTCGCCGGGGCGCACGTCCACACCGAGACCTGGCCGGTCCACGACCCCGCCATGCTCGTCGTCGACACCGTCGAGATGGTGCTGCAGGTCAACGGCAAGGTGCGCGACCGCGTCGACGTCTCCCCCGACTGCACCGAGGAGCAGGCCATCGATCTGGCGCTGGCCAGCGCCAAGGTCCAGGAGCACCTCGACGGCGAGCCCCGCAAGGTCATCGCCCGGCCGCCGAGGCTCGTCAACGTCGTCGCCTGATCCCCTCGTCCGGCGCGTTCACACCCCGGGATCGAGGAGGAGGGCCAGGACGTCGTCGACGGTGAGGTCGGTGCGGTCGCGCAGCGGGGCGAGACGTTCGTAGATCTCGGACGCGCCGGCGCCGAATCCGTCGGGGAGTCCGGCGTCGGCGAAGGCCCGGCCCGAGTCGGCGAGTTCGTCGGCGAATCGCCACGCCTTCGGTCCCGTGCCGGCGGCGACGAGCGCCAGGCGATCGGCGAGGTCGGGCTGGCTGCGCGCCCACTCGGTGCGGAGCGTTTCGGTGACGCCCTCGGCCTGGGCGAAGGCGGCCACGGCGAGCAGGAGCGCCGACGAACCCTTCGTCCACGCGGCGTAGGCGACCTTCGTGGCGGAGGCGGCGCCGATGGCTCCCTCGACGACCACCGTCTCCAACGGCGAGCCGTCGAACAGCTCGGCCACCTCGCCGGCGCGGTCGCCGGAGAGGAACAGGCGGGTGGTGCCGGGCCGGTGGGCCGGCGGGCCGACGATGCCCCCGTCGACGGGTGAGGAGCCGCCGCGGAGCGCCACCTCTGCGACCTGTCGCATCGTGGCCGGCGCCACCGCGTTGACGTCGGCGTAGAGGCCACCGAAGCCCGTGGCAGCCACCGCGGTGGCGACGTCGAGGGCCCGACCCGGCGGGCACACGGAGATGACGACATCGGCGCCGTCGGTGGCTGCACCGAGGTCGCTCGTCTCGTGGAGCCCGGTCGCCTCGGCTCTCGAACGCGTCGCGTCGGAGCGGCCCTCCGACACCCAACGGACGGTGTGGCCGGCGTCGACCAGCGCACCGCCGAGGGACGCCCCCATCGCACCGGGGTGGAGGAGGCAGATGACGGTCACGGGATCAGAGCTCGGCCGCGGCGAACGTGTCGCAGTCGTCGGGGTCGCCGCTGCGGAAGCCGGTGAGGAACCAACGCTGGCGCTGCTCGGCCGAACCGTGGGTCCAGGACTCGGGGTTGACCCGGCCGGTGGCGGACTCCTGGATGCGGTCGTCGCCGACGGCGGCGGCGGCGTCGAGCGCCTCGGCGATGTCCTGGTCCGTGAGCTCGAGGATGAGGATCTCGCCGGTGGCGGGGTCGGGGGTGGTCGTCGCGTTGTGGGCCCAGGCCCCGGCGAAGCAGTCGGCCTGCAGCTCCTGGCGCACCGCATCGCTCTCGGCGCCCGAGTCGCGTTCGCCTCGGATGCCGAGCAGGTTCTGGATGTGGTGCCCGTACTCGTGGCCGAGGATGTACGCCTCGGCGAAGTCGCCGCCCTGGGCGCCGAAGCGGTCCTGGAGGGTGTCGAAGAAGCCGAGGTCGATGTAGATCTGCGAATCGGCCGGGCAGTAGAACGGACCGACGGCGGACGACGCCGAACCGCATCCGCCGGTCGTGACGCCGCCCGAGAAGAAGTTGGTGACGGTCGGCCGGTAGCCCTCGACGGTGCCGGCCCAGTAGTCCTGGATCGAGTTCACGACGGCGACGATGCGGCACTCCTGACGCTCGGCGGCGTCGGCGCCGGTCTCGCACCCCTCGATGGGCGCGGACTGTGCGCCACCGGCTTGCGCTCCTTCGAGCTGTGAGAGTGCCTGGCCGAGATCGCCTCCGCCGCCACCGAGGAACTGGACGGCCAGGAGGACGAGGATGCCGACGACGCCGGCGCCCCCGCCGACGGTGGTGGCCTTGCCGCGGCCGCGGGTGCGCACCTCGGACGAGTCGAGTCGGGCACGACGGTTGAACTTCATGGACGCAGTCTGCTCGTTCGCCCGACACCAGGGCGGCGACGGTGACCCGCGGTCAGGCGAGAACCGTCTCGAGCCAGGTCAGCGTGACGTCGCCCTGCGCTCGCTGGAACTCCCGTAGCGTCGGGAGACCGGGCGGTGCAGGGTCCTGGGCCGCTCGGACCAAGAATCCGCTCATTGCGACGAAGACCGACACGAACGCCTCGGGTTCGACGCCGTCGTCCAGCCCGTACCGCTCGATGACGGTGCGCGGGTCCAGACCACCGCCGAGCCCGATCGACGGGAGCATGAGGACCGGGTCGAGGAACGCGGCGCCGATGCACGCCCACGGCCAGTCGACGAAGGTGACCTGCCCGCCGTCGCCGACGAGCATGTTGTCGGCACGCAGGTCGGTGTGGAGCAGCGTGTCTCCGGTGACTGCGACGGCCCATCCTTCCTCGAGCTCGGCGAGGCGGGGGAGTCGGTCGCGGCACCAGGCGGGGAGGGCTTCGACCTCACCATCATCCGCGGCGAGACGCCGCCAGCCACGGAACATGGCGTCGTACCGCAGTTCGGCTGGCTGCAGGTCGGCGATGGGAGTCGGGGTCGCGATCTCGTGGTACGAACGGATCGCCGGGATGACGAGATCGAGTGCCTCGAGCGTCCACGGCTCGATGGGCTGACGGCCCTCGACCTCCTCGAACACCAAGGCGACCCATTCGCCGTCGTCGTGCGTGTGGAGCAGCCGTGGGGCCGGCGCCGCTGCGGGCAGTTGCGACGCCACGTGGATCTCCCGTCGGTGGATCCGCGCCGAGTCGGGGTTCTGGTCCGGAGACACCGCCTTGATGAAGACCCGCCGCCCGTCGGCGAGCGCGCATCGGGCGGCGAGGCCGGGCGAGAAGCCACCCGGCTGGTTGTCGGCTTCGACGATGGCGGAGCCCAACAGCTCGGCCAGCGCGGTGCGGACGGTCGTCGGGATCTCGTGGAGCTCGATCCTGCTTCCCCCTGCGGCCCGCATGGCCCGAGGATGGCAGTCGAGCCGTCGGAAGGGGAACCCGATTTCAGCCTTCGACGTGGGCCGCGAGGCCGGCGAGCGCCTTGTCGAGGGCTCGGCGCAGCACTGGCGTGAGAAGCGGTCGCACGACCTTCGCGCCGATCGGGTCGAGGGCCATGGTGTAGGTCACGGTGGTCGCGTCGTCGCCGGCGGGGGTGAGCCGCACGTCTTCGTTCATCGACCTCAGGCCGGGGCCGGTGGAGGCCGTGACGGTGAACGCGAAGCGCTCCTCGGGGTCCCAGGCCAGGAACTCCTCGTCGACCTCGACCTTGCCGACGATCACCCGACGGGTGCCGCCGACGCCCTCGGACGTCTCGCCGGGGACGACTTCGGTGATGGGTCCGAACCACTGCGACCACGAGTGGTGGTCGGCGATGGCGGCCCACACGACGGCAGGGGAGGCCGCGATGCGCCGGGTCCGTGAGGCGCGCACCGGCGCCTGATCGATCCATTCGAGCGGCCGGGTCGTCATCGCAGTCATGGAGAGAGCTTCGCATCCTTCGCATCCGGACGCGAATCGTGCGGCCGATCCGGAAGAGCGCCTCCGAAATCGGTGCGATCCGCCCGTAACCAGATCGAGATCCGGCGGGTCCGACTCCCGTGCAGACCCTTCAAGAACGCATCGCGGTCGGTGCCACCCGAGGTCACGACGTGACCTTCGTGTCCGGGGAGGTGCACGTCACCGCCACCTGGGCCGAGGTCCACGAGGACTCCCGCCGCATGGCTGCGTCGCTCCAGGCCCAGGGCATCGGGCCCGGCGATCACGTCGGCATCCTCGGCCCCACCTCGCGGGCGCTGGTGACCGCGATCCAGTCGGTGTGGCTGGCCGGCGCCACCGTCGTGGTCCTCCCGCTGCCCATGCGCATGGGCTCGATCGACGAGTTCGTCTCCCAGACCCGCAGCCGGATCCACCATGCCGACGTCTCGCTGGTCCTCGCCGACCCCGAGCTCGCACCCTTCGTCACCCACGAGCCGGGCGACCCGCCCATCGTGACCTTCGACGCCATGCCCGCCGGCGGCGAGTTCGTCGCCCCGCCGGCAGATCCAGACGCCTACGCCATCCTCCAGTTCACCAGCGGGTCGACCTCCGACCCGAAGGGCGTGGTGCTCCCGCACCGGGCGGTCTGCAACAACGTCGACGGCCTCGGGCAGGCCGCCGAGCTGGACATCGATCACGACGTCCTCGTCTCCTGGCTGCCGCTGTACCACGACATGGGCCTGGTCGGGATCCTGGCCACCACGATGACCACCGGCACGGGTCTGGTGCTCGGCGCGCCGCAGGACTTCCTCGCCTCACCCGGCCGTTGGATGGAGTGGATGTCGACCTACGGCGGCACCGCGACCGCGGGTCCCAACTTCTCGTACGTCCTGGCCACCCGAGCGCTCCGCCGGGCGGCAAAGGAGGGTCGCAACCTCGACCTGTCGTCGCTGCGCGTGGTGCTCAACGGCGCCGAGCCCATCGACCCCGCCACCGTCGAGGACTTCGTCGACGCCGGCCGCCACTTCGGCATGGAACCGGGCTCCGTGTTCCCCGCCTTCGGCATGGCCGAGGTCGCCATCGCCGGGACCTTCCCTCCTCCCGGCCGGGGCATGGTGGTCGACGTCGTCGACCGTCGGGTGCTCGAGACCGAGCGCTACGCGGCGCCGGTCGCGTCCGATGCCGAACACGCGCGTGGCTTCGTCCGGCTCGGATGGGCGGTCCCGGGCCTCGAGATCCGCATCGTGGACCCGGCCACCGGCCGCGAGCGGCTCGAGCGAGAAGTCGGCGAGCTCGAGATCCGCGGCACGTCGGTCTGCTCGGGCTACTACAACCGACCAGAGCTCAACGCCGAGCTGTTCCGCGACGAATGGCTCCGGTCAGGGGACCTCGGCTACCTGGTCGACGGCGAGCTGGTCCTGTGCGGGCGGATCAAGGACGTCATCATCGTCGGCGGCCGCAACGTGTTCCCCGAGGACATCGAGCGAGCCTGCAACGATCTCGACGGCGTGCGGGCCGGCAACGTCATCGCCTTCGGCGTGGACACCGCCAAGGGCAAGGAGGGCCTCGTGGTCGTGGCCGAGTCGAAGGCGGCCGACCTCGAACCGGTCCGCCGGTCGGTGCTCGAGCGGGTGCGGGCCGTCGTCGGCGTGCCGGCCAAGGAGGTCGTGCTCGTCGCCCCCGGCAGCCTCCCGAAGACGTCCAGCGGCAAGCTCCAGCGCAGCCTGTGTCGCCAGCAGTACCTCGGGCGCCTGCTGCAGCCCGTCTGACGGGCCTGGGCGGCTACGCCCGACTGCCCGCGGCCGCGGCGGCCGTGATCCCGCTCGGCGTGCGGACCGAACTGGCCCGGGCGGTCCAGACCGCCCGGCGGTCGGCCGGTCTCGCCGTCCAGCGCCATCACGAGCGCGGGGTCTCCTGCTCCTCCTCAGCGGTTGATCATCCCTGCAGATCCGCGAGGACCTTCTGCCAGCGGCCGCGGTCGCCGGCGTAGGGGGCGTAGAAGCTGATGCGGGAGATCACGTCGCCGTAGCGCTTGGTGAGCTCGGGGGCGATCTGCTCGGGCTCGCCGACCACGGCGAAGGTCTCGAGGATCTCGTCGTCGATGAGCGTGCCCATCTCCTGCCACTTGCCTTCCTTCGACAGGCGGTTGAGGTCGGTCTGCAGGTCACCCCAGCCGTGGCACTCGAGCACGGTGCGGTACGCCGGCGTCGAGCCGTAGAACGCGATCTGCTGGCGGGTTCCGACCTTGGCCGCGTCGAGCTCCTCCTCGGTGTTGCCGGTGACCACGAAGCTGGGGCCGCAGACCTCGAAGCCCTCCATGGTCTTGCCCGCCTTGCGGCGTCCTTCCTCGAGTGCCGGGAGGGTCACCTCTCGCAGGTACTTCTCGGTGGTGAAGCCGTGGCAGAAGAACCCGTCACACACCTCGCCGGCCACCTCGGTCATCAGCGGCCCGACGCCGGCCAGGAACACGCGGGGGATGCCGTGCTCGTGCGGACCAGGGTTGAAGAACGGGGTCATCAAGGTGTGGGTGTAGAAGTCGCCCCGGAAGTCGAGGGTGGCGTCGTTCATCCAGCAGTCCCAGATGGCGCGCATGGCCAGCACGAACTCGCGCATGCGGGCGGCCGGCTTGGACCACTCCATCGAGAATCGCTTGGTGATGTGCGGCTTGATCTGGCTGCCCAGCCCGAGGACGAAGCGACCCTTCGAGAACTGCGTCAGGTCATACGCCGTGTTGGCCGTGGTCATGGGGGAGCGGGCGAAGGCCACGGCGATGGAGGTCCCGAGCTCGATGCGCTCGGTGTGTTCGGCGGCGATCGTCAGCGGCAGGAACGGGTCGCGCGACGTCTCGGGCACCCAGATGCCGTCGTACCCGAAGTCCTCGGCCTCCTTGGCCTCGGCCGCGGCCTTGGTGAGATTGAGTCCGATGCTCCCGTCGATCTTCATGTCGAGACCGTAGGCAAACTTGACCGGTCGGTCAACTTTGCGGTCCTCGACCGCCCCTACCGTCACTCGGTAGAGAAACGCTACCGAGAATCGGCAGTGATGCACTGCTGCGATTCGGTAGGATGACGTCCATGGAACGATCCCCCTTCCCGCACTCCGGCCCGCTCGAGGCCGACGAGGTCGTGGGGCGCGATGCCGAGGCCGACGAGTTGGTCCGACTCCTCGGTGGTCGGATCCCGGTCGCGCTCGTCGCTCCTCGGCGCTACGGGAAGACCAGCCTGCTGCGCCGTGTGGTCTGGCTGCTCGATCAGGTGGAACCGACCACGACCGTGTGGCTCGATCTGTACGGGCTGTCGTCCGTCGCCGATTTCGCCGTCCGCCTCGACCGGGCGCTCGGATCCACGACCGGACGGTTCCGCGAGGCGATCGACCGCGTCGCCGGCGGGCTGAGCATCAACGTCGGCCTGGTGTCGGCGGAGCTGCGGCGATCCGCCCGTTCGGCCCCGGACGCCACCGCCACGGTGCACGCACTCCTCGACACGCTCGTTCGAGTGGCCGAGCACCAGCCGACGGTGCTCGTCATCGACGAGGTCGCCGACGCGATCGGGGTCGGCAACGTCCTCGAGCTCACCCGCGCCCATCTCCAGGACGTCTACCGCGACCTCGGGCTGGCCTTCGCCGGCTCGAAGCCCACGATGATGACCCGGCTCTTCGCCGACACCGACCAACCCTTCTACTCCCAGGCGCGCCGCTTCGAGCTCGGCCCGTTGCCCGACGCCGCTGTCATCGGGCTGGTGCACGACGGCTTCCGCGCGACGGGCCGAGAGGCCGGCCCGGTGGCGTCGTCCGTGGC
Source organism: Acidimicrobiales bacterium (assembly GCA_041618235.1). Taxonomy (GTDB): domain Bacteria; phylum Actinomycetota; class Acidimicrobiia; order Acidimicrobiales; family Salinilacustritrichaceae; genus Salinilacustrithrix. The sequence goes on from JBFJNI010000009.1 coordinate 9,041, forward strand.
CGACTTCGCCGGCGGCCATCCACAACGGTCGATGGAGCTGGCCGATGCCGCGTGGTGGCTCACGGAGCCGAACGCGACCGCGGACCAGGAGACGTGGGAGGTCGCCCTCGCCGGTGTGCGCGATCGGATCTCGCCGGCGCTGCGCGACTTCTTCGGCGTGCTCTCGTCGAGCCAGCAGGCCGTCATGCGGGCCGTCGTCAGAACCGGCGCGCCGTTCGCCGCATCCGAGGGCCGCTACCACGACCTGTCCAACTCGTCGATCACGCTCGCACGCGACGCCCTCGTCGACGCGGGCCACCTCATGGTCGGTGGCGGCAAGACGGCGGTCACCGACCCGCTGCTGGCCGACTGGATCCGTCGTGAGCTCCCCTGAGCCAGGAGCGGTGTCCGACCTCAGGGGGTGACGACGACCTTGCCCGTCGCTCGACGCTGGGCCAGGTCATTGATGGCATCGGCGGCCTGGTCGAGCGGATAGGTGGCCGACACGTGCGGGTCGAGCTGGCCCGCGGCCAGCCAGTCCAGGAGCTGACGCAGGTTGGCGGCGTTGCGCTCGGGCTCGCGGCCGGTGAATGCGCCCCAGAACACACCGACGATCTGACAGCCCTTCAGCAACGGCAGGTTCAGCGGGACCTTGGGGATGTCGCCGGCCGCGAAACCGACCACCAGGAAGCGGCCGTTCCACGCCATGGAGCGCAGTGCGGGCTCGCTGAGGTCGCCGCCGACGGGGTCATAGCAGACGTCGACGCCTTGGCCTCCGGTGATCTCCTTGACCCGGGCCCGGAAGTCCTCGGTGGAGTAGTTGATGGTCTCCGTGGCGCCCTTGGAGCGGCACAGCTCGAGCTTCTCGTCGGTGGATGCGGCGGCGATGACCTTGGCGCCCAGCAGTGCACCGAGCTCCACAGCGGCGAGGCCCACGCCGCCGGCGGCACCGAGCACGAGCAGGGTCTCGCCCGGCTGGATCCGGGCGCGGTCCACCAGCGCGTGGTGCGAGGTGCCGTGGGCGAGGACGAAGCCGGCGGCCTTGATGAGGTCGACGCCGTCGGGCACCTTGATCGCGGCTGCCGCGGGCACGGCGACCTGCTCGGCCATGCCGCCCCAGCCCAGGGACGCCAGCACGCGATCGCCGGGAGCGAGGTCGTCGACGCCCTCCCCGACCGAGCGCACCGTGCCCGAGATCTCCCCGCCGGGGGAGAACGGGAGGTCGGGCTTGAACTGGTACTTGTCCTCGATGATCAGGACGTCGGGGAAGTTGACGCCGCAGCCCGCGACGTCGACCACCACCTGCCCGGGACCGGCGACGAGGTCCGGGACCTCTTCGACGACGAGGGTTTCCGGTGGACCGAAGGCCTTGCAGAGGACGGCGCGCATGCCTCGGACCCTACGTCGGTCCACGGGTCGGTGAGTCCGGAGCGGCAGACCCGCACCGGGGTCGGGCCCGTGGGTCAGTCGCCCTGCTCGCGCAGGAAGCGCTGGAGCTCCTCGGCGAGGTCGTCGCCCGACGGCAGGTCGGCGATGCGGCTCTCGGTCTCCTCGTCGGTCTGGGCCTCGAGCTGGCGGATCATCGCCTGGTGCTCGGGGTTGCCGTCGAGCAGCCCGTCGATGCGCTGGCGCGTCTCGTCGATCTCCTCGCCGAGATCGGCAACCGAGAAGTCGGAGCCGGCGATCTGGTTGAGACCCTCGATGAGGCGGGCGGCGGCGGCGGGATAGCGCATGGTGGCCGCGTAGTGCGGCACCTGCGCCCAGATGCCCACCGCCGGGAGACCGGCGTCGGTGATGGTCCGTTCGATGACGGCCTCGATGCCCGCAGGGACGTCGATGGTGCCGCGGACGTAGCCGACGGTCGCCGCGAGGTCGTCGTCGGAGGCGGTGGCCGAGAGCACCACGGGCCGCGTGTGCGGGACGCCGGCGGGGTAGGCACCGAAGCCGAGCTGCATGCGGATGCCGAAGTCGAGCGTCAGGTCGCGCACGGCGGTGGCGAAAGCGTTCCAGGCGTGATCGGGCTCGACCCCGGTGAGCAGGAGGACGTCGGTGCCGTTGGGTGATTGCATCGCGTGCAGCTCGATGGTCGACCACGTGAGGCCGGTGTTGACGCCATCGATCAGGTGCATCGTGGGCCGGCGCGCCCGGAAGTCCAGCAGCGTGTCGGCGTCGAAGGTGGCGACCAACGTCGACTCGGTCTGGCCGATGATGGACTCGACCGCCCGGCCGGCCGCGTAGCCGGCGTCGATCCAGCCCTCGAGCGCGACGAGCAGGATCGGGCTGTCGAGGTCGGGTTGCTCGTGGAGCTCGTAGATCGGCATTCAGCTCATCCGATCGACGGCAGCGGCGGCCTGTGCGGCCATGGACTCGACCTGGCGGGCGAACACGTCGAAGTCGCTGTCCTCTCGCTTGCCCATCGACCCGCCGACGTAGCGGGCGTAGACGCCCTCGACGATGCACGCCAGCTTCCAGTAGCCGAAGGCGGTGTAGAAGTCGATGTTCGAGAGGTCGCGCCCGCTGGTGGCGGCGTAGCGCTCGAGCAGCTCGGCCCGGGTGCGCATCCCCTCGGCCGTGGTCGCCGAGTTGCCCGCGGTGGGGCCGTCGCCCGCCTCGGCCCAATAGACCATCAGCAACCCGACGTCGGCGAGTGGGTCGCCGAGGGTGCACAGCTCCCAGTCGAGGACGGCCACGACCGACCCGTCGTCGCCGACCATGCAGTTGTCGAGGCGGTAGTCGCCGTGGACGATCGCGGCGGGGCCTTGTTCGGGGATGTTGGCCAGGAGCGCGTCGTGCACGCGGTCGATGTCGCCGAGCTCGCGGGTCTTGGAGTTGTTCCACTGGCCGTACCAGCGCTTGAGCTGGCGTTCGATGTAGCCGTCCTTGCGGCCGAGGTCCCCGAGCCCGACCTCGTCGGGATCGACGGCGTGGATGGCGGCCAGGACGTCGACGAGGGAGTCGCCGGTGTTGCGGCGCGCCTCGACGGACAGCTTCTCGGCAGCGGCTCGCTCGCGGATGATGTGCCCGTCGACGAAGTCCATGACGTAGAAGGGCGCCCCGTTGACGGCGTCTTCGGCCTCGTGCCCGAAGGTGGGCGGCACGGGGATGTCGGTGTCGGCGAGGGCGGCGATGATCTTGTGCTCACGACCCATGTCGTGGGCGCTGGCCAGCACCTGGCCGAGCGGTGGCCGGCGGAGCACGGTGCGCCGGCCCTCGGCGTCGGTGACCCGGAACGTGAGGTTCGAGTGACCGCCGGCGACGAGGTCGAACTGCAGCGGTGGTGTCGTCCCCGGGACGTGTCGGCCGTACCACTCGGTGATGGCCACTGCGTCGATGCCCTGCACGTCCCCCACTGTCACCGGTCTCCATCTCGCTCGGTCAACGGATGGTTCAACCTATCGGTCGTCTCTGCCGGGTCGTCCACTTCCCCCGGTAGCGTCTGACGTCATGGCGTACATCGATGTCACCGAAGCCACGTTCCAGACCGACGTCGTCGACCGGTCCACGCAGGTCCCGGTCGTCGTCGACCTGTGGGCGGAGTGGTGCGGTCCCTGCAAGACGCTCGGGCCCATCATCGAGAAGGTCGTCGATGCCACGAACGGCAAGGTGATCCTGGCCAAGGTCGACGTCGACGCCAACCCGCAGATCTCCCAGGCCTTCCAGGTCCAGTCGATCCCGGCGGTGTACGCACTGAAGGACGGCAAGATCGTCGACGGCTTCATCGGTGCGCTCCCGGAGCAGCAGGTGGCCGACTGGGTCGCCGGTCTCCTGCCCACCGAAGAAGAGTCCGAGGTGCGCCAGCTCCTCGACGCCGGCGACGAGGCCTCGCTGCGCCAAGCGCTCGAGCTCGAGCCCGACAACGCCGAGGTCATCACCGCGTTGGCCGCGCTGCTCGTCGAATCCGGTGCTCCCACGGCGAAGGCGGAGGCGCTCGAGCTGCTCGCGAAGATCCCCGAGACCAACGAGACGCGTCACATCGCCGCGCAGGCTCGAGTCGCCAACCCCGATGTGCCCGCCGACGTCGAACAGCAGCTCGACGGTCTGCTGGTGGAGGTCAAGGCCGACGAGGACGCCCGCCAGCGATTCCTCGACCTGCTCGAGCTGATGGGCCCGGCCGACCCCCGCACGGCCGAGTACCGCAAACGGCTCGGCGCCGCGCTCTTCTAGGTCGCCTCGCCGGCGCCGGTCCCGGGTCGTGCGCCGTTCTCCGCCGTCGATCGACGAGATCCGGGTCGTCCACGGCTTCGCCGCGCCCGGCGCTTCGGCCACCACGCTCGGATCCACCGTGTTCGTGCGACGCGGGGTCGAGCTGACCGGCCGCCTTCGCCGTCACGAGTACGAACACGTCCTGCAGTTCGCCCGCCACGGCTGGATCGGGTTCTTCCGCAGGTACCTGGGGGCCTACGCCTACTGGCGACTGCACGGGCACGATCACTGGGGTGCCTACCGGCGCATCCCGTTCGAGGTGCAGGCCGAGTGGCGTGCGCGTCGTGCACTGGGCATCGGAGGTGGCGACGAGGCCACCGCCGATCACGCCGCCAGCCAGCCGAGCTAGCATCTCCGACGACTTCCCCCGATCCGTACGCGGTCGACGCGCCCGGGAGGAAGTCACGTGTATCCGTCCGATTCGTCCGACCTCGATGTCGACGCGCCCGCAGGGTCTCGTCTCGATGTCGTCATCGACCGCGCTCGCGAGGCCCTCGACGAGGTGCTCGACGCCACCGGCACCGGGGCACGCGCCCTGTTGGCCGGGTGTCTCCTCGTCGGGGTCGCGCTCGGCGCGGTCTGGTGGCTGAGCCGTCAGGCACCGGCACCCATCGAATCGGCCCTGCCCATGGTCGACCCGGCGTCGGTCACGACCACCACGGCGGTGCCCGGCCCGGTCGTGGTCCACGTCGCCGGCGCCGTGGTCCGTCCTGGCGTGCAGCGCCTCCCGGCGGGTTCGCGGGTGATCGACGCCGTCGACGCCGCGGGCGGGCTCCGGGCCGACGCCGATGCCGGCCGGGTCAACCTCGCGGCGGACCTGGTCGACGGCACGCAGGTGTACGTCCCCGCAGTGGGGGAAGTGGTCCCGGTCGTCGTCGCCTCGCCCGGAAGCACGGACCAGGGCGGTGGGGTCATCGACCTCAACACTGCCGACGCCTCGCTGCTCGAGTCATTGCCCGGCGTGGGGCCGGCGACGGCGGCAGCGATCATCGATCACCGCGAGCGCAACGGTCCGTTCGCCTCGGTCGAGGGGCTCCTCGAGGTACGGGGCATCGGAGAGGCCAAGCTGGCGCAGCTGCGTGACCTCGTCCGTGTCTGAGCCGTCGGACACCACCGCCCCGACCCCGCCACCGCGAGCCGTGGTGTCCCGTGCCGACCTCCATCTCGTGGCCCTGGCCGGTGCGGCCTGGGGCGGGGCGGTCGCAGCCCGGCCGGTTCCGACGGTCGTTCTCGTCGCGGCCGTTCTGTGGGCGGTGCGCCGGCCCCGAGCGCTGGCCTGGGCGGTGCTGCTCGCGCTGGTGGTCAGCGCCCTGGGGGCCCGCAGTCTCGCTGGCCTCGGGTCGTCGGACGACCTGAGCTCCGAGGGGCCCTTCGAGGGCACCGTCACCCTGGTCACCGACCCCGAGCCGACGATCGACGGTCGGCTGCGATTCGAGGTGTCCACCGGCTCGGCGCGCCTGTTGGCCGAGGTCCGGTCACCCACGGCCGCCGACGTGCTGTCGGAGCGGCTCGCCGGCGAGCGCGCCGTGGTGCGGGGCCATCGGTCGTCGTTCGGTCGGGTGACCGCGTGGACGACGTCGCGCCACCTCCGCGGTCGGCTCCGGATCGAGTCGGTCGTGCGGGTCGGTCGGGCCGACCCGCTCGGCGAGGCCGCCAACCGGTACCGACGGATGCTCGACGCGGGTGCATCGTCGCTCGCCCCTGACGGCCGTTCGCTGCTCGCCGGACTCGTGCTCGGCGACGATCGTGCCCAGCCACCACAGCTCACCTCCGACTTCCGGGCCGCCGGGCTCACGCACCTCCTGGCCGTCTCCGGTCAGAACGTCGCCTTCGTGTTGGCCGTGGCCGGCCCGTTGCTGCGTCGACTGCGGATCTGGCCCCGACTGATGATGGCGTTGATCATCGTCGCGGCCTTCGCGCTCGTCACCCGGTTCGAGCCGTCGGTGGTGCGTGCTGCGTTCGTGGCCGCGGTCGCCCTCGGCGCCCGCACCATCGGGCGGCCCAGCGGCGGCGTCCGGCACCTGGCACTGGCGGTCTGCGGACTGCTCGTGGTCGATCCGCTGCTGGTGCACTCACTCGGGTTCCGGTTGTCCGTGGCGGCGTCGACCGGCGTGCTGGTCATCGCTCCACGGCTCGTCGGCCACCTCCGCGGGCCGGCGTGGGTCCGTGAGGGTCTGGCGGTCACGGCCGGGGCTCAGCTCGCGGTCGCCCCGGTGCTCGTCCCCGCGGTCGGGCCGATGCCGCTGGCGGCCCTGCCGGCGAACGTGCTGGCCGGCCCCCTCGCGGGAGCGCTCATGGTCTGGGGTCTCACCGCGGGTTCCATCGCCGGCGTCGTCGGCGGCGACGTGGCGTGGCTGCTGCACCGGCCCAGCGCACTGGGCGTCGCCCTGCTCGAGCACGTGGCCGCGGTCGGAGCTTCGATCCCGGCGGGCCGCATCGATCTCCGGCACCTCGCGCTGCTCGCTCTCGGCGCAGCGCTCGGACGCTCGTCGTGGTCCCTGGCCCGCCCCGTCGCCGCGGTCGTCGTCGCCGTTGCGTTGTTGGTGCCGATCACGTCGGCGACGACCCCTGGGCCGGTGGAGGCGGGCTGGGCGGCCACGGTGTGGATCGACGGCCCGGTGGCTGTCATCGACCTCTCGGCCGGTGCGTCGGCGGTCGAGGTGCTCGACGTGCTCCGGCGCCACGAGGTCGCCGCGATCGGCCTGGTCGTGAGTCGGTCGGCTCGCTCCGACGGGGTCGCGGTCATCGACGCCATCGAGGCGCGGTATCCGGTGGGAGCGATCATCGGCCCCGAAGGATTCGACCATCCCGACGTGGTCGTGCCGCCACGCGATCTCCGACTGCGCGTCGGGCGCATCGCGGTCGTCGTCGACCGCCCGGGACCGCCCATGCGCGTCCGCGTCGGGTGGCGGCGGGTCGTGGCCGCCGACGAGGCCAGCGATGAGACCAGTGCCGTCGGTGGTGTGTTCGCGCCGTCGTCGCCGGCGGTAGGTTCGCCGGGTGCTCTTGGCGCTCGGTCACCACCAGTTCGACGTGACATACCGCGCCGTCGTCATGGGCATCGTCGGCGACGTCCCCGAGTCGTTCTCGGGCGGCCGGTCCGGTGAGGCCGACGACTACCTCCGGCGGGCCGAGGGCCTCGTTGCCGACGGGGCCGACACGCTCGACGTCGGGTCGATCGTCTCCGGGGCCGCCACCGAGGCCCTCGAACTCGACCGCACGGTGGCCGCGGTGGCCGCGCTGCACGAACGATTCGATGCCGCCATCTCGGTCCGGACCGAGTCGGCCTCGGTGCTGCAGGCGGGGTTCGTCGCCGGGGCGGTCGCGGCCCACGACACCTCGGGCTTCGCCGATCCCGACTACCTCCCGACGGCGGCGGCCGCCGGTGCATCGGTGATCGCGTCCCACCCGGGACCGGTCCACCACGCCGTCGGGCCCGACCCGTCTGGCGCCGTGTGTGGCGTTCTCGCCGACCTGGCTCGACGAGCCGAGGCAGCAGGCATCCCGTCCGGGCGCGTCCTGCTGGGGAGCGGCGCGCTCGACCCCACCATCGCGTCCTCCCTCGCGGTCCTCCGGAACCTCGACTCGCTGAGCGGTCTCGGGTGGTCCGTCATGCTCTCGGCCCCGGCCCCCTCGGTCGGCGACTCCGACGACGCGGCATTCGCGACCACGGCCGCCCTCGCGCTCGGCATCGGACAGGGCGCCCGCGTGGTGCGTACCCACGACGTGAAGACCGCTCGTCGGGTGGCTGCCGTGATGGCCCGATTGCTCGAAGCCCGCGACGCAACCCGGATCGAGGCCGCGTGAGCCCACCGGTCATCGTCCTGCGGGGCTCCGACGAGATCCTGATGGGAGCGGCCCGCACCGAGCTCCTGGCCGAACTCGTCGGCGACGGTGACGCGACGCTCATGGTCGCCGAGCTGGCCGGCGACGACTACGAGATGCGCGAGCTCGTCGACGCCGCGCAGACACCGCCGTTCCTGACCGATCGCCGCATCGTGGTCGGTCGCGGCGTGAACCGGTTCACCAAGGACGACCACGCCCTGCTCGTCCAGTATCTGGAGGACCCGCTCGAGAGCACCGTCCTGGTGCTCGAGTGGCCTGGCTCCGGTCGTGTGCCCAAGGCGGTCACCGAGGCCATCGAGCGCATCGGCGGCGAGACGAAGTCCACCGGCCCCGGCCGCAAGGTGGGCGATTGGGCGTCGCAGGCGATGGCGGGCGCCGGGCTCAAGCCCGACCGCAGCGCCACCCAACTGGTCGTCGACTGGCTCGGCGACGACGCCGGCAAGCTCCCCGGACTGATGGCGGTGCTGGCGTCGACCTACGGCGAGGGTCAGCATCTCACCGCCGCCGACATCGAGCCGTTCCTCGGTGACGCCGGCGGGGTCCCGCCGTGGGATCTCACCGATGCCATCGACCGGGGCGACATCCCCGGCTCGCTGAAGGCGCTCACCCGCATGCTGGGCGCCGGCCGCCACCCGCTGCAGCTCATGGCGACGCTGCACACCCACTACCAACGCATCCTCCGTCTCGACGGCGCCACCGTGCGCGGCGAGAAGGAGGCGGCGGTCCTGCTCGGACTCAAGGGGTCGACGTTCCCGGCCAAGAAGGCCCTGGCCCAGTCGCGCAAGCTCGGGCATCGCAAGGTCGCCGAGTCGATCTCGCTGCTGGCCAAGGCCGACCTCGACCTGCGTGGCGCCATCGACTGGCCCGACCCGCTGGTGCTCGAGGTGCTCGTGGCTCGCCTCGCCCGCTTGGCTCGCACCGCCCGCTGAGGCGGTGCGCCAGGACGCGAAACGACCCCGCCGCAGCGGGGTCGTGACCAGTTCTGGGTCGACCGGCGGAACCGGTCGGATGCGGTCAGGCGTTGTCGTTGGCCTCGATGGCCCGCACGCGCTTGGTGAGGCGCGACTTCTGGCGGGCGGCGGTGTTCTTGTGGAGCACGCCCTTGGAGACCGCGGTGTCGATCCGCCGGATGGCGGCCTTCAGCTTGTCGGCGGTCTCTTCGCCGGCCTCGGCGGCCGCGACGACGCCCTTGGTGCGGGTGTGGATCTCGGAACGCACCGTGCGATTGCGAAGGCGCGCCTTCTCGTTCTGACGGTTGCGCTTGATCTGGCTCTTGATGTTGGCCACGTCGACCTCGGAGACTGCGTGTGGAGAAGGAAACGCGCCCGCGGCGGCGGACACAGAACTGCAAACCGTAGCGCCTTCTCGGCGGTTCGCGTCAATCCGTCGCAAGGTGTCGTGCAGACTTGCCGGCATGGGGACCCAGGTCACGCTGGAGTGGGGCACGAGGGCGATGACGTCGGTGGATGGTGTCGACGTCCACGTGGAGCACGCAGGTGCCGGCGGGGCCACGCTGATCGCCGCTCTGCACGGATTCGCATCGGGGACGTTCACCTGGGCGGGGGTGGCGCCCCATCTGGCCAGGGTCGCGCCGTTGTTGGCGTGGGATCGACCGCCGTTCGGCCGGAGCGGCCGTCCCTCGCCGCGGCGCGATGTCGAGGATCCCTACCGCCTCCCCGCCGAGTTGGCTCGATCCACCGCGGTCGTCGAGGCCCACCTCGATCGGACCGCCGCGTCCGGGGTGGTCCTGGTCGGCCATTCGGCCGGGGCGCTGCATGCCGTCCAACTCGCCCAGGCCGGCCACCTCCCGGTGCGGGGCATCGTGCTCTTGGCGCCGGCCCTCGCCGGCGAGCCGCCAGTGGCCGTTCGCCGTCTGGCCTCGGCACCCGGCGTGGGACGAGTCGGTGGTGCCGCCCTGGGTGTGGCCCTCCGCGGTGCCGGGCCGGCCCTGCGAGCGATGTCACGCCACCCGTCCCCGTTGATCGAGGCCACGGCGGCCGAGACCGCCCGGCTCCTCCGTCGGCCGGGAACGGCACGGGCCCTGTGGCACCTGACCGCGACCTGGCAGCCGCCCGAGGTCCTCGACGAACTGGGGCCTCTCGGGGTCCCGACCCTGGTGATCGGCGGGCGAGATGACCGGATCAGCCCACCCGGCCCGACCGAGGAGATCGCCGGCCGACTCGCCGCCGACCTGCATCTCCTCGACGGTGTCGGTCATGCGGCGCACGAGCAGGTCCCCGACGTCGTCGGTCCGCTCATCGAAGCCTTCGTCCGCGACCTCGCGCCGTAGACCGCACGATCGGCGTGCCGGTTCCGGTAGACACCCGGCGTGAGCTTCGATCCGAACGAGCTGCGCACGATCGACGATCCCTGGGCGAGGTACGACGAGCTCCGGGCCGAGGGTCCGGTGGTCCCGCTCGAAGGTCGGTTCGTCGGGGTGTTCGACCACGCCAACGCTGACCGGGTGTTGCGTGACGCTCGGTTCACGTCGTCACCGATCGGCATGGCGTACGCCGGCTCGCTCCCACCGGGAGCGCTCCACGACGAGATGACCCGTCGCATCAACTTCCTCGATCCGCCCGATCATCCGCGGGTGCGTCGGCTGGTGTCGACGGCGTTCACCCCGAAGCGGGTGGACGCCCTTCGTCCCTGGGTGACCGAGACCGCATCCTCGCTCCTCGGTTCGCTGGAGGTCGACGACGGGCAGGTCGAGCTCATGCACGGCTTCGCCCACCAGGTCCCGTCGCTGGTCATCTCCGAGCTGTTGGGTGTGCCGGTCGTGGATCGTGACCGGCTCACGGCGCTGTCCGATGCGGTCACGCCGATCTTCGGCACCCGGCTCGACCCAGCCGAGAAGGCGATCGCCATCGACGCCGCCGAGGAGATGCACGCCTACTTCCGGGCCCTGGCCGATCGCCGACGAGGCGATCCGGGCGACGATCTGCTCTCCGCGTTGGTCCATGCCGAGGACGCCGGCGACCGGTTGAGCAGCGCCGAGCTGCTCTCGCTCGTCGCCACGCTCTACTCGGCCGGTCACCGGACGACGCGAGACCTCGTCGGCAACGGCCTCGACCTCGTGCTCCGTGCGGGTCACCGCCTCGACGAGTGGGATCCGGCCGTCGTGGTCGAGGAGATCCTCAGAATGGTCACGCCCACCCACTTCGTGGCCCGTGTGCCCCAGGAGCCCGTGCAGCTCGGCGGGGTCACGATCGACGGGTGGCAGCCGGTCCTGGTCTTCCTCGCCGCCGCCAACCGGGACCCTGCGGTGTACGACGACCCCCATGAGCTGCGCCCGGGCCGCGACGGTCCCACCTCGCTCAGCTTCGCGTTCGGGGCGCACTACTGCCTCGGTGCGTCGCTCGCCCGGATGGAGGCCGCCGAGATGATCGCCGCCGTGGTCCGGCGGTGGCCCGACCTCGCCATCGGCGACCAACCGCGTCGTTGGCACCAGCGCGGCCCCTTCCGAGGGCTCGACGAGCTGGTGGTGCGCATCACCTGACGATGGGGGAGGCCCGCGGGGCCGTTGGTAGCGTTCGGACGGCCCATGACGAAGTCCAAGATCCCACTCGATCGCATCCGGAACATCGCGATCATCGCTCACATCGACCACGGCAAGACGACCCTGTCCGACCGCCTGCTCGAGATCACGGGCGCGGTCGAGTCGCGGGACATGAAGGCGCAGTTCCTCGACTCGATGGACATCGAACGGGAACGGGGCATCACCATCAAGCTCCAGTCGGTCCGCCTGCAGTGGAAGGACCACGTCATCAACCTCATCGACACGCCGGGTCACGTCGACTTCGGCTACGAGGTGTCGCGGTCGCTGGCCGCGTGCGAGGGCGTGGTGCTCCTGGTCGACGCGTCGCAGGGCATCGAGGCGCAGACGTTGGCCAACTGCTACCAGGCGCTCGAGCACGACCTCGAGATCATCGCCGTGCTCAACAAGATCGACCTGCCGGCCGCCGAACCCGAGCGGGTGGCCGACGAGATCGAGCAGGTCCTCGGACTCGATGCCACCGAGATCCTCAGCGTGTCAGGCAAGACCGGCGACGGCGTCCCCGATCTGCTCGACGCCATCATCGAGCGCATCCCTGCCCCGGAGGGCGACGCCGACGCCCCGCTCCGAGCGCTGATCTTCGACTCGCACTACGACGTCTACCGCGGCGTCGTGTCGTCGGTCCGGATCATGGACGGCACCATGCGCACCGGCGAGAAGCTCCGGTTCATGCAGGCCAAGGCCACGCACGACGCCGACGAGATCGGCATCCGCGCACCGGTGCCCACGCCGGTCCAGGCGCTGGGACCGGGCGAGACCGGCTACCTCATCGCCGGCATCAAGGACGTCGCCGAGGCCCGCTCGGGCGAGACCGTCACGACGGTCAGCCACGGCGCCGACGAGGCTCTGTCCGGCTACCAGGACCCCAAGCCCATGGTCTTCGCCGGCCTCTACCCGGTCGACGGCGACGAGTACTCCGACCTGCGCGACTCGCTCGAGAAGCTGCGCCTCAACGACGGCTCGTTCACCTACGAGCCCGAGACCTCGATGGCGTTGGGCTTCGGCTTCCGCTGCGGGTTCCTCGGCATGCTCCACATGGAGATCATCCGCGAACGGCTGTCGCGTGAGTTCGACCTCAACCTCATCATCACGGCACCTTCGGTGGCCTACGAGGTGGTCACCACGTCGGGCGAGCGCATCGAGGTCGACAACCCCTCGGCGTTGCCCGAGCCCACCGAGATCGAGTGGATCGAGGAACCGATCTTCAAGATCAGCATCCTCACCCCGGCCGAGTACGTCGGGCCGGTCATCGAGCTGTGCGAGCGCCGTCGCGGCGAGCAGACCCGGCTCGAGTACCTGTCGCCCGAACGGCTCGAGATCACCTACAAGATCCCCCTCGCCGAGGTCGTCCGCGACTTCTTCGATCAGCTCAAGTCCCGCACCCAGGGCTACGCCAGCCTCGACTACGAGCTCATCGGCTACGAGCGGGCGAACCTCGTGCGGGTCGACGTGTTGCTGAACAGCGTGGCGGCCGATGCGTTCTCGTCGATCGTCCATCGTGACAACGCCTACGACTACGGCTCGAGGATGGCCGAGAAGCTCAAGGAGCTCATCCCGCGCCAGATGTTCGACGTGCCGATCCAGGCGGCCATCGGCGGCAAGATCATCGCCCGAGAGACGGTGAAGGCCAAGCGCAAGGACGTCCTCGCCAAGTGCTACGGCGGCGACATCACCCGCAAGCGCAAGCTGCTCGAGAAGCAGAAGGAAGGCAAGAAGAAGGCCAAGAACATCGGCCGGGTCGAGGTGCCGCAGGAGGCCTTCGTCTCCGCGCTCCGGCTCGATGACTGAGCGCTTCGTGGCCGAGGGTCTGTCTCAGCCGGCTCGACCGGCGAACTCGAGATCGGTCAGCTCCGTGCGCATCCGTCGGAGCCCGGTACGGATGCGGGTCTTCGTCGTGCCCTCGGGCGAACCGAGGATCGTGGCGACCTCTCGATAGGTGCGGCCATCGAAATAGGCCAGCTCGATGGCGTTCCGCTCGAACGGGGGCAGCGACTGGACAGCGAGTCCGACTCGAGTCGCGACGCCCTGCGCCAGCCCGTCTGCGGCCGTCGGGTCCTCGTACGGGTCGGAGACGGCCTCGAACGTGGTTCGGCGCCGCCTCGCCCCGTCCGCTCGGAGGAGGTCGACGCAGCGGTGATGGCACTCGGTGCACAGGAACGTGCGGAGCGACCCACGGGTCGAGTCGAACCGCAACGGGCGTTCCCAGAGCCGGAGGAAGACTTGTTGCGCGACGTCCTCGGCTGCGGTGCGGTCGTGCATCACTCGTCGAGCGAGTGAGACCACCGTCCCCGCATGGCGGTCGTAGACCTCGGCCAGTGCTGAGCCATCTCGTCGCGCGATCCGGTCGACGAGAGCTGCGTCGTCAGATCGAGACTCGACTGCTGAGGGCGAGGACATGCACACTCCGATCGTGCGTGCGCGTCGGGAGCGCACGAATGATGGTCCTCGTTACCCACGTGGTGCCGGTCGCAGTCCTGACATCTGATCCGTCTTTCGGCGGCCACCGCTGACAGGCTGTCGCCGTGTCCGGATCGCAGCGCACCGAAGCCCGGACCGGGCTGCTCGCCGGAGTCGGCGCCTACGGCCTGTGGGGTGTGTTCCCACTGGTCTTCAACATGCTCGATGAGGTGTCACCGTTCGAGATCCTCTGTCACCGCATCGCCTGGTCGCTGGTGGTCGTTCTCGCGGTGCTGGCAGTGCAGCGTCGCTTCCCCGAACTGCGCGCCGTGGTCCGAAGCCGTCGGACACTGCGGATCCTCGGCCTTGCCGCCGTGTTCATCTCGGTCAACTGGCTGGTCTACATCTGGGCCGTCAACAACGAGCACGTCCTCGACGCGGCCCTCGGCTACTACGTGAACCCGCTCATCACGGTGGCGCTCGGCGTCTTCGTGCTCGGTGAACGACTTCGCCGTGCGCAGAAGATCGCCCTGGGCTTCGGTGCCGCGTCGGTCGTGATCCTCACGGTCGCCAACGGGCGGGTCCCCTGGATCGCGCTGGTCCTTGCGTGCTCGTTCGCGAGTTACGGCTACCTGAAGAAGGCTGCGAACGTCGCCGCGCTGCCGTCACTCGCGGTGGAGACCACCGTGCTCCTGCCGGTGTCGCTCATCGGGATCACGGTGTTCGGGGTCCGAGGGTCCCTGGCGTTCGCGCACGGTGCGGTCGGCCGAGACCTGTTGCTCGCCGGCCTCGGGGTCGTCACCGCCGTGCCGCTCCTGCTGTTCGCCACCGCTGCCACCCGCATCCCGCTCTCGATGCTCGGTCTGCTCCAGTACCTCACGCCGACGATGCAGCTGCTCTGCGGCGTCCTGGTGCTGGGCGAGGACCTGCCGCCCGAGCGGCTCATCGGGTTCATCCTGGTCTGGGTCGCGCTGTCAGTGCTGGCATCCGACGCCATCGGCAACGAACGCCGCCTCCGCCGGGAGGCGGCGTTCGCCGCCACCGCGACCTGATTCAGGCGGTGGCCTTGGCCAGGGCCTGGTCGAGGTCGGCGATGAGGTCCTTGGCGTCCTCGATGCCGATGGACAGGCGCACGACGTTCGGTCCTGCGCCGGCCGCTTCGAGCTGGTCGCCTTCGAGCTGGCGGTGGGTCGTCGACGCAGGGTGGATCACCAGGGAACGGGTGTCGCCCAGGTTCGCGACGTGCAGGAACAGCTCGAGCGAATCGACCAGTTTCACGCAGGCGTCGTAGCCGCCCTTGACCTTGATGGTGAACAGCGCGCCCGCGCCGTTGGGGAGGAGGCGGTCGGCCCGCTCGCGGTAGGGCGAGGAGGGCAGGCCGGCGTAGTTGACGGCTTCGACGCGGTCGTCGTGCTCGAGCCAGGTGGCGACCTTCACCGCGTTGTCGACGTGCTTGCGCATCCGCAGGCTCAACGTCTCGATGCCGAGCAGCGTGTAGTGCGCGCCCTGCGGGTTCATGGTCATGCCGAGGTCGCGCAGGCCGACGGCGATGCCGTGGAAGGTGAACGCCATCGGGCCGAGCGCGTCGTGGAAGACGAGGCCGTGGTAGGCGGGCTCGGGCTGGGACAGCGACGGGAACTTGTCGCTGGCGCTCCAGTCGAACTGGCCCGAGTCGACCACGACGCCACCCGTGACCGTGCCGTTACCGGTGAGGTACTTGGTGGTCGAGTTCACGACGAGCGTTGCGCCGTGCTCGATCGGCCGGATCAGGTACGGCGTGGCCGACGTGTTGTCGACGATGAGCGGAATGCCTGCGGCGTCGGCGATGCCGGCGATGACCGGCAGGTCGGTGATGTAGCCGCCCGGGTTGGCGATCGACTCACAGAAGATGGCGCGGGTGTCGTCATCGATGGCTGCCTCGATGGCGGCGGTGTCGTCGAAGTCGACGAACGTGGCCGACCAACCGAAGCGCTTGATGGTCTGGGAGAACTGGGTGATCGAGCCGCCGTAGAGGCGCGTCGAGACCACCACGTTCTTGCCCGGACCCATGAGCGGGAACAGGGCGATGATCTGAGCGGCATGACCGGACGAGCACGCGACGGCGCCGGCACCGCCTTCGAGCGCGGCGACGCGGTTCTGCAACGCCCACACCGTGGGATTGGTGAGCCGCGAGTAGATGAAGCCCACCTCTTCGAGGTTGAACAGGCGAGCGGCGTGGTCGGCGTCGGTGAAGACGAACGAGGTCGACTGGTAGATCGGCGTCTGCACGGCGCCGGTGGCCGGGTCCGGCGGGGTGCCGGCGTGCAGGAGCTTGGTGTCGAAGCCGTGTTCGGGTGCGTCGCTCATCGGGTCGATGTCCTCGTCGTTGTCGTCGGGCGGGATGCGCTCGGTGACAGTAGGACACCCTCGAGCGTGGTCGGGTCTGGAAGTCAGTCGGCCGTGGCGTACTTGTCGTGCAGCCGGGTGATCATGATGCGGAGCGTCTCCACATCCTGGGCACCCGGGATGATGTGCTTGTCCTCGATCACGAACGCCGGCACGCCGGTGATGTCGCGGTCGGCGGCGGCCTCGAGGTCGCGCACCACACCGTCGCGGCCGGCGCCGGTGGCGACGGCTTCGCCGGCCAGCTCGCGGTCGACGCCGACCTCGACCGCCCAGTTCACGAGGTTGGACGTGTCGGCGATGTTGTCGCCGTCGGTGAAGTACGCCTGGAACAGCCGGTCGTGGAGCTTCTCGGCCACCTCCGGGCCCTCGTTCTCCTCGACCCAGTCGACCAGCATCAGCGCCGGGACGCTGGTGACCCGCTGTGCCTTGTCGAACTGGTAGTCGATGCCGACCTCGTGGCCGAGGGCGCCGAGCCGCTTCTTCATGCCTTCGAAGGCACCTGGCCCGTACTTGCGGTCGATCGCGGTGCCCAGGTCCTTGGGTTCGGCGGTGGCGGTGGGGTCGAGCTGGAACGCCCGCCACCGGACCTCGATCTCGTCGGCGAAGTCGAGACCGGACAGGGCCTCGTCGAGTCGCTTCTTGCCGAGGTAGCACCACGGACAGACGACGTCGGACCACACATCGATACGCATACCCGCACCCAACCACACGCGATGCCCAGCTGTTCCGCCGCGGGCGGTTCTCCGATCCCACATCCGGATGCGCGGGAGGGTCCGCGATGATGAAGGGGTGGCGCCCGCACGTCCTCCCGCTCCGCCGTACGTGGGTGAGGGTCCGCATGCGTTGTGGCACGTCAGCGAGGACCCGACCATCGAGCCCGGCTTCGAGCCGGGCGAGGTCGGCGGCTACTGGACGACGTCTGCCACGGTCGAGCCGTTGGAACAGGTCGAGATGACGGATCTGATCGGCGCGCACCTCGACGCCCGGATCGAGCTCCGGTTCACGCCGTCGATCTGGGTCTGGTGGCGCGCCGTCGCCTCATCGACGCTCGAGTTCAGCGGATCCCGGTTGCGCAACGCGTCCGAGCATCCCGCTCGCTTCGGAGTCTGAGCAGGCGGCCGGCCGGCGGCGATACCGTCGGTCGGCATGCGGCCACAGCTGAACCACACCATCGTGGGGGCGCACGACAAGGTTGCCTCCGCCGAGTTCCTCGCCGAGCTGCTCGGTCTCGAGCCGCCGGTGGTCTGGGGTCACTTCGCCCAGGTCGAGACCGGCAACGGCGTGGCCCTCGACTTCATGGACACGGACGAGGTCCACTCGGTCCACCTCGCCTTCCTCGTGACCGAGGCCGAGTTCGACGAGATCTTCGGCAAGATCCTCGACCGTGGCATCGACCACTGGGCCGATCCGGGCCGGAGCCGACCGGGCGAGATCAACACCAACGACGGCGGGCGAGGCGTCTACTTCCCGGACCCCAGCGGCAACTTCCTCGAGATCATCACCCGGCCGTACGGCTCAGGGCCCCGCTGATCGCAGTACGCCGGCGACCCACGAGCGGATGACCGGGTCGAACGTGCCGGGGAGCCACCACGCCGCGCCCCACCGCTCGTAGACCGAGGTTCGTTCGGCGAGATCGCGCTCGGCGAGCCATCGCCAGGCGAACGCCACGTCGTCGGCCCCGGCGGTCGGCGTGACGCCGAAGTACGCGACGGCCAGTGCGACGTCGAGGTCGGGATCACCGACGATCGACAGCACGCTCCAGTCGATGACGGCGGTGATCCGGGTGTCGTCGCACATGACGTTGCCGGGGAAGTAGTCGAAGTGGAGGAGCGACGGCTCGGGCTCGGGGATCGTCGCCACATCCGATCGGAGGCGGTCGAGCTCGGCGCCGAGGTCGGGCACGTCCGCGTACTCCGCGAGGTCGGCGCTCGCCACCTGTCGGTCGAGCGCCTGGCCGAGGAAGCCGGCCCAGGTGTCGGAACGGAGCGGATCGTCCCTGATGACCTCGCCGAACCACGGTCGTTCGAAGCGGATCTCCCGGAGCTGTCGTGCCGTGTCGAGGTACGACCGCAGCAGATCGTGACGCCGGCGGCCGGAGACCTCACCCAGCGCGTCGGTCATCGAGCGGCCCGGGAGGCGCCGCTCCACGAAGCACGGCCGGCCCTCGTCGTCGACGTGGTGGTCGAGGATCTCGGGCACGTCGAAGTCGAGCCCCGCCGCACCCCGTGCGATCTCGAGGGTGAAGTCGATGCGCGCCTCGACCGATGGATGGTCGCTCCGCCGGAAGCGACGCAGGACCCGGTCCGCGTCGATGGCGAAGACCTCCGCTTCGCCCCCCTCACCGAGCTTCTCCACGACGAGGTGTCTACCCGGCACGAGATGCGGCTGCGCTCGGGTTTGGTGCGATCCGGACAAGCCCGACATCGTGTCGGGCCATGACCACCGCGCCCACGCCTTCCCTCCGTCACGACTGGACCGTCCTCGAGGCGCTGGCGGTCCTGGAGCGTCCGTTCCACGACCTGATCTTCGAGGCCCAGTCGGTCCATCGGTCCGGCTTCCGGCCAGATGTCATCGAGGGCGCCATCCTGCTGTCGATCAAGACCGGTGGATGCCCCGAGGACTGCGCCTACTGCCCGCAGTCGGCCAGCTACGACACCGGCCTCGACGCCGAGAAGCTCATGGCCACCGACGAGATCGTCGAGGCGGCGGAGAACGCAAAGGCCAACGGGGCCAGCCGGTTCTGCATGGGGGCGGCATGGCGCGAGCCCAACGACCGCCAGGTCGAACGGGTCGCCGAGGCCGTCACCGCGGTCGGTGAGCTCGGCCTGGAGACCTGCGTGACGCTCGGCATGTTGACGGACGCGCAGGCGAAGACGCTCGCCGCCGCCGGGCTCGACTACTACAACCACAACCTCGACACCTCGCCCGACTTCTACGGCGAGATCATCACCACGCGTACCTACCAAGACCGCCTCGACACCATCGGCCATGTCCGCGACGCCGGCGTGCGGTTGTGCTGCGGCGGCATCGTCGGCATGGGTGAGAGCCGCCGGCAGCGGGCCGGACTCCTCGCCCAGCTCGCCCAGCTCGATCCGCATCCCGAGAGCGTGCCGATCAACCTCTTGGTCCAGGTGCCCGGCACGCCGCTGCACGGGACCGACGAGCTCGATGGCCTGGAGCTGGTCCGCACCATCGCCGCGGCCCGGATCATGATGCCGGGCTCGGTCGTGCGCCTCTCGGCCGGACGGAGCCAGATGAGCGACGAGCTCCAGGCGCTGTGTCTCCATGCGGGCGCCGCCAGCATCTTCCTCGGCGACAAGCTCCTCACCACCCAGAACCCCGGCGAAGACCACGACAGCGGCCTCCTCGAGCGCCTCGACACCTCGCTTGCCGGAGGCTCGATCCTCGACTGAGGAGCCGACCGGCCGGTGGCCGTCCCTTAACCCGGTCTTTACGACGGACAGGGAGACGCTTGAGAGCGTCCCTCGTACCGTCGACCCATGAGATTCCTGCGCCTCGTGCTGGTGGCGGCCGTCCTCGTGGCGTCGTCGATCCCACCGGTCGGGCTGCTCGCATGGGCGGGCGCGGCGACCAAGACGATCGTCGTGACGTCGAGCGTCAGCCCGAAGAGCTTGACGGTGACGGCGGGCTCGACGGTGACGTTCCGGAACGACGACGGGAACCGCCACCGCTTCCGCACCGACGACGGCGCCCCGGCACGCTTCGATGTCGATGTCGAACCCGCGGCCTCGTCGTCGATCACCCTGTCGACACCGGGGACCTACACCTACCGCGACGACCGGGACCGCGCGAACGAGGCCTACGCCGGTTCCATCATCGTCACGTCCGCCACCAACACGACCACCACGTCGCCGAGCCCGGGAGCGCCCACGACCGCGCCGGCGCCCAGCACGGTGAACGTCCGGGTGCTCGACCGGTCGTACTCGCCGTCGTCCGTGAGCATCGTCGCCGGGAGCACCGTGGTCTGGAGCAACTCCTCCGGACGAGATCACACCGTCACCGCGGACGACCGGAGCTTCGGGTCGCCGGTTCTCGGCCAAGGAGGCACCTACCGGCGCACCTTCTCGTCGCCTGGGTCGTTCACCTACTTCTGCGAACTCCATCCCGACATGCGCGCCGTGGTGACGGTCGGCAAGGCGGGATCGCCGCCGCCTCCGACCTCGCCGCCGCCTCCGCCGCCGCCCCCGCCTCCGCCTCCGCCGCCCGCAGACGACACGTCTCCGAGCGCGGTTCGCCCCGCTCCGACGTCGCGCACCATGCAGATCATCGACTTCGCCTACCGCCCCGCGACCATCGACGCCCGCGTCGGCGACTCGGTGGTGTTCGCCAACGACGGCCGAGCCCCGCACACGGCCACGTCCCGCGACGGGAGCATCGACACCGGCACCATCGCCGCCGGAGGTCGCCGATCCGTTCGCCTTCCGACCGCCGGAACGTTCTCGATCTTCTGCACCTTCCACCCGGAGATGACCGCAACGGTGCGTGTCGCAGACAGCACGGGGGCGGCACCGGCGACCGAGGCGGTCGCGGAGACGGAGACGACCGCCGACGCGGTGTCGCCGGGTGGTTCCGGTCCCGATGGAAGACCGGCCCAGGATGCCGACGTGGACGACACCGGGGAACCGGCCGAGGTGCAGGTCCTCGACTTCCGCTTCGCTCCGGCGCAGGTCGAGGTCGCGCCCGGCGATTCGGTCACGTGGACCTTCGCCGGCGATGCGCCGCACACCGTCACCGCGGTCGACGACGAGTTCGACTCCGGCATCCTCGAATCGGGGGCGACGTTCTCGTTCACCTTCGAGGAGGTCGGCACCCACCGTTACGTCTGTGATCTCCACCCGCAGATGACCGGTCGGGTCCTCGTCGTGGAACCAGCGCCAGATGGCGGCGAGGCGGCGCTCGGAGCCGTCGTGCAAGCTCGGACGGGGCCGTCACCACAGGGCGGGGATCCAGACCTCGGCTTGGCGCTCCTCGGCGGTGCGGCGATCCTGGGCGGGACGGCGCTGCTGCTCATGGCCGCACGCCGTTTCATCCTCACCGTCGACTGAGCGAGCGTCGGTTCCGAGGACACCAGCACTCGTGACCGGGTGGCAGGCTCGCCGGCATGCCCGACGACGTGTACACCCACGGTCACGACGAGTCGGTGCTGCGGTCGCACCGCTGGCGCACGGTCGAGAACAGCGCCCCCCACTTGGTCGACCGGCTGCGGTCGGGTTACGACGTGCTGGACGTCGGCTGCGGCCCCGGGACGATCACGTGTGATCTGGCCGAACGCGTGGCGCCGGGGAGGGTCGTCGGCATCGACCGCAGCGAGGCGGTGCTCGGTGCTGCCCGTGCCGAGGCCGACGAGCGGAACGTCGAGGTCGAGTTCACGGCCGGCGACGTGTACGACCTCGACTTCGCCGACGGCACCTTCGACGTGGTCCACGCCCACCAGGTGCTCCAGCACCTCGCGGACCCCGTCGCCGCGCTGCGGGAGATGCGTCGAGTGTGTCGGCCCGGTGGAGTGGTTGCGGTGCGCGACGCCGACTACGGAGCGTTCACGTGGGCCCCGGCCGACGAGCGGCTGTCGCGCTGGCTCGGTCTGTACCGCCTGATCGCCCGCAGCAACGGAGCCGAGCCGGACGCCGGCCGCCACCTCAAGCGGTGGGTGCTCGACGCCGGCTTCGCCGAGACCGTCGTCGAGGCGGGCGCCTCGGTGTGGTGCTTCACCGACCCCGGCGATCGGAGCTGGTGGGGCGGGCTCTGGGCCGACCGCATGCAGTCCTCCGACGTCGCGGTCCAGGCGATCGAGCGCCGACTCGGCACTGCCGACGAGCTCGAAGCAATCAGCGCCGCCTTCCACGCATGGGTGGAGGAGCCATCAGGATGGTTCACGGTCGTCCACGGCGAGGTCATCGCCACGGTGTGATGGTCGCCGCGCCTCCGCCTGACGAATCTTCCAGTGGATTGCCATCGGTTTCCGACAGCGATTCCCAGCGATTTTCCAGTGGTGGGGGCCAGACTGGTTCCGTGACGACGACCGACTGGAACCCGCTGCTGCGCGACCAGTTCGACGAGCCGTACTGGCGCGAGCTGCAGGGATTCGTGCGTGCCGAGCGGGCGCGTCACACGGTGTACCCGCCGCACGACGAGGTCTTCGCCGCCCTCCACCTCACCTCGTACGCCGACGTGAAGGTGCTGATCCTCGGGCAGGACCCGTACCACGGCCCGGGGCAAGCCCACGGGCTGTGTTTCAGCGTGCGCCCCGAGGTCGACGTCCCGCCGTCGCTGGTGAACATCCACAAGGAGCTGCGCGACGACCTGGGGTGTCCGATCCCCGCCCACGGCAACCTCGAGCACTGGGCACGCCAAGGCGTCCTGCTCCTCAACACGACCCTCACGGTGCGGGCCGGCCAAGCGGCCAGCCATCAGCGGAAGGGCTGGGAGACGTTCACCGACCGCGTGATCGAGGTCGTCGACGACAAGCCCGAGCGCGTGGTCTTCGTGCTCTGGGGCGCGGCGGCTCGGAAGAAGAAGGCCCTCGTCGACGGGCGCCGTCACGCCGTCATCGAGTCGCCCCACCCGTCGCCGTTGTCGGCGCACAAGGGCTTCTTCGGCACCAAGCCGTTCAGTCGGGCCAACGAGGCGCTCACCGCTGCCGGTCGCGATCCGGTCGATTGGTGCATCCCGTGACGCTGCTCACCGATGTCGTCGCCGCGGCGGAGGTGGTGGCGGCGACGACGAAGCGCACCGAGAAGAAGGCAGCGCTGGCCGGGCTCTTGCGAGCGCTGGCGTCCGACGAGATCGAGACGGTCGTCGGCTTCCTCATCGGCGAGCTCCGCCAGGGACGCATCGGCATCGGCTGGGCGACCGTGCGCGACCTCCCGGCCGGGATGGCCGCCCAGCCGTCACTCACCGTCGCCGACGTCGACGAGGCCGTGACACGGGTGGCGGAGACCACCGGCGCGGGCTCGCAGGCGGCTCGGGCGTCACTTCTCGGTGACCTCCTCGCGGTGGCGACGCCGGCGGAGGCCGACTTCGTCGGTCGCCTGTTCACCGGCGAGCTGCGCACCGGGGCGTTGGCCGGTGTGGTGACCGACGCCATCGCCGTGGCCTCCGGCGTGAAGCTCGCCGCCGTCCGCCGTGCGGCGATGCTCGCGGGCGACTTGCCGGTCGTGGCACGCATCGCGCTGGTCGAGGGCGCCGATGCGGTCGCGGCGGTCGGTCTCCGTCCGTTGCGGCCGGTGCAGCCGATGCTGGCGTCGACCAGCGAGTCGGTCGAAGTTGCTCTCGCCGAGATCGGCGAGGCGAGTGTCGAGTGGAAGCTCGACGGTGCCCGCATCCAGGTTCACCGCTCCGGCGACGTGGTCCGGATCTACACCCGCAACCTCAACGACGTCACCGATCGCCTGCCGGAGATCGTCGACGTCGTGATTGGCTACGACGCCGAGTCGTTCGTGCTCGACGGTGAGGTCCTCGGCTTCTCCGAGCCCGCCGGCGCCGCCGAGCCGGACGGCGCCCGGGCACCGCAGGCGTTCCAGGACACCATGAGCCGGTTCGGGCGAGCCGAGGCCACGACCCATCCCACTCGGTTGACACCGCACTTCTTCGACGTGCTGCACCTCGACGGCGTCGATCAGATCGACGAGCCGCTCCGTGCTCGCCGCGAGCGTCTCGTAGCGCTCGTCGGGCACGATCTCATCCCGGGCGTGGTCACGAGTGACCCGGCCGAGGCGGCAGCGGTGCAGGCCGAGGCGCTCGGGCGGGGCCACGAGGGCGTCATGGTCAAGGCAGCCGACAGCGCGTACGACGCGGGTCGTCGGGGCAAGTCGTGGCGCAAGGTCAAGCCCGTCCACACGCTCGACCTGGTGGTGCTCGGTGTCGAGTGGGGGAGTGGGCGCCGGCGGGGAACCCTCTCCAACATCCACCTCGGCGCGCGGGACCCCGCGACCGGTGGCTTCGTCATGGTGGGCAAGACGTTCAAGGGGATGACCGATGAGATGCTGGCGTGGCAGACCGAGCGGTTCCGGGAGCTCGAGGTGCGACGCACGGACCACGTCGTCTGGGTGCGTCATGAGCAGGTGGTCGAGATCGCGCTCGACGGAGCGCAGACCTCGACGCGGTATCCGGGAGGCGTGGCGCTGCGATTCGCCCGGGTCCGTCGCTACCGCCACGACAAGGATCCGGCCGACGCCGACACCCTCGCGGCCGTGCGAGCGTTGCTGCCGGGAAACGTCGGGGCACGGCGGCGGTAGAGCACGCAGATGAAATGGACCGGGCGCCGGACGATCCGTGACCCGGACCACACGATGCGTACCCGGGGGTGACAACCGGCACCGTGCCGGTCCTGCCGATTCGTCACGCTTTGCATGATTGGGTCATCGCGCCCGTTGAGGATGCATCCGAGGTCGCATAGTGTCCGGAACTGTTGATGTTCCCGACTCCCATGCGGACTCGGCGGTCTGGATCGGGTGGCAGCAACGAGGGTGACGGCGGCGATGGAGATGGCGCGATGAGTGCGGGTCAAGAGCAGCGAGAACGCAGCGACGATCCAAGACCTCACGAGGCTGCCCAGATGCGGTCGAAGTGGCTAGGTCGCAGCCTCGTCATCGGTGACGCGGTCTGCCTCTTCCTGGCCATCGCGCTCGCCGAGGTCATCGGCCGATCGAGCCTCGGCGGCTCAGCCTTGATCACGGTCTTCGAGCGCACGGTGCTGCTCACCGGGCTCGGTCTCTACTTCCTCCGCCACCGGCAACTGCATCGGGCCGCCCGCTCCAGCGTGGTCACGGTCGAGCTGGCCGGCCTGTTCCACGTCGGCATGGCGATGATCGCCGCCCGAGTCCTGCTCGACGAGCTGACCGTGGGCGAGATCCACTGGACGCGCTGCATCGCCGCCGGCAGCGCATCCGCGGCCATGCTCATCCTTTGGCGGTCGGCATACCGGGCCCGCCTGCGAGCCTTCCGGCTCGACGGCCGCTTCATCCGTCCCGTGATGATCGTCGGGATCGGACCCGAGTCCAAGCGGCTCCACCGGCTCCTCCACGATCACCCCGACGCCGGATTCCGGTCGCTGGGCGTCGTCGGCGACCGTCAGCAGGCGATCGAACACGGACTCGGCGCGGCCTGGGCCGGTCCGGTCGAGAACGCCATCGGTGCCGTCGAGGACGGCGATTCCACTGGTGTCATCCTCGTATCGTCGGCTCTGCGCGCCGTCGAATCCAACCGCATCGCCCGACGCATCCAGGAAGCCGGCGGACACGTGCACGTGAGCAGCGGCATCGGCGGCATCGACCATCGTCGGTTCACGACCCAGCCCATCGCCCATGAGCCGCTCCTGTATCTCGAGCCGCCGAGCATGCCCGAGTCCGGTCGCATCGTGAAGCGCTTCATCGATGTCGTCCTCGCCACGGTCGGCCTCCTCGTGAGCGCACCGTTCGTGCTCCTCGCCGCTGTCGCCATCAAGATCGAAGACGGCGGCCCGGTCGTGTTCCGTCAGCGGCGGGTCGGCCGCAACGGTGAGCTGTTCACCATCTTCAAGCTCCGGACCATGGTCATCGACGCCGAGAAGGTCCACGAACGCCTCGTCGACCAGAACCTCCGCGAGGGCCCGCTGTTCAAGATGGACCACGACCCACGGATCACCCGCGTCGGACGGCTGCTCCGGGCCACCGATCTCGATGAGGTACCTCAGCTGCTGAACGTCCTCAAGGGTCAGATGAGCATGGTCGGCCCGCGACCGGCGTTGCCGCGCGAGGTCGCCCAGTTCGACGACGAGCTCCGTCGGCGCACCAACGTCTCGCCCGGCCTCACCGGTCTCTGGCAGGTCGAGGCGCGCGACAACCCGTCGTTCGAGGCATACCAGCGGCTCGATCTGTTCTACGTCGAGAACTGGTCGGTCGCCCTCGATCTCGTGATCCTGCTGCTCACGGTCGAGTCCAAGGTCGTCCAGACGTTCTCCCGGCGCCATCAGGGCGAGATGCTGACCGTCGCCGACGAGCTCGAGACCGTGGCCACCACGAAGGAACCGGCCCCCGGGCCGGTGGGCGTCACCGGGTCCGAGCAGCCATCAGATGGGCAAAGGCCCGTCACCGCCGCCGAGTCGACCACCACACTCGGCGACGATGGCGAGCAGTCGCGGGCGTCCATCCGGGTTGACTGACGACTCCCCGGCGCGACGACGTCGGATCTGGCCTTGGCTGCTCCTCGTCGTGGGTGGCTGGAGCGTGGCCGCAGCCGCATTGCTCTTCCTGGGCGTCTCCGCGGCGAGCAGCGGCGCCAGCGAGCTGCGCGGCGCCCGCGCCCGATTCGAGCTCACGGCGCTGGCCGATCCCGAGCTCGATCCTGGTCTCCAGCACGCCGCCGACGACTTCGACCGCAGTGCCGGCCTCCTCGGCAACCCCGTCCTGACCCCGGCTCGATACCTCCCGGTCATCGGTCGCCAGCTTCGTTCGGCGCATGCACTGGCCGACTCGGGATCGACGGTGCTCGATCGACTGCTGGTCATGCGTGCAGAGCTGCTGGACCGCACCGACGACGGTTTGCCGGACGGCCTGGCGCGCGTCGAGTTCCTCACCTGGCTCCGCGAGGAGTTCGCCGCGGTCGAGGCCGACTTGGTCGCCGTCGACCTCGGCCCGTCCGAGGCGCTGGTCGCGCCGCTCGACGACGCCCGCCGGACCGTCGAGGAGAACCTCTCCCTGGTCATCGGGGCCGTGGCCGACGGCCGCCAGGCCACCGACACGGCGCTGAGTGTCTTCGGCGACAGCTCGCGCTACCTCGTGATCGCCGCCAACAACGCCGAGATGCGCGTCGGCTCCGGGATGTTCCTCTCACTCGGCGAGTTGCGGGTCGACGCCGGCCGGTTGGAGGTCAGCGACTTCGAACCGACCGACGAGCTCACTCTCGAAGGACGTGTGGCAGCCCCGCCCGAGGTCGAGACGCTGTGGGGCTGGGCCGACCCCGGACGGGAATGGCGGAACCTGGCCCTGACGCCCGACTTCCGGGTGAACGGGTCGATGGCCGCGCAGATGTGGACCGAGCTGGGACGCGACCCGGTCGACGGTGTGCTCATGGTCGACGTCCGGGCCCTTGCGCTGTTGCTCGAAGCCACCGGACCGGTCACCGGCCCGGACGGCGACCTGATCGACGCCGACAACGTCGAACAACTGCTCCTCCACGACCAGTACCTCGACGTCGACGGACGAGACTCGAACGAGGCCCGGCGCGAGCAGCTCGCCGACGTGGCCAAGGCCGTGTTGGCCGAGCTCGACCGCCCGGGACTCGATCTCGGGGCGCTGGCGAATGCGCTCCAGGGCGCGCAACAGGGCCGCAGCCTGCTCGCGTGGTCCGCCGACGAGACCCAGCAGGCGGGATGGGAGACGCTGAACATCGACGGTGCTGTCGATCCGGGCGACGCGCTCATCGGCGTCGCCAACGTCGATGCGAGCAAGATGGACCCGTTCCTGCGGGTGACCACCGCTGTCCGTTCGGTCGAGATCGACGACGAGACCAGCGAGGTCACCTTCGAGGTGACGGTGGCCAACCGCACGCCGGACGGCGAGCCGCTGTACGTCCTGGGAGGTGACGAGTCGGCCACGTACGACGGCATCGTGGTCGCCTACCTCCCGGATTGGGCCAGCATCGTTCGAGTCGACGGAGGCGAGATCGTGGCGTCGGGCCGAGAGGACGGGAACCTCGTGCTGGGCGCGGCCCTCGCGGTCCCGGGGGGCAAGGGACGGCGCGTCGAGATCGTGGTGCAGGGGCCGACGTCCGCCTGGGCGTCTGTCCGCGTGCTCGCCGGCGCCCGACCAACCGCCACCCGATGGACGATCGAGGGCCAACGCGACTTCACGGATCGTCGGGATCGAACGGTGGATCTGCACGGATCGTGAGGGGTGGGCGCATTCCCCCGAGGCGCGGGGTGGAAGCGACTTCCAAGCCTCCGGAGACCGTTCCGAGGTCGTCATCGGCGTGTGTACTGTTGTTCCACTGGCGGGAAACCACGGAAGAGGTAGGGCAACACGATGCGTACGGTTCGATTGACGGTCATGGCGATGTTGGCGCTCGTGCTTTCGTTTGGTGCGCTCTCCGGAGTCGCCGCGGCCGGCGAGCAGTACCCGGCCAAGCCCCAGACCACGGTCCTCGACAGCTCGGTGTCGAACTCCGGCGGCGGCAAGACCACGCAGGTGCTCGACTCGGGCGTCTCGCTCCCGGTCACCGGCGGCGATGTGGTCGGTCTCACCATCTTCGGTCTCGGTCTCGTCGCGGTGGGTGTGGCGTTCACGACCTACCGCCGCCGCGCCGACGTCTGATCACTGGCACTTCGGCGGCCCATCGTGGCGCCGGGGTGACCAACCTCGCGCCCGTCACCTCGGGTAGGAAGAGCGGTCATGTCGACCGCGCTCGTCTGGTTCCGTCGCGACCTCCGCCTGTCCGACCATCCAGCACTGCTCGACGCGCTCGCGGACGCCGATGATGTCGTCGGGGTCTTCTGTCTGGATCCCGCGTTGCTCGGTCCCTCCGGTGCAGCGCGCGTGGCACAGCTCTTCGATTGCCTCCGCGCCCTGGATCACTCGATGGGCGGGAAGCTCGTCATCCGCAGCGGTGATCCCGTCGAGGTGATCCCGGCCCTGGCCGTCGAGGTCGACGCGGCCTCGATCCACGTGACCGAGGACTTCGGTCCCTACGGTCGCCGGCGTGACGATGCCGCTGCGGCTGCGGCCGGCGACGCCGGCGTCGAGTTCGCTCGCATCGGTAGCCCGTACGCGGTGGAGCCCGGCACGATCTTCACCAAGGGCGGGACTCCCTACCGCGTGTTCACGCCCTTCTCCCGCGCCTGGCGCGAGGTCGGCTGGGCCGACCCCGTCCGGAAGCCGGCGTCGATTCCCTGGCGGCAGGTCGAGGGCGACCTGATCCCACATCCACCCGATCTCGGTGACGTCGAGCTCGCACGGGCGGGCGAGGACGCGGCGAGCAACCGTCTCGACCACTTCCTGCGGGCCAAGGTCGACCGCTACGACGATGCTCGCGACCGGCCGGCCGCCGACGCCACGTCGCGCTTGTCCGCCGACCTGAAGTGGGGCGTGCTCCATCCCCGGCAGATCCTGGCCAGGCTGGGCCGCTCGGCGGGCGCGAAGACCTTCGCCACCGAGCTGTGCTGGCGCGACTTCTACGCCGATGTCCTGTTCCATCAGCCCACGTCGGCTCGTGAGTCTATGAACGAGCGCGTCGGCGGTATGGCGTGGGATCGAGACGGCGTCGCCGACGAACGGTTCGAGGCCTGGACGAAGGGTCTCACCGGCTATCCCATCGTCGACGCGGGCATGCGCCAGCTGGCCGGTGAGGCGTGGATGCACAACCGCGTGCGCATGATCGCGGCCAGCTTCCTGGTCAAGGACCTCCACATCGACTGGCAGCGCGGCGCTCGTTGGTTCATGTCCCGATTGGTCGACGGCGACCTGGCATCGAACCAGCACGGTTGGCAGTGGACCGCCGGCACCGGCACCGACGCGTCGCCGTACTTCCGGATCTTCAACCCGACCAGCCAGGGCAAGCGGTTCGATCCCGCCGGCGACTACGTCCGCCGCTGGGTTCCCGAGCTCGCCGACGTGCCGACGAAGTACGTCCACGAGCCGTGGATGGCGCCCGGCGGCGCGCCCGTCGGCTACCCGGAGCCGATCGTCGATCACGCCGAGGAGCGTGAGGAGTCGCTTCGGCGCTACGCCGCCACGAAGGGGTCCTGACCCCAGCAGTGCAGCCAGACCCGGGTCCGGCGCCTGGCACTCGGTATCATCGAGTGCCAGCGATCGGCGACGGGAGGTGAACCCACATGCTCGACGACAGGAAGGCCTCGATTCTGCGGGCCGTCGTGCAGGAGTACATCGAGACCGCGCAACCCGTGGGATCAGGCCGAATCGCCAAGGCGCCGGGCGTCGATGTCAGCTCGGCCACCGTGCGCAACGAGATGGCGACCCTCGAGACCGAGGGCTACCTCGTCCAGCCCCACACCAGCGCCGGCCGCATCCCCACCGAGAAGGGCTACCGGTACTTCGTCGACACCATCGGCTCGCCGGGCGCCCTGCGCAGCGAGCAGGCCAAGCAGGTCAGCTCGTTCTTCCGTGCGGCCCACGGCGAGATCGAGGAGATGCTCGAAGCCACCAGCCGACTGCTCTCCGGGCTCACGGCGTGGACCGGCGTGGTCGTCCAGCCGTCGAGCACCGAGGTCCCCATCCGCTCGGTCCACCTCGTCGGACTCGCGCCCAAGGTCGTGCTGGCCGTCGCGGTCCACGGTGACGGCACGGTCGAGAAGCACACGATCGAGCTCGAGCGAGAGGTCGGCGAAGAGCGGGTCAACGCCGCGTCCGTGCACCTCGCTGGTCAGATCGTCGGCTCGATGCGCTCGACCCTGCCCGCCTCGCTCCGGCCGTCAGGCGTCGACGACGTCGACCACGTCGCCGCCACCGTGCTGCGAGCGTTCGGCTCGGCACCGGCCGAGTCCACCGAGGAGGTGTTCGTCGGCGGGGCCTCCCGCGTGGCCTCGGCCTTCGACGCCGTCGAGACCGTCCAGCAGGTGCTCGGCGTCCTCGAGCAGCACCTCGTGGTGGTGACCCTGCTCCGAGACGTCGTCGATCGTGGTCTCCAGGTCGCCATCGGCAGCGAGACGGGCATGGAGACGCTCGCCGACGCCGCGCTGGTCGTGGCGCCCTACACCATCGACGGGCAACGGGCCGGCTCCATCGGCGTGCTCGGCCCCGCCCGCATGAACTACCGGGAGGCACTGGCCGCGGTCGCCACCGTCAGCCAGCGCCTCGAAACCCATCTCGCCGAAGGTTGACCTCGAGTACCGACATGGCCGACTTCTACGAACTCCTGGGTGTGTCCCGCGACGCCTCGCCCGATGACATCAAGCGCGCCTACCGCCAGCGCGCCCGCGAGCTGCACCCCGACGCCAATCCTGGCGATGCCGAGGCCGAGCACCAGTTCAAGGAGGTCGCCCGCGCCTACGAGACGCTGCGGGACCCCGAGAAGCGTCAGCACTACGACCGCTTCGGCGACACCGGCAACGGCAACGCCGGCGGGGGAGACCCCTTCGGCTTCGGCGGCGGCGTCGGCGACATCTTCGACGCCTTCTTCGGCGGCCAGAGCCCCTTCGGGGGTGGCGGACGAGGCCCCAGCGGCCCGCCTCGCGGTCCCGACCTCGAGGTCGTCACCGAGCTCACCTTCACCGAGGCGGTCTTCGGTGTGCAGAAGAAGGTCGACGTGCGCACGGCCGTGGCCTGCACCGACTGCGAGGCCACCGGCGCCCGGGCCGGGTCCGCGCCCACCACCTGCCCCGAGTGCGGCGGCGCCGGTCAGGTCCGACGAGTGCGGCAGTCGTTGCTCGGTCAGATGGTCACCTCATCGGTGTGTCCACGCTGCGCCGGGGCGGGTGAGACCATCGCCGATCCGTGCCCGACGTGCTCGGGTGAGGGACGCACCCTCGAGGACAAGACCTTCACCGTCGACATCCCGGCCGGCGTCGACTCGGCCTCGACGCTCCGGCTCCAGGGCCGTGGCGCGGTCGGTCCACGCGGTGGGCAGGCCGGCGACCTCTACGTCCAGTTCCGCGTCGAGTCGCACGAGCGGTTCCGGCGCGAAGGCGTCGACCTGCACGCCGATCTCCACATCCCCGTCACCCAGGCGATGCTCGGCGTCGACCTCGAGTACCCCACCCTCGACAGCGTCGAGCAGATCAAGATCCCGCCGGCCACCCCCACCGGTCATGTCTTCCGCTTCCGGGGTCGCGGCGTGCCCGTCGTCAACCGCAGTGGTCGGGGCGACCTCCATGTCCACGTCGTGATCGACCTGCCGCACGACCTCGACGAGGAGCAGGAGGAGCTCGTGCGCAAGTTGGCCGAGCTGCGGGGCGAAGAGGTGGGCACCGAGAGCCGGGGCTTCTTCTCCAAGCTGCGCACCGCGTTCAAGTGATCCGATGACCGGTGCCATCGGGACGCCTCCCGATCCCGACCGGTCGCCCCCTGCGGGGAGCACCCCGCACGTGGTCGTCGACGACCTCGAGGACCTCGAGCTCGACGACGACACGTGGCACCACCTCACCCGTGTGCGGCGGACGCCGCCCGGGTCGGCGTGCACGGCCACCGATGGTGCCGGCCGCTGGCGCTGGTGCACGGTCGGCGACGACCATCGTCTGGTGGCCGCCGGTGAGGTCATCGAGGTGCCTCGTCCCACCCCACCGCTCACCATCGCCTTCGCCCTGACCAAGGGTGACAAGCCCGAGGTGACCGTGCAGAAGCTCACCGAGCTCGGCATCGACCGGATCGTGCCGTTCCGGGCCGCTCGCAGCATCGTCCGCTGGGACGAGGCCAAGGCCGCGGCGCACCATCGCCGATGGGTCGAGATCTCTCGTCAGGCGGTCGCCCAGTCCCACGCCTGCTGGCTGCCCACGGTCGAGCCGGTGACCACGCTCCGCAACTTGGCCACGCAGGGCGCGCAACGGGTCGACCGGCACGGAGCGGCGCCATCGCTCGCGCGCACAGTGCTCGCCGTGGGCCCGGAAGGCGGATGGGACGACGACGAGCGCGACCTGCTTCCCGGGGCGGTTGGGCTTGGTCCCCACGTCCTCCGGGCCGAGACGGCCGCGCTTACCGCCGGTGGAATCATGACTGCGCTCCGTAGTGGTTTGGTGAGCGAACGCCCGGAATCCGGACACTCACAGTGAAATTGCGCCCAGATGGGCCGAACGGTCGTTGCTCCCTTCCACGCGGATGCTTACGTTGAGTGGCGGAACCAACGATTGCGGGAGCACGCGGCACGATGGCGATGGACATGGAACTCGACGAGGCCAGCCTCGACTACAGCCGGCGTGTCGGCGAGCGTCTGCGGGCCATCCGGCGCCAGAAGCGTCTCAGCCTGCACGACGTCGAGGCGTCGTCCGATTCCGAGTTCAAGGCGTCGGTCCTCGGCGCCTACGAGCGTGGTGAGCGGTCCATCTCGGTGCCGCGCCTCCAGCGGCTCGCGAACTTCTACGACGTTCCCGTCGACCAGCTGCTGCCCACCGACGATGAAGGCGAGGTCATCGACCTCACCGACCGGGCCATCGCCCGCCAGGCCGAGTCGCAGCTGATCCTCGACCTGCAGACGCTGTCGGAGATGGGTGGCCCCGAGGGCGCCATGCTCAACCGCTACGTCCGCACCATCCAGATCCAGCGCCAGGACTTCAACGGCCGGATGCTCACGATCCGCAAGGACGACGTCCGCGCCCTCGCCTGCATCCTGGGCGTCTCGACCGACCGCACGCTCGATCGTCTCGATCAGCTCGGTCTGTGTCGCGTCAGCGCCTGAGTCGGTTCGGCTCGCAGGGCGAGCCTCACCTCACCGAGTTGGTCGCTGGCGCCCCCGACTCGCGTCACGGCCGGCGTCCGTCGGGCGCGTACGTCCACATCCCGTTCTGCGCCTCGCGATGCGACTACTGCGCGTTCGCCACCTGGACCGACCGCCACCACCTGGCCGACCGCTACCTGGCCGGTGTGGCCACCGAGATCGGCCGAGCCGTCGAGGCCGGCATGGCCCCGGTGGCATCGGTCTTCGTCGGCGGCGGCACGCCCAGCTTGGTGCCGGCCGGCGCGCTGGTCGACGTGCTCGCCCAGATCCCACGTACCGCCGACGCCGAGGTCACCGTCGAGGCCAACCCCGATGCCGTGTCGGCCGAGTCACTGCAGACCTACGTCGACGGTGGGGTCACCCGCATGTCGTTCGGGGTGCAGTCGATGCGTCCCCACGTGCTGGCCTCGCTCGGCCGCACGCACGATCCCGACAACGTCCGTCGGGCGGTCGAGTGGACCCGGGAGGCCGGGTTCTCGACGTTCAACCTGGACCTCATCATGGGTGCGGCGGGAGAGACGGTCGACGACTGGGTCGCCACCCTCGACGACGTCCTCGCTCTGGAACCGCCCCACGTGTCGGCCTACGGGCTCACCATCGAAGCCGGGACGCCGTTGGCCGCCGATGAAGACCGCCACCCCGACGACGACGACATCGCCACCAAGTACCTGGTCACCGACGAGCGTCTCGGCGCGGGTGGGCTGGACTGGTACGAGGTGTCGAACTGGGCCCGCCCGGGCCACGAGTGCCGCCACAACCGCCTCTACTGGGACGCCGGCGACTACCTCGGCTTCGGCTGCGCGGCGCACAGCCACGTGCAGGGCAGGCGCTGGTGGAACCTGCGGACCCCCGAGCGCTACCTCGACGCGGTCGAAGCCGGCCACGACGCCGAAGCAACCGGCGAGATCGTCGGTGCCGACGCACGACGCATCGAGGCGCTGCAGCTGGCGCTGCGCACCCGCGACGGCGTACCCGCATCGGCCCTCGACCTCACCGACGAGGTCCTCGACGGGTTGATCGAGCGTCGCGGCGATCGCGTGGTCCTCACGCCCGAGGGCCGCCTGCTGGCCAACGAGGTCTCGATCCGCATCCGGTGACCGGGGCGGCGCCGCTCAGCGAGCGTCGGGGACCGGGACCTCGAGGACCTGGCCGGGCACGATGAGATCGGCGTCGTCGGGGTCGACGAGGCGGTAGCGGTTCACCTCGACCAGACGCCGCCAGTACGGATCGATCTCGGTGTCGGTGGCTTCGCGGCCCAGTCGGGCGGTCATCACGTCCTCGGCGATGGACCAGAGCGACTCGCCCTCGGTCACCGACCACGTGGTCGGGACGCCGGACGGGGCCGTGGGGGCGGGCTCGCTGAGGACCACGGAGGGGCGCATCCACGCCGTTCCGCCGGTGTCATCGCCGGCGGTGACGTCGTCGCGGATCGGCCGCATCGATGCCGTGCCGGTGCGCTCGTCGGTGTCCGGCAGCTCCGCCAGCATGACGGGGGTGGCGGCTGGCGTCGGCCGACCGCCGACGGCAGATGCCGCGACCAGTCCGAGCCCGAGCCCGGCCCGCACGAGCCGGCTGGCGCCGGGGACGGCCAGCACGTCGACCAGACGGTGGCCCGAGCGGGCGCCAGCAGCCTCGCCGATGCCGTGGAGCGCCGAGAGCCCGACCAGATACCAGGCCGCCAGCTCGGCTCCGAACCTGACCAGCGCAATGGCAGCGGCGGCCGACGAGCGGTCGTCGATCCACTCGCCGAGGTCGCCAGGTGACGTGACCGGCGGAGCGCCGAGGTCGCCGACGGCGGCGAGGTGCAAGACGACGCCGACGGCGATGAGCGCCAGCATCCAGGCGGTGGCGCGGAGCCACGGCCGGCTCATCGGCCGACCTCGATGGCGGTTCCGTCGACGTCGACGACGAAGGGGGCGCACGGCGCCGGCGATCGGATGGCGTCGGCGCCGGCGACCACGGCACTGGGGGCGATCTCGACCGGTTGCGACAGGCTCCACTCGACGAAGACGAACACCTCGCCGGTGCTGGGGCGCAGCACCGCCGGCGTGACGATGCCGTCGCAGTCGGGGTCGCCCAGCGCCACGAGGTCGCCGTCCTCGCCGAGGTCGACCGAGATCGAGCCGACCTGGGCGGTGCGCCCGTCGAGCACGACGGCATCGGGGCAGCCGTCGTCGTCGACGTCGGGCCCGGGTGCGACCGGAACATCGCACTGGGCCGGGAACGTCGGCGGCGTCGCCAGGGGAGCGATGGCGCTGGTGGTCGTGGTGGCGTCGGGGGTGGATGTCGGGTCGCCTCCGGCGGTCGTCGGCGTGGGGTCGTCGCCGCCGAAGGGGCGGACGGTTCGGGCGATCATCGAGCCGGCGACGACGCCGACGATCAGCACGACTGCGGCCAGCGCGGCGAGCAGGCGCCGGTCGAGCCCCGCGGGCTCGGCCGGCTCGGCGGTGGGGGCTGCCGGACGGATGGTGATGGTCGGACCATCGGCGGAGGCCGCTGGGGTGGCCGCGGCCGCAGGCGCCGGATCCGACGCCGACACGGGTTCGTGCTCGGGTTCGGGCTCGGGTTCGGGCTCGTGCTCGTGCTCTGACGCGGCATCCGCATCGGGCTGGGTTGCGACGTGGTCGCGGTCGCGGTCGTCGGTGTCGTGGCCCGGATCGAGGTCGTCGTCATCGCCGACATCGGCGAGGAAGAACAGATCGTCGTCGGTCCAGCCGAGGTCTGCGGTGGGATCGATGTCGGCCGGGATCTCGGCGAAGGTCCGAGGCCGATCAGGCCGCGACGATGTTGCGGGCGGTGCGGCGTCGGTCCCGCCGCCGGGGTCGTCGGTCTCGTCGCCGGGAGTGACCGGCAGCTGCAGCTCCGGCAGGGCATCGAGCAGGGCGGCGGCGAGCTGGCGGGCGGTGGGGCGCAGGTGCGGCTCGGGCTGTTGTGCCGCCGTGGCAGCGGCGCGGAAACCGGCGAGGGCTCGCTTGCGCCGGCTGGCCGAGCGGAGGCCGCGGAGGTCGGGGCTCCACATGACGTCGCCCGCGGCATCGAGCAGATGGTCGAGCAGGGCGCCGAGATCGGCGACGTCGGCGGCCCGGCGGTCGTCGGTGCCGTCGTTGGCCTCGGCGAATCCGCACAGGCGGGGTCGCCCCTTGACGTCGAGCACGACGTGGTCGGCCCGGATGCGCCCGTGGACGAGACCGAGCTGGTGGAGGTCGCCGACGGTGGCGGCAACCGAGCGGACGACGGCGGCGGCGTGATCAGGCGCGAGTGGACCGAGGCGGGCGAGGGCGGTGCCGGCATGGCGCAGTCGCAGCGTGGTGGGACTCTCGGACACCACCTCGACCACGCCGGGGTGCGCCGCACGGCGGAGCATGGTGGCCTCGCGTTGGAGGCGGATGCGATCGGGATCGGTGTCGGCCTGCTTCACGATCTCGAGGCCGTCGCTCCTGCGCTCGGTCCTCACGGCGATCACCACGGCCGCAGTCTAGCGAATGACAATGAAATACATCAACAGCGCGTATGGCGTGGGGTTGGTCACGGGCCGGCGACGACGCCCATGGCGCGCGCCGTGATGCGGACGGGGTCGTCGTCGCCACCGAAGGCCGGCACGAAGACGTGGCGGACGGCGACCTCGACGGTGACGGCCACGCCGCCGCTCCCATCGGGCACTGCGTCGACGAGGGTGAGTCCGTCGGCGCTCGACGCCGCGATGGTCTGTTCCGCGACCTCGCGGACGCGGGCCGCGTCGTAGACGATCTCTCCGGTGCGCCGCGCGGTCTCGCGATCGAAGCCGGCGCCGACGGCGTCGTTGGCGGCATCGAAGGCGACGTTGTACGCCTGACGCTGCTCGAGGTAGATGATCGCCGAGTCGACGGCGATGGCCCCGAGCAGCAGCACGATCAGCACGGCTGCGGGCATGAGCATCAGGACCGACGCTCGCTCGGACCGAGACGGCGCGCTCATCGGATGCAGTCCGCCGAACCGCCGACGCCCGAGCGGGTGGGGTCGACGAGCTCGGTGTGGGTGGCGATGACGTCGAAGGCGTCGCCGTACGCGCCGAGGAACGGCAGGCGGATGGCAGGGACCGAAGTGGCCACCGTGACCACGACCCGCTGACAGCGGAACAGATCGAGACCTTCGGGCTCGACGATGACCGTGATCGCCCGCTCGCGGCCGTGATCCGACATGGTTCGCACGGCCACGGCTCGGGCGCTGGCCACCACGGCCCCGGTGTCGGCGTCGATGGCTGCGGCCTCGACGATGTAGCGAGCGGCCTCGCGAGCAGCAGCGTCGGCCGCGAACTTGCTGTCGACCACCCCCCAGAGGTTGACGATGAGCAGCGTGCCGACGGTGAAGATGAGCAGGCCGAAGGGGAGGGCCTCGATCCCTGCCACCTGCCCCCGCTCGCCTCGCCGACGGTTCGCCGTCGTCGTCCTCATTCCTGGAACACCTCGAGGCGCGCGCTCATCGTCCGCTCGAACGACGTCGGACTCAGTGGCGCCCACCTGGTGGGCAGCAGCGTCGGGAGCGCCGCATCGACGTGGACCCGAACGGTGTCGTCGATGCCGTCGAGGTCGGCATCGGCGAGGGTGAAGGTGAAAGCGGCGTCGTCGCCGTAGCGGCCGAGCCGGCGCTGGGCCTCGGTCTCGTACGCGGCGAAGCGGGCCGCGTCGAGGGCGGCACCCTCGTTGGCCGCCCGCTGGGCGAGGTCGGTGGCGACCGCGGTGACGGTGGTGCGCACGTAGAGACCGAAGAGCAGCTGCACCGAGAACAGCAGGAAGATGAGGAACACGAGGAAGCCGAACGTCGTGCCGAAGACCCCGGTGGCCCGGTCGCCCGGGGTCGAGGCCGGGCGCGACGTGCGGATCACCCGCCGGCACCCGGAGCGGGGCTGCCGCCGGTGTCGGTGCCGATGATCTCGACCTGATCGCTGGTCTTCTCGGACGTGTCCTTCCAGACCGCGTTGAAGGTGACCCACATCGCGGCGCCGAGGAAGGCCATCACGAGGACGGCGATGGCGGTCGAGATGACCCCCTCGCCCCGGTCGGAGCGGACGATGCGGGGGCCTGGGTGAGTCGGGGTGATCGTGGACATGGTGGGTCTCCTTGGTGAGGGCAGGGCCGGGGTCAGGAGGCGCCGAAGGCTCGGAGCGCCTCGAGGAACGGGATGGCGATGAAGATCGCGCCGGGCACGAGTGCCGCGACCGTGACGGGGATCCAGACCTGCTGGCTGCGGCGCTCGATCTGTTCCATCAGGTCGCGCTGGACCTCGCGTCGGATCGATCGGGCCTCCTCCGCGATGAGGCGACCGAGGTCGCCGGCCTCGCGGTTGAGGGCGAGGACGGCGACGAGTCGTGTGAGCGCGTCGAGGTCGGCGATGGTCGCCCATTCGCGCAGGGCGTCGACCTCGGTGACGCCCTGACGGACGCGAGCAACGACACGGCGCAGGTCGACGCCGCTGGCGCCCTGACCGCGAGTGGCGAGTCGGGAGATCGCGGCACCGAGCGAGAAGCCCGCCGACAGGAGCATCCCGAGCTGTTCGGCGACGACGGG
Organism: Acidimicrobiales bacterium; assembly: GCA_041618235.1. Taxonomy (GTDB): domain Bacteria; phylum Actinomycetota; class Acidimicrobiia; order Acidimicrobiales; family Salinilacustritrichaceae; genus Salinilacustrithrix. The sequence continues at coordinate 48,326 of JBFJNI010000009.1, forward strand.
GAGCTCGAGGAAGAGCCGGCGCTTGCGGCGATCGCTCTCGTTGGCGAGCTGCTGCTCCACGAGCAGGAACGAGAGGGCGGGTGCGCCGAGGAGCAGGAGGAGCGCGACGAGTGCCGGTGGCCGAGCCGCCGCTGCGACCAGCGCGCCGCCGACGAGCCCCAGCGCGGTCCAACCGAGCTGGCGCACCCGGAAGTCGGTCTGATCGAGCGGCGAGTGCACACGGCGGAGGCGGACGGACAGCTCCTCGCTGACGCCGAACAGTCGCGACGCTCGCTCGCCCACGGTGCGTGCGAGGGGCGCGATGACCTCGGAGAACGACTCGACGGACAGCAGGCCCGATGCCGCCGACGCGGCGGCGAGCCCGCCCGGCTCGTACGGACGGAGACGTTCGGTGAGCGTTCGGCGGGCGAACCAGCGGCGCTGGCTCAGGACGAGCGTGGCGCCCACCCATCCGAGCAGTGTTGCGACGACGGCGATCCGGATCATTCGAAGAACACCCGCTCTTCCTCCGGCAACTGCAGGATCCGCCCCGCCCACAGCCAGCACCCGATGACCAGCAGGACCGCGACCAGCGTGAGTGACTGTCCGGTGGGCGACCGGAACGCCTGGCGGCCGTTGCCGACCGACATGCCGGCGACGGCCATGCCGAATGGAACGAAGAGCACGAAGCGCCGGGCGAACCGCGCCCCGGCCTGGCGTGCCCGGGCATCCTTGCGTCCCTGCGTGTCCTGGATGCGGTCCTCGATGAGCGCCTCGAGCCGGCGGTCGAGATCGCTGCCGCCGACGGTGTGGGCCACGAGGAGCGTCTCGCACGTCGCGTCGGCGGTGGGATCGGCCAACCCGGCCTTCAGGACCGTCAGTGTGCGCGCGAAGTCGGTGGAGATCAGCCACTCGCGGTGCGCGGCGTCGAACGCGGGCTGCATCTCCTCCGGGGCGCGGCCGCCGATCTCGAAGAGCGCCTGGGGAATCGACCGGCCGAGGGACGAGGTGAGGATGCGGATCTCCTCGAGCAGTCGCGGCCACGCGTCCTGCGAGCTCGACCGGCGGTTGGCACGGCGCACCCGGTAGGACGCGATCGGGGTGGTGGCGGCGAAGAGCCCCACGGCGACGGCGGGGACGATCGCGCCGAAGACGGCATAGACCACCGCGGTGCCGACGGCGAAGAGCGCGACCATCACGGCGGCGAAGTCGCGCAGGCGGACCTCGGCGAGCCCCGCCTGGACCAGCCACTCGCGCGTCTGGTCGTTGCGGACCACCGAGCGTCCGATGGACGGAGCGAGTCCGGCGCCCCGCCAGCCGAACACCACCGCGGTGTACAGGTAGTAGACACCGACCGCGGCCACCGCCGGGAGGAGCAAGGGCGTCATCGGAGCGGGTCGGGGGATCGACGGGCGCGGAGCTCGTGGACCTTCGCGTCGAGGGCATCCTGGAATGCGACCGACCGAGGTCCGTCGGTGACACCGGGCGTGCCCCCCGCGAGGGGGTTGGCTCCGCCGGCGGGGATCGCCTGCTCGGGAACGCCCAGCAGGTCACGCAGGTCGTAGCCGGCCGCCTCGAGCGCCCGCCCCGCCCGGCCGGGGATCAGACCGGACCATTCGAGCGGCTTGTCGGCGCGGGGCCGATGGAACAGGTCGGTGACGGTGAACTGGGTCGAGTCGTAGCCGGCGGCCTGGTCCTCGACCGCCAAGATCTCGGTGACGCGTGGTCCGTCGGCCTCGCGGGCGCAGTGGACGACGATGTCGACCGACTCGGACACGAGGCTGTTGAGTGCGGGCATCGGGATGTCGGACGCGTCGGCGAGCTGGCAGATGAACCGCAGTCGAGAGAGCGCTTGGCGGCACGATCCTGCGTGGATGGTGGTGAAGCCCTTGACCCCCGAGGAGAGCGTGAGGAGCAGCGGCAGGGCCTCGCGGTCACGGACCTCACCCACGATCGCGACGTCGGGGGCCATGCGTAGGAAGCCGGCGACGAGGCGACGCAGATCGACGGCCGGGCGGTCGGCGCGAGCGGCTCGCGTCTGCATCGATGCCACGTTGGGCAGCGGCACGTCGGCTTCGAACACCTCCTCGGCGACCACGACCCGCAGGGACGGGTCGAGCTCGGCCGCAGTGCACGACATGATGGTCGTCTTGCCCGAACCGGGTGCGCCGGCGAAGACGACCGTGAGCTTGGCTCGCGCACAGGCGCGCAGGAACTCGGCTGCCTGGTGGGTCAGCATGTCGCGCTCGACGAGCTGCTCGAGGTGACGGAACGCCACGCCCGTGAACTTGCGGATGTTGACCATGACGTGGCCGCCACGGGCGACGTCGCCGTGGACGATGTGGAGCCGAGCGCCGTTGTCGAGCTGCGCGTCCTGGAGCCCCTCGGTGGGGTCGAGCTTGCGGTGGGCGCCGGAGGCGTCGTCGAGGATCTTGGTCAGGGTGCGGATGACGTGTTCGTCGTCGTGGAAGACCTCGTCGTGATAGCCCGACGGGCCATGGTGCCGCTTCACGAAGATGGCGTCCGGCGCGTTGATCATCACCTCCCACACGTCGTCGTCATCGAGGAGCGGGGCGAGTGGTCCGTAGCCGAGGAGGTTGCGGGTCGCTCGCTCGACGACGAGCTCCGGGTCGGCCAGGTCGTGTGGACGCAGGCCGCGTCGGTGGTCAGCGGACCAGGCCGTGACCTCCTCGGCGATGAGCTGCTCGAGGCGGGTCCGTGCGGCCTCGTCGTCGAGGTCGAGGCGGATCTCCTTGGCCTTGTCGAGGACCGCCCGTTCGATGATCTCGAGCGGTGTGGGCGTGGCGCTCATCCGGCCACCTCCTCGTCCCACGAGCCCAGGGAGCCCGGAACGACGGCGACCGGCTCGTCGACGGCTGGGTGCCCAGGTGCTCGCTCGTCGACCTCGGCGAGGCGGCGTCGGACGGCGTCGGCGACGGGCGTGACCACGGCGTCGGGGAGGGCGACGCCGTCGCGGAGTGCGTCGTCGAGGCGAGGGCGTTCGGGAACGAAGACCGGTCCGAGCACCGGCTGGCCCGGGTTGGAGGCGCCGAGGAGCTCGCCGACGGTTCGAGCGAGCTCGGCTCGTGCCGACGCGCGCTTCGGTGCCCGGTTGACCACGGGGACGATGCGGTCGGCTGGGACTCCGGCCGCGAGCAGGTCACGGACGACGCGCAGGAGCGAGTGGGCGCCCTTCATGCCCGGCTGTCCGACGACGACCACCACGTCGGCCAGCGACACGGTGGTGCGGGCCAGCAGATTGCGCTCCTCGACGTCGGCGGATCCGGTGAGCGACTCGCCCTCGAGGTCGTCGTCGATGTCGGCGACCACCAGCGTGAATGCCTGACGGAGCCCGTCGATGCCGGCGCGGAGAGCTCGCGGCCGCAGCGCCGTCCAGTCTCGGTGGCGCCGCAGGCCGAGCAGGAGCCGGTACCGCCGGTCGACGATGTCGAACGTGAGCGATCGGACCTCGTCGGGCGCCGGGACACCGGCACGATGGGACTCGACCAGCTCCAGGACACCGGGGATGACGTCGCGGGCGTCGTGGATCATCGCCTGGTCGGCGTGGAGGGCCAGGTCGGCGAGGACCACGGTGTCGGCGTGGGCGACGTCGGCGGCGAGCCCTTGGGCGACCGCGACGGCGATGGTGGACCGACCGGTGCCGCCGGACCCGGTCACCGCGATCGTGCGGGCCCGGAAGCCGGTGCTGACCTCGGGAAGGGTGACCTGGCCGGGCAGGTCGTCGGCGCGACCGATCGGCTGGGCGCACGCGGCCAGGACGGCATCGAGCTCGTGGACGCCGAAGTCCGTCGGCAGGGTGGTGGCCGCGCCGATGGCTCGCCAGTCGCGCCCGCCCTCTTCGGCGACGACCACGACGGCGCAGCCGCGCTCGGCGGCCAGCTCGAGCAGATCGCGGTCGATGCCAGGGAGACCGGCATCGATGAGCAGGACCGAGAAGGGCCGGCCCGACTCGAGCCGTGCACGGACTTCGTCGATCGACACGGTCTTGACGAAGTCCATCGCCAACGATCCCGAGGTCGCCCAGCGCGCGACATCGGAGAACCACGGGCTGCGGACACGGGCGAGGCCGAGCGCGACGTAGCGATCGGCCATCAGCTGTCGTCCTCGTCGGCATCCGCCTTCTGCGCGGAGCCGGAGAGCGGCCGGTACTCGCGTCCGACATCGGCGGCATCGGTGCCGATGGTCGTGCGGATCATCGTGAGATCGCCCGCCGCCTGGGCGTGGACGACCGCCTCGACCTGGGCGAAGTCGGCGAGGGCGAGCCGGACGATGACCGACTCGCCGCCCGACAGACCGCCCGTCGATCCTCTGACCTCGAGCACACGAGCGTCGACGGCGATGAGCTCGGTGACGTCGCCCGACCAGGTCGAGAACACGTCGACCCGCTCGCCGGGACGGAGGCGACCTGCGGCCCGATGACCGGGGAGGGCGACCGCGACCTCGAAGGTCTCGTCTCCGCTCGTCGGGATGACGGTGGACGAGGCGAGGAGGAACTCGCCGGCGTCGACCGGCCCGACGATCTGTCGGCCCACCGCCGCGTCCACGGCGCCGAAGAGGCCACGGACGTTGCCCGGGAGCTCGACGGCGACGAGTTCGACGTCGCCGGCCGCGAGGAGCTCGCCCGCCCGGAGGTCGCGGGTGGCGATGAGGACGTCGACGGTGTCGTCGGCGCTTGCGTTGGCGTAGGCGAGGAACGTGCCGACGGCAGCGATGGCCATGAGGAGGCCGCCGATGACGGCACGGCCCGAGGGGAGGCCGATGCGTCGCTCGACGCGCCGGTCGGTGCCGGAGTCGTCGGGGAGATCGGTCCGCTCGTTCCGCCGGGAGAGCGTGGAGGTCACAAGGGTCGTTTCGCTCCTCGGTCGAAGGGTTCCTGCTCGACAAGAGAAATTGATGAATGATGTGTAGGGAGCTACGGGAAGCACAGAAACACATCGAACATCGTGAGAGTATGGCAGAATTGCGGTCAGGCATGTACAGTGATCTGGGCGTCGCTGCTCGCGGGTGGCGGCCCACGCTGAGCATCAGCGAGATCCACGGGCAGGAGGACGCTCATGACCGGAACCATCGACTGGCTGTCCACGGCAGACGCCGCCAAGTCGCTCGGCATCACGCCGCGCACGCTCTACCGATTCATCGACCAGGGCGAGCTGGCCGCCTACCGCTTCGGCCGGGTGATCCGGGTGAAGCGAACCGACGTCGAGGCCTTCATCGAGAAGTCGCGCATCGAGCCCGGCACCCTCGAGCACCTCTATCCCGAGGCCGCGTCCAAGGTCGGCGACGCCGACGAATCCTGACCCCCGTCAGGGGTCGACCACCACCATCGCCACCGCGGCCAGCGGCACCCAGGTGGGTGCGGGCGGATCGCCGTCGACGCGCAGGCGGAGCACGTCGAGGCCGGCCCGGGTCAGCCGGCCGCGCACGAGGACGCCCGTGGCGGTGCGGATGAGGACGTCGGGCCGTTCCGAGGCCAGCGGACCCATCACGGCGTCGAGGCCCACGTCGATCATCACGGACCGGTCGCCTCGGACGTCGTCTCCACCGGGCTCGGCCCGCACCACGTCGATGACCGACATGCGCACCAGCACCTGTTGGCCCCGCTCGGCGCGCAGGGCCACGAAGTCGGCGCCGACGCCGGCCAGCACGCCCCGGACGCGGTGCTCGCCGATGTCGAGCACCACCGGACGCCGATGCTCGGCGAGGTCGAGCAACGTGCCGGCGACGGTGGCCTCCTCCTCGGCCTGGATCCGCAGCCATCGGGCGCGGGCGCGCTGGCGTGCGGCCTCGTCGACGATGGCGTCGGCCGCCCACCGGGCCAGGCTGCGGCCGAGCGGGTCGCCGTCACCCAGCACGCCGTGGCCCGTCGGCAACGGTCGGCTCTGGGACGACACGTCGGCTGCGTCGTCAGGGCGTCCGGTGGAGCGATTGTCGTTGGGCCGGTCCATCGCAGGTGACGGTACGCTCCTCGTCATCGTGCCATCGACCCCTTCGAGCCCAACCGGCGCTGCGAGCCCGGACACCCAAGTCGTCGTCAACGTCCCCGGAAACCAGCTCATGGCTGGACTTCTCGGTCACCGAGACCAGCTGTTGCGCCTCGTCGAAGCCGCCTTCCCTGCCACTGCCATCCATGTGCGCGGCACCGAGATCGTGCTCAGTGGCCCCGACGCCATGGCGGCCGGGAAGGTGTTCGAGGAGCTCGTCCTGCTCGTTGCCAGCGGCCAGGTGCTCGACACTGAGGGCGTGCAGCGGGCGGTCGACATGGTCGTGCACGACGAGAAGCCGTCCGAGCTGATGGCCACCGAGATCCTGCGGTCGGCCAAGGGCAACGCCGTACGGGCCAAGACCCAGGGCCAGCGCCGTTACATCGAGGCCATCCGCGACAACGTCATCACCTTCGGCATCGGGCCGGCGGGTACGGGCAAGTCGTGGTTGGCGGTGGCCATGGCGGTCCAGTCGCTCCAGCGCAACGAGGTCGAGCGAATCATCCTCACCCGCCCCGCGGTCGAGGCCGGCGAGCGTCTCGGCTTCCTGCCCGGCGACCTCATGGCCAAGATCGACCCCTACCTGCGGCCGCTGTACGACGCCCTCTACGACATGGTCGACCCCGAGGGCGCCCAGCGTCTGCTCGAACGGAATCTGGTCGAGGTCGCGCCCCTGGCATTCATGCGCGGCCGGACATTGAACGCGAGCTTCATCATCCTCGACGAGGCGCAGAACGCCACGCCCGAACAGATGAAGATGTTCCTCACCCGCATCGGCTTCGGCTCGAAGGTCGTGGTCACCGGCGACACGTCGCAGGTCGACGTGCAGGGCAACCGTTCGGGCCTCGCCGACCTCGAGCGCATCCTCACCGGCATCAAGGGTCTCGAGTTCATCCGGTTGACGTCGCGTGACGTCGTCCGTCACCGCATCGTGCAGGACATCGTGAACGCCTACGAGAAATCGACCGATTCGTGAGCACCGGTGCGTCGGTCTTCGGTGTCGACGAGCAGGACGACCAGCCCGTCGAGCTCGATCGTTGGGTGCGCCTCGCCGAGCAGGTGCTGAGGGCCGAGGGCGTGCGGCGCTCGTCGGAGCTCAGCCTCCTCTTCGTCGACGAGGCCACCATGGCCGACCTCAACAGCCGGCACATGGGTGCCGACGGTCCCACCGACGTCCTCGCCTTCCCCATCGACGACGACCTCATCGAGCAGGGCCGCTGGCCCGACAACGGCACCAAGGGCCCCGATCGCCCCGGCCCTGACCCCGACGAGATGCCGATCCTGCTGGGCGACGTCGTCGTGTGCCCGGCCGTTGCCGCCCGCCAGGCGCCGGCGCACGCCGGCGATCCCGCCGAGCCGGGCAGCCCCAAGCACTCGGGTTCGCTGGCCGACGAGATCGCGCTGCTCGTCGTCCACGGCGTCCTCCACGTGCTCGGGCTCGACCACGCCGAACCGGCAGAGACCGAGGCGATGCAGGCCAAGGAACGCGACCTGCTCGCCCGGTTCCACACCGAGCAGTGAGCCCGCTCCTCACGGCGATCATCGCGATCGCCCTCCTCGGCACCGTTGCCGTCCTCTCGATGTGCGAGGTCGTGCTCGTCCACCTGTCGGTCGCCCGGGCCGCCACGATGGTCGACGAGGGTGAAGCGCGGGCCGAGACGCTGGTGGCGCTGCTGTCACGGCGCGAGTCCACCCTCAGCTCGGTGCTCGTCGCCAAGCTCGTCGCCCAGATCCTGCTGGTGGGTGTGGTCGTGTCCCTGTGGCGCGGCGACGCGCTCGACACCTCTGCGTGGATGGCGGTCGCCGCGGCGCTGGTCGTGGTGCTGGCGGGCGTCGAGACCGTCGCCAAGACCCTCGGGCTGATCCGCACCGACGTCTTCGCACTCCGTGTCACGCCGGTGGTCCGCCTGTTGAGCCGCCTTCCGGTCTTGGGTGTGCTGGGGTCGAGCCTGTCGTCGTTCGTGCGCCGGCGTTCACCGGGTGTCGACGACGACGAGCGTCCTCGCGTGTCCGAGGAAGAGCTGTTGGCCCTCGCCGATGTCGCAGCCGAGGCCGAGGTCATCGAACGCGAAGAGCGCCGCCTGATCGCCTCCATCATCGAGTTCGGCGACACCATCGTGCGCGAGGTCATGGTGCCTCGACCCGACATGGTCACCGTCGATGCCGCGTGGCGCATCAGTGACGTGATGGAGGTGGTGATCCTCAACGGGTACAGCCGCATCCCGGTCACCGGCGACGGCATCGACGACGTCGTCGGCATCGCCTATGCCAAGGACCTGATGCGGGCCGAGCGCGACGGCAACGGCGATCGCGAGGTCGGGGCGCATGTTCGTCAGGCTCGATTCGTCCCCGAGCAGGCGATGGTGTCGGTGCTGCTGCCCGAGATGCAGACCGAGCAGTTCCACATGGCCGTCGTCGTCGATGAGTACGGGGGCGTCGCCGGACTGGTGACGCTCGAGGACCTCATCGAAGAGCTGGTGGGCGAGATCGTCGACGAGTTCGACGTCGAGGACCCCATGGCCGAGCCGTTGCCCGGTGGGGCCTACCGGGTCAATGCGCGCATGCCGCTCGACGAGGTCAACGACCTGCTCACCGCCGACCTGCCCGAGGGCGATTGGGACACCGTGGGCGGCCTGCTGTTCGGCACGCTCGGGCACGTCCCGTCCGAGGGCGAGACCGTCGACATCGGCGCCCACCGGCTCACCGCCGCCCGTGTCCAGGGCCGGCGCATCGGCCTGGTCCGCATCGACCGCCTCCCGGAGGAGACCGCATGAAGAGCGGATTCGTGACGTTCGTCGGCCGTCCCAACGTGGGGAAGTCGACGCTGCTGAACAAGATCCTGGGGGAGAAGGTCACCATCGTCTCCGACAAGGTCCAGACCACCCGCACGCAGATCCGCGGCGTCCTGACCCGTCCCGACGCGCAGGTGGTGTTCGTCGACACCCCGGGCATCCACAAGCCGCGATCGCCGATGGGCGAGCGGCTCAACGCCACCGCCAGCGACTCGATCAGCGGCGTCGACCTGGTCTGTCTGATCGTCGACGCCACCATGCCCATCGGTCGCGGCGACCGCTTCGTGGCTGCGAAGGTGCCCAAGGACGGCATCGTCGTCGTCAACAAGTGCGACATCGCCAAGCCCGAGGTCGTCCTGGCCCAGCTCGCCACCGCCGGCGAGTTCGACGTGTCGGCCTACTTCCCGGTCTCGGCGCGCACGGGCGAGGGGGTCGACGCGCTGGTCGACCATCTCATCGAACGCCTGCCCGAGGGGCCGCAGTACTACCCGGACGACATGGTGTCCGATCAGCCGGACGCGTTCTGGGTGGCCGAGCTGGTCCGCGAGCAGCTGCTGGCGGTCACACGCGAGGAGCTGCCGCACTCGATCGCCACCCGCGTCACCGAGCTCGACTGGCCCTACATCCGCGTCGAGATCATGGTCGAGCGTGACTCGCAGAAGGGGATGGTCATCGGGAAGAAGGGCCAGATCCTGAAAGACGTCGGTACCAAGGTGCGCCAGCAGCTCAAGGAAGGCGCCTTCCTCGAGCTGCACGTCGTGGTCCGCAAGGACTGGCAGCGCAAGCCCTCGACCTCGACGACCTGGGGCTGTAGGCGCGCCACCCGGCCCGTTCAACGCAACTTAGCGTCAATTTCGTGGGACAACCGGTATCGTGGGGTCATGGCCACGGTGATCGACCTCGCCGAAGCGGCGAAGCGCCTCGACGTCCACTACCAGACCGCCTACCGGTGGGTGCGCGAGAAGCGGCTGCCCGCCACCAGGGTCCGAGGCCGCTACCAGCTCGAGGTGAGCGACGTCGACGCCTTCGGCGCGGCCCGCGATCGCCCCGAGCCGCCCACGCCGTCGACGTCGCGTCGCGACTGGCCGCACCTGGCCGACCGGGTCTTCGGACTGCTCGAGGCGGGCGACGAGCGTGCGGTCTCCGACCTGGTCACCAAGCTCCATCGTCAAGACGACACGATCCTGCCGATCATCTCCGAGGTGCTGGTGCCGGCGCTGCACCGCATCGGCGATGAGTGGCGCGCAGGGCGCCTCTCCATCGCCGAGGAGCACCGGGCATCCGCGATCGTCGAGCGCGTGTTGGCCGGCGTCGACCGTCGCTCGGCCGGTCGCCCCCGCGGCACCGTGGTCGTCGCCTCGCCGTCCGGCGAGTTGCACTCGCTCCCCACCGCGATGGCTGCGGCCGCCCTACGTGAAGACGGGTGGAGGGTCGAGCTCCTGGGGCGCGATGTCCCCGAGGATGCCCTGGTCGAGTTCGTTGCATCCGTCCGCCCCGACCTCGTCGTCCTCACCGTGACCAACCCCGGCGCCGCCGAGTCCGCGTCGGCCGCCGCTGCGGAGGTCGAGGCCGCCGACGTGCCGGTGCTGGTCGGTGGGCCGGGACGGAGCCTCGACGAACTGCTCGAGTCAGCCCGAGCGACGGTGAAGGCGGCGAGACGCGCTCGCTGAGCGCCGGCTGCGCCGGTCACTCGCCGCGGGCATCACCAAGGGGAGTCGGCCGGGCGATCGTGCCACCAGCGGACGCCGAGGACGATGGTCGCGACCATGCACCAGACGGTGGCCTCGGGTCCGGCCGGCAGCCCCCACGCCGGCTGCCACTCGAGCACCCACCCGAGGTAGGCGAGCGGAAGCAGGGCGCCGATGGCCGCCGCGTGGGCCACCCGCGGCGACCGGGCGAGGGCGAAGCCGAGTGCGGCGGTCGCGGCGGATCCGAACAGGAACCACGGGAAGTGGACGGCCAGCAGGGCGCCGACCGGGGCGAGCCCCGAGGAGCCTCCGAAGCGTCGGAACACCGATGCGCACAGGCCGGTGGCGACGGCCAACCCGGTCCACAGCGCGACCGACTGCCACGCCGAGAGGACCTGGTTCGAGAAGTAGCCGATCCGAGAGAAGTTGCTGCCGGGGGAGACCTCCTTGATCGCCCACCACGCGGCGGTCGAGATCGCCAACGCCACGAACCCCTCCAACACCAGGTCGGTCGGTCGAACGGGATCGTCCGCCTTACGGCGCAGGCGGAGCGCGGTGAGCGCGCCGACGGCATAGCCAGAGAGCACGATCGGTCCGGCGAGGACGGCCACGGCGGACACACTGCGCACGCCAGGCACCGTACCGGGCGTCCGTGGATGGCAGGCTCGCAGCGCGCTGGTTGGTCCGCTCGAGACCTCGGGGCCAGACGCAGGAGGGCGGTGCGGCGATGCAAGCGGAGGAGCTTCCCCGGGCGGTGGCTGCGGCGAGCGCCACGGCCTCGGCGCTCGGCCTGAACGTCGACGACGCGGTCGTTCTCCAGGACTCGAACCGCGTCGTCCTCCGGCTGTTGCCGTGCGACGTCGTCGTCCGAGTCGCGCACTCGGACAAGGAAGCCATCGCCGCGCTCGAGATCGAGCTCGCCCGAGCCCTCGCCGGAACCGAGGGCCCCATCGGACTGCTCGACCCTCGGGTCGAGCCACACAGCCACCTGTGCGACGGCTTCGTGCTGAGCCTGTGGACCTCCTACGACCCGGTGACAGCGCAGCCGATCCCGCCAGCCGACTACGCGCACGCGCTCGACCGCCTGCACGCCGGTATGCGCCAGGTCGACAGCCCCACGCCGCACTTCACCGATCGAATCACGGAAGCTCAGAACCTCGTCCGCAACGGCGATCGCACGCCTGCGCTCAGTGCCACGGACCGGGAGCTGCTCAGCGGAGCGCTGCAAGACCTGAGGCGAGCGATCGGCGACCGGCGCGCTGCCGAGCAGATCCTGCACGGTGAGCCACACCCGGGCAACGTGCTCGACACGGCGGACGGGCCGCTGTTCATCGACTTCGAGACGTGCTGCCGTGGGCCGGTGGAGTTCGACATCGCCCACGCGCCCGAAGCCGTCGGCGAGCACGCTCGCGGCATCGACCGAGCGTTGCTCGACGAGTGTCGGGGCCTCATCCTCGCCATGGTCGCCGCGTGGCGCTGGGACGTCGACGACGACTACCCGAACGGTCGTCGTGCGGGGCGGGAACTGCTCCGTGCTCTGCGCGACGGACCGCCGTGGCCGACCCTCGATGCCGTGTCGCCACAGGTCGGCCGTCCGTAGCCGAGACCGGTGGCGAGACGGCGTGGGGATCGGCGATCGGCGATCGGCATCCACCTCGACCGGCGTTCGTCAGTCCCAACAGAGACAGAACGGGTGGCCGGCGGGGTCGAGATAGACCCGGAACGAGTCGCCGTCGGCCTCGCCGGGCTGGACCTCGAGCTTCCTCGCCCCGATCGCCAGCACC
>JBFJNI010000010.1:0-59135 GCA_041618235.1 Acidimicrobiales bacterium
CTGCGGACCTACGACAGCGCCCGGGTCAGCAGCGGTGAGCCGTATTGGACGCCGCACTCCGCCTTCGTCGACCCGAACGTCGAGTCGACGCCGGCCCATCGGCGCGAGAGCGTCGAGATGCGCGCCCTCTGCATCTGGCGCTGAAGACCGCCGACACCCGGCGCACGGCTGACGCTTCGCTGACAAGCTGGCCCCATGGAGATCAACGACCATGGCGGCGAACTGGCGATGGCGGTCCTCCGGGCCCAGGGCGTCGAGACGATCTACACCCTCTCCGGTGGACACATCTTCCCGTTCTACGACGCGGCGGTGAAGCGTGAACCCAACGTCCGGCTGCTCGACGTCCGCCACGAGCAGACCGCCACCTTCGCCGCCGAGGCTGCCGCCAAGCTGACCCGGAACGTCGGCGTGGCCGCCCTCACCGCCGGCCCCGGTGTCACCAACGGCGTCAGCGCCGTCACGTCCGCGCAGTTCAACGGCTCGCCGCTGCTGGTGCTCGGGGGCCGGGCGCCGCAGGCCCGTTGGGGTGCGGGTTCGCTCCAGGAGTTCGACCATGTGCCGCTCCTCGCGCCCATCACCAAGCACGCGGCCACGGTCACCTCGACCGATGCCATCGCCGGCGACGTCGCCGCCGCGGTCGAGTTGGCGCTGGCGCCGCACCGGGGGCCCACGGTCCTCGACTTCCCGCTCGACGTCGTCTTCGGCCAGGGCCACGGTGACGTCGGTGATCGGGTCGACCCCCGTGGTCCCGAGCCCGACGGCGACGCCGTCCGCCGTGCCGCCGAGGCGCTGGCCGGCGCCGAACGCCCCGCCATCATCGCCGGCTCCGACGTGTGGTGGGAGGGCGCTGCCGATGCGCTGCAGGCGGCGGTCGAGACGTTGCGCGTCCCGGCGTTCCTCAACGGGCTCGGTCGTGGCTGCGTCCCCGCCGACCACGAGCTGTGCTTCAGCCGGGCCCGCAGACTGACCAAGACCGATGCCGACGTCGTGGTGGTGATCGGGACCCCGCTCGACTTCCGGCTGTCGTTCGGCGACTTCGGCGCGGCGCAGGTGATCCACGTCGTCGATCACCCCGACCGCGCGGCCCCGCACATCGAGCCCGCCATCCGCATCGCCGGCGACCTGCGGACGGTGCTCACGGCGTGGGCCGACCACCGCGGCGATCGTGCCGACCACGAGCCGTGGATCGCCACCCTCGCCACCGCTGAGGCTGCCTCGCGTGACGCAGACGCGCCGCTGCTCGCCGCCGACTCCGACCCGATCAAACCCACCCGCATCTACGGCGAGCTCGCGACGCGCCTCGACCGTGACGCCGTGGTCGTCTGCGACGGCGGTGACTTCGTCAGCTACGCCGGCAAGTACGTCGACGTTCAGCAGCCGGGTTGTTGGCTGGACACCGGACCGTTCGGCTGCCTCGGCACCGGCATGGGCGGGGCGATCGCCGCTCGGGTCACCCACCCCGACCGCCAGGTGGTCGTGCTGCTCGGCGACGGCGCGGCCGGCTTCTCGTTGATGGACGTCGACACGCTCGTGCGCCACGACCTCCCGGTGGTCATGGTCGTCGGGAACAACGGCATCTGGGGGCTCGAGAAGCACCCGATGCAGGCCGTCTACGGCTACGACGTCGCGGCCGATCTGCAGCCGGGCCTCCGGTACGACGACGTGGTGAAGGCGCTCGGTGGCGCAGGGGAGACCGTCACCGACCCGGCCGAGGTCGGCCCTGCGATGGACCGTGCCTTCGCCTCGGGGGTGCCGTATCTCGTGAACGTGCTGACCGACCCGTCCGATGCCTATCCGCGGTCGTCGAACCTGGCCTGAGGGTTCCGAGGCCGCGGTGACGAAGGACCCTGTTCGCATGCCGAACCCGGGACGCATGCTGTGGCCATGACTGATCCCCGCAAGGAATGGAGCGACGCCGGCGACAAGGTCTCGGCACTGCTCCTCAAGCTGAAGCTGCACGCCAAGGAAGAGCTGTCCGACGAGGACCTCCAGGAGAAGTCCGGCCTGCAGAAGCTCGGTGCCACCATCGAGGAGTTCTTCGACGGCATGGGCGACGCGATCGAGGACGAGGCCGTCCGCGACGACGCCCGCGAGGCCGGCCGGGCGATGATGCGCGCCCTCGAGGCGAGCGTCAAGGTCGCCGGCGACAAGATCCGCAACCCGAGGTCCTGACGACCTCGCCCGGCTCGGCGGGGTCTCGTCGTCAGCGGAGTTCGGCGTCGGTGGGAGACCCGGTGGTCGGCTCGTTCGCGCGCACGACCATCACCGCGATGTCGTCGCGGGCCGTGCCGTTCTGGAAGTCGAGCACTGCGGCCTCGATCGCCTCGGTGAGCTCGGCGGCCGTCGCACCGGCGTGAGCCGCGAGGAGCGCCCGCAGGCGGTCGTCGCCGTATTCCTCGGTGCCGCGGCGGGCTTCGGTGACCCCGTCGGTGTAGAGCACGAGCAGGTCGCCCTCGCGGAGGACGATGTCGTCGAGCGAGAAGCGCACGTCGGCGAACATGCCGAGGAGCGAGCCCCGGCAGCCGAGCTCGGACACGGTGCCGTCGGCGCGGAGGAGCAATGGCGGCGGATGGCCGGCGCTCCCGGCGGTGACCTCGACACCGTGATCGACGGTCCGGAATCGCAGCGCGGCGGCGGTGACGAAGCGGTGTTCGTTGCGCTCTCGGTCACGCTCGGCCTCTCGGAGGAGGGCCGCGTTGAGCTCGGAGAGGTTGCGTTCGAGCTTCGGGCTGCGAGCGACGCTGGCCCGCAACGTGTACCGGGCCAGCGCCGTCAACCGCGCAGCCGACGCTCCCTTTCCGCAGACGTCTCCCATCACTGCGCACCAGTGGTGCTCGTCGACCTGGAACACGTCGTAGAAGTCGCCGCCGACCTCGGACCCGTCGCCGGCGGGG
Organism: Acidimicrobiales bacterium; assembly: GCA_041618235.1. Classification (GTDB taxonomy): domain Bacteria; phylum Actinomycetota; class Acidimicrobiia; order Acidimicrobiales; family Salinilacustritrichaceae; genus Salinilacustrithrix. Next base: position 2,895 of record JBFJNI010000010.1, read on the forward strand.
TGGTAGCGAGCGGCCAGCTCGAGCCCCGGGATCCCCGGGAGGGCAGGGGGCAGGAGGCTCTCCTGCAGCGTGCGGGCCAGGGCGGCGAAGCGTTCCGTCGACTCGACGAGCGACTGCTGGGCCCGGCGCTCGTCGGTGATGTCTCGGAAGTACCAGGCCCATCCGAGGAACGAGCTGTCGTCGGAGACGAGCGGAGCGCCGTATCGGTCGAAGACCCGACCGTCGCGGAACTGGATCTCGTCGCGTGACGGTGTGGTCGGGTCGGCGTAGATGGACCGGATGCGTTCGATGAAGGCATCGCGGTCCACCACGTGGTCGAGGCCCGCAGCCAGGGCTTCCTCGTCGGAGCCGCGGGCGAGCAGCTCTTCGTCGAAGTCCCACATCTCGGCGAACCTCGAGTTGTACGAGACCATCCGACCTTCGGGGGAGACCACGAGCAAACCCTCGACGCCCGACTCGCCCTGGGCCCGGAGGATCTCCTCGCGCAGCCGGAGCTCGCGCTCGGTGGCGAGGAGGTCGCGGTGGAGGCGGGCGTTGTCGAGGATGGGAGCCGCCTGCTCGGCGACATCGCGCAGCAGGGAATCGACGTCGGAGCCGAGCTCACGATCGTTTCGACCCATGACGGCGATCGCTCCGAGGCGCTGTTCGCGGGCGATCAGGGGCTCGATGACCGCGGAGTGCAGCCCGAGCTGCTTCAGGAGCTCGAGATGCTGGTCGTCCTCGGCCACCGATCGGAGCAGGTCCTGGGTGATGTCGTCGTAGCGGACCTGTTCGCCGCTCCGCAGCGCGCGACCCATTCCTTCGTCGACGTCGAGCGCCACCGGGTACCGCTCGAGCAGGTCGACCAGCAGCTGGTGGTCGTCGTCGCCCACGGCGACGCCCATGGCCTCGATCGCACCCTCGCGATCCAGGAGCACGACGATGGCCCAGTCGCCGACCGTGGGCACCAGCGCCGACGCCATGCGCTGGCTGGACACGTCGACGTCGAGCTCCTCGCCGGCGGCGGCGATCTCGTAGAGCACCTCGAGGCGGAGGTGCTCGACCTCGGAGCGTTGGTCGCGCGCCAGCTCGGTGGTGCCCTGGAACCGCCCGAGGAAGGGGAGCGACGCGGCGACGACCGCGACCGCGGCGAGCAGGATCCAGTCCGCCCCGGTCGTGACACCACCCTCGGCGGCATGGGCGGCCGAGGCGATGCCGACGATCGTGAACAGCGCGGCGACGAGGGCATCCCGGGACGCGAGGTTCGCGCTGCGGTCGTCGTCACCGGGATGCTCGAGGCGGTGTCGCCGGAGCCGGAGCGCGGCCGTCGCCCAGCTCGCAGCGCCGGCGAACAATGCCAGCGTGGAGACAGCGAACAGGACCCGGAGCATCGGGAGATCGTAGGCGGGCGGGCGTGTTCGATCGCAGCGACGCCGGCCATCGCCCAGGTTCTGGACACCGTGCGACCTGGTCGGGTCGACGTCGTCCAGAACCATCGTCGGCGATGGTGCAGAATCGCGAGCCGTGACGGATTCGGCAGCCACACTCGACGAGGGATTCGACGTCATCGGCGACGTCCATGGCCAGTCGGAGAAGCTCATCGCCCTGCTCGGGCGCATGGGCTACGCCGAGGTCGACGGCGTGTGGCGCCACCCTCGCCGGCGAGCGGTGTTCGTCGGCGACCTCATCGACCGCGGCGCGGGGCAGATCGACTGCTACCGGATCCCACGCGCCATGGTCGAGGCCGGGTCTGCCCGGCTCGTCGCCGGGAACCACGAGTACAACGCGGTGGCGTTCCACACCGAGGACCCCGATCACCCGGGCGAGTACCTCCGGCCCCACACCGAGGAGAACCTGGAGCAGCACGCGGCATTCCTGGACCAGGTCGGCCGGTCACAGGCGCTCCACGACGAGATCATCGACTGGTTCCGCACGCTTCCGCTGTGGCTCGAGCTCGACGGTCTCCGAGTCGTCCATGCGTGCTGGGACCCGGCGTCGATCGCGCTCCTCCGCGAGCTGACGTCTGGCGACGACTCGCTGACCGGCGAGCTGTTGGTGGCGAGCTCGCGGATGGGCGAGCCGGCGTGGCACGCCGTCGAGCACGTCCTCAAGGGTCCGGAGATCGACGTTCCCCGCCCCTACCTCGACCCCGGAGGTCGTCCACGTCACCGGGCCCGCTACTGCTGGTGGGACCCTGAGGCTGACCAGCTCGACCGTGCGGTCGTGCTCCCGGCGACGCCCAAGGGAGCCGACGGCGAGGCGTACGGCAAGCTCCCGTCGACGCCGATCGAGCCACCGGTGCCGCCCTATACCGACGCGATCCCCGTCGTCTACGGGCACTACTGGCGCACCGGGACGCCGGTCGTGTCGAGTGATCGCACGGCGTGCGTCGACTACAGCGCCGGTCGCGACGGGCCGCTCGTGGCGTACCGGTGGAGCGGCGAGTCGGTCTTGTCGAACCAGCACTTCGCCTCGTCCGCCGACGTCATGGGCTGAGCGCTCCCGGACGGGGGAGGAGGTCGGGCAGGTTGCCCGCCGCGTCCAGCGGAAGCGGCACCGGTCCGTCGAGCATCTCGAGCCCACGACGCCGGGCCTCGTCGAGCAGCGCACCCGAGCATCCGACGGTGCCGAGGTCGAGCGTGTCGCGGATCCAGCACAGACGGGCGGTGGCGAGGTTGCGGAGTCCGTTGCGAGACGAGCAGGCGCGCAGCAACTCGAGATCGGTCTCGTAGTGGAGCGGCAACATCCCGGCGGCGATGTCGCCCGACGTGACGGCGTTGACCCAGGTCGCGTCGCGGTCCATCTCGTCGACGACCCGTGTGCGGCACAGCTCGGCCAGGCCGATGCCCATGGCGTTGCCGTGGGTGGCGGACGTGAGGCCGCGGACGACGATGGTGCGGACTCGCGGTGTGAGGCCCGGTGTCACCTCGTGGAACGCCGGCTTGCGCCCCACCGCGTTGGTGTCGAAGCCGGAGCCGCTGATGTCCTTGCCGATCCGGTCGACGAGCAGGATGTCGACGTCGTCGAAGGGGACCGTGGGGAGCAGGGCCCTCGCCCGTTCGAGCAGGACGGGCTCGCCGCTGAGGAGCTGCTCGGAGTCGAGCGCTTCGATGTGAGCGGTCTCGTCGGCGCCGTTCTCGACGATGGCGACGCCGGCGAGGACGCTGACGCGCGACAGGACCTCGGGGGTCACGGCGTCTACGATGGCGGACCAGCCGTGGTCGGCCTCGGCCCGGTGGTAGGTGCTGGCGCCGGCGTGCTTGCCCAGGCCGATGAGCAGCATCTTCACCAGCCCGCTCTCGACCGGCCCCTCGAATCGGGTGTGGGGCTTGATCCGGTTGACGACGACGATGTGGTCGGCCTCAGCGGCGAGTCGGTCGAGGTGCACCGGAAAGCCGAGCCGGCTCCGGCACAGTTCGACGACATCCATCTGGGAACGGACCGGTGCGCCGACGCGCTCCTCGGTGACGCCGTAGACGGCGAGGACCGCGGCCTGGCCGTCGGCGGTTGCTCCACCGTGGCTGCCCATCGCCGGGACGATGAACGGTTCGAGCCCGAGTCCGCGGAGGTGGCGCACGGTCGATCGGACGATGACGTCGAGGTTCGCGATCCCGCGACTGCCGACGGTGACGGCGACGGACTGGCCTCGTGTCACGCGGTCGCCGAGACCCAGAGCGGAGAGCGCCTCGTGCGTGCGAGCACCCGGATCGGTGACCGCCGGCCCGTCGAGCGGCTGGCGCACCCAGTGGAGCTCGGGCAGTGCGGTCAACGTGGTCTCCGGATCGTCGAGGTCGGCGGTCGTCAGCCCTGGGCCATCGAGGCTACGAGACCCCGACGCCGGTGATGCCCGGCGTCGGCGTGGGCGGTGCGTCGCCTGTTGCCAGACGCGCTGCGGCGCCCCCACCCGAGGGGCGAGGGCGCCGCAGATCGGCGGCGGGCGGAGCGCCCGATGGCCGGACGGTCAGACGCCGTCGCACCAGGTGGCCGCGACGTCACCCACGCCGGGCACGGCCACCGTGACGCCACCGGTCTGGAACAGCTCGGGGCTGGTGCGGTGCAGCTTCAGCACGTCCTCGAAGGGCACCACCCCGAGCGCGGGGTCGACGACCTCGATGCCGCCCTTGGCGACGGCCGACAACAGACCGAGGTCTTGCAGGGTGGAGATGCCGGCCTGCTGGCAGGCGATTCCGACAGGCTTGCCACCGTCGCCGGCACCGGCGGGCGGACCCGCGGCCGCGGCGCCCGCGGTGACTCCGACGGCGAGGCCGGCAGTGGCGATGAGGGTGGCGATCTTGCGCTTCATGGGATCCTCCGGGAAAGGGGTCGGTGTGGTTGGTCTCGAGTGCTGTACGTCCCTGTCGCGGCGACGGATGACGTGCGGTCGGGGGATCCTTCGCCCGTCTCGGACGGAAGCGAACCAAGGCCGCGCCCGACTCGCGCCTCGTGTCGCGAACGCGTCGATCGGGCAACCTCCGACGCTCGGGCTGGCCTAGCCTCCGCCGATGGCTTCTGACACCGAGAGCGTGGAGCGCGTCATCGACGCCTCTGCCGACGACCTGTTCGCGATCGTCGCGAACCCGACACGACATCCCGAGATCGACGGGTCCGGCACGGTGAAGGGCACCAGTGACCCCGACGCGGTGCTGGGCATGGGTGACAGCTTCAGCATGCGCATGCGCATCGGGATCCCGTACACCATGGTGAACACCGTCATCGAGCACGAGCCCGGCCGTCGGATCGCCTGGCAGACGCGGCCCAAGAGCGGCGTCATGGGCAAGCTGCTCGGCGGCCGGATCTGGCGCTACGAGTTCGAACCGACCGACGGCGGCACCCGGGTGCGCGAGACCTGGGACATCTCCCAGGAGGTCAAGAAGAGCCGGGTCGAGCCCATCCGCAACAAGACCATCGAGGCGATGACGCAGACGCTCGAGAACCTGGAGCGCGCCGTCAAGGCCTGAGCATCAGCACGAGGCACGCTCGAGCGTTCAACCCAGGCGGTCGAGGATGTTGGCCGTGATCCGCTCGACGTCGCGGTCGTGGGCGGCGAGGCCGTGTGCCCAGTCGGTGGAGCCCGACGTGATGACGGTGCCGCCACCGGCGGACTCGTAGGCGCCGAGCACGGCGTGGCCGAACTCGAGGCGGTGCTCGTGACCGCGCTCGCCGAACACGCGTGACGCGATGAACTCGAGCTCGGACGGCTCGTTCGGCGCGGGTGGACGCGCTGCCGTGGTGCGGGTGAAGTGGGCGGCCGGCGCCGTGCCGATGATGACGAAGCTCTCGGGCGTGCCGTCGGAGCACGTCGGATACGGGAGCCCGTCGCGATAGGTGAAGTCGCAGCCGTCGCACTCGTAGCCGACGATGCGGGCGTCGCCACCGAGGACGTCGCCGTAGTCGATGTCGGTGCCGTCGAAGATCCAGTGGTCGGCACGGTGGACGGTGTAGCCGCCCGCCCCGTTGGTGACCCGCTTGCCGATGCGGTGGTAGCCGCCGCGAGCGAAGCTCACCCCCGTCATGTGGTTCTCGGGCCGCTCGATGAGGTGGTCGGACCAGATGCTGGTGAGCTCGGCCTGGCGATCGGTGTCGAACACGGGGTCCTGCTTGAAGAACCCCTTGTAGCCCACCATCTGCGTGGCGATCCCGGCGTCGTCGCGCCCCTCGAGGCGGACCTGCCAGAACGCGGTGTTGCCCGAGAAGAACGCGGCGTTGCCGCCCCGTCCGATGAAGGCCTCGACGGTGTCGCGCATGCCGGCCGACCAGTACTCGTCGTGGCCCACCGAGAGGACGAGCCGGTAGCGATCGACGATCTCGGGGTGGTCCTCGAGGTCGGCGTTGGTGATGACGTCGACGCCGTATCCGTTGCGCTCGGCCCACTCGATGAACGGCTGCTCCCAGTCGGGCCAGCCCGACGAACCCGCATAGGGCGCCAGCCGGTTCAGCCGCACGTACCCGACGTGCGCGGTCATCTGCCGGTCGTCGGCGGTGAGGTTCGTGACCCGCCGCCCCGGCCCCGGCGGCTTCGACAGGAAGCCCGGCGACATCGGTCGTTGCATCGACACCGTGGTGCCGCCCGTGTAGAGGTTGCGGCCGCCGAAGTCGTTGTAGGCGTGCATGGTGTTGGTCGCGAGCTGCAACAGGATCGTGTTGGTCGACGCCGCCGTTGGCCGCACGACGAAGAACGCATGCGTGGTGCGCTCCTTGCCGTCGACGTCGATCGTGAGGACGACCTCGTGGTAGCCCGACCGCCAGTCATCGCCGACGGTGATAGTGACCGCGGCCGGCCATCCGCATCCGTTGGTGTCCGTGCCCTCGGCTGTGGCGTGGAAGTCGGCGCCCACGGTCTCGGACCACACGACGTCACGCGTGCCGCCGACCCGGGCGATCTCGACCTGCACCGGCCGGCCGCCGGCCGACGACAGATGGAGCGCGACGTCGTCGCCGGGCTCCACGCTCTGGGGCCAGCAGTATCCGGTGACGGTCTCGTGTGCCATGACCGGCGACGTTACCGACGAGCGGTCGCGGGTCGTGGCGGACTGTCAGCCCTTGGCGTCGGACCAGCGCTCGACGAGGCTCGTGTCGGCGAGGAACCGCACCGAATCGTCCGGAGCCCAACGCCGGACCGCCTCCTGCAGCGAGGCATCGACGAGGGCCGACACCTCGTCGGCGGCGTCGGCGGGCGCATGGACGAGGAGCTCGTCGTGGAGACAGAGCACGATCTCGGCGCCGGTAGGGGCGACCCTCGCCCGGACGGTGACCGCCCACATCTTGAACAGCTCGGCCGCCGCACCCTGGATCACCGCGTTTCGGCCGTAGCGACCCCGAGCGGCCGATCGGGAACGCGCTGCCCGTTCCGGCAGTTCGTGGTCGGTGCTGGAGTCCATGCGGATGAGCCGGCCGCCGTAGGTGCGGACGTCGCGGCCGGCTCGGGCCTCGCCGTCGGCGTGGTCGAGGTAGTCCATCGCCACCGGGTAGGCGCGGCGGAGCTCGACCAATGCCTGCGCGCCGCGGCCCGTGGTCTGCCCGTACATCGCACCGAGCACGGCGACCTTCGCGATCTCGCGCTCGACCCCCAGCGTCTCGGCCACGCCGGCGTAGAGGTCGTCGACCTGGCTGGCTCGGGCGAGCTTCGTATCGAGCGAGACGGCGGCGAGCACGCGGGGTTCGATCTGGCCGAGGTCTGACCGGACGAAGACGTGGCCGGGCTCGGCGACGATGGCCGGCCGCAGATCGGCGGGCATGTTGTGCAGCCCGGCCGACGCCGTCATCCGACCGGCGGCCCCGTCGCTGCCGGTCCACTCGCCGCGCAACCGGCCGTCGGCGCCGCAGTGCTCGTCGAGCCAGCCGTAGCCGAACGTCGTCGCGATGCGCTCCGCCTTGCGCCACCGCAGGAGCGGCTCGACGACCGGGTGGGTGCCGACCAGTGGCTCGAGACGCCAGGCCCGGGTGTCCTCGACCTCGATGCCGACGCGGCGCAGCAGCGACTTCACCTGGCCCGGACTCCGCAGGTCGATGCCGCTGCCGCCCGGCACGTGCATCAGCACTTCTTCGTCCCGTCGCCTCCGTTGTTCGGCCGCCTCGGCCTCGTCGGCTGGGCGAGGGCCGACTTCTGCACGGATCAGATCCTCGGCGATGGCGAGATCGAGCGGGAGTCCACCGGCCGACAGCTCGTTGCACAGCAGCTCGGCGGTCGACTCGCTCCGCGCCACCAGCGAGGCTCGAGGATGGCCGGCGAGACCGTCGCGCTCGGTGACCTGGTCGGTTCCCACCTCGAAGGCGAGCGAAGCCCACCGGATGAGCTGCGCTGCATTCGGTCGCCATCCGGAGCGGCCCCAGTCCGGGCGGAGATGGCCGTCGCTCCGGACGGGGTCATCGACATCGCCCGTGGTCTGCTCGGCTGCGGTGAACAGGTCGACCACCGACCCGTCGCCTCCGCGGTGCTCCGGGATCGTCGCAGGGTCGAGTCCGCGGTGATGCGCCCACACCCGACCAGGGTCGGCCCGCCATCCGCCCAGGGCGAGTCGATGGACGGCGGCGATGTCCCAGCACGAAGACAGCGCGGTTCCCGCTCGGAGCACCGACGAGCTCTGCCGACGTGACCACACCAGCCAGCGCGGGCCGAGCTCACGGTCGATCGTCGTCAGCAGATCCGCGGCGGTCGCCGGTGTGGCGTCGACCGACAGGTGGAGATCTTCGGCCACCAGGGCCACGCCCGTGTCGGGCCATGAGACGAGCGCAAGGAGCGATCCGCGACCGATGCCGTGCTGATGCAGCCTCGCGACGGCGTCGGTCGGGTCCACGGGCACGGATGCACCTTGCCACTGCGGTGGCCGGCACCGGCGCGTGCTCGCCAACCGGCGAGCGGTGGCTCAACCTGCGAGCGGAGGACGGCGCGGCGCGAAGCGCGGCCGGTGCGGGCACGGGCAGTCGAGCTGGGGAACGGCCAGCCGCTCGTCACCGGGCAGGTGGAGGTGCGCGGCGATGGGACCGCGAGCCAGGCCCGAGGTCCGGGCGGCGACGATCAGCCAGAGGTCGTGGTGCCCGGCGACCAGCCACAGCTCGCCGCCGAGGAGAACGAACGTGGGAGCCAGCCGCGCGTCGCGGTCGTCGATCTTGGCGTGCAGCGTCGTGCGACAGACGTGCTGCTTCCAGCGACGGGGTCGGCACCGGTCCGGATCCCACCACACCGTGACCCCGGGACCGATGCCGGACACGGGCCAGTGCCCCTCGTGAGGAGTGGCACCCACCACCGGCGGATGCGCACCGATGTGGGCGGTGAGCACCCGGAGCTCGAGCCGAGTCGCTTCGTCCGGACACCACGGTTCGGCGTCGGCACCGAGCCGGACCCCCTCGAGCGCGACGATCGCGTCGTGGAGGGTGCCGGCGGCGATCACGGCGCCAGACCGCGCAGTGTCGCACTGGCGAACCGTGCGGCCGTTGGTGGTCGTACGCCTCGCCCTTCATGCCGGTGCGGTGCGTGGTGTTCCGTACGCACATCGTAGGAGCCTTTCGTCCGATCTGCTCGGAGAAGGGCGGATTGCAGTCTGACCCGGATCGACCTCGTCTGCGTCGGTACGCTCGCCCGCACGCAGATGCGAGGGGGAATCGTGGCAGACGACGCAACGGACGAACCGGCGGTGATGGTCCACCGCCGGATCGAGGACGCCGTCGACCTCGATCCGTCCGCTGTCGCAGCCCGCCACGAGGGCGTGACGTTGACCTACCGTCAGATGGACGACCTCGCGAACGGGCTCGCGCGCGAGCTCATCGATGCCGGTGCTGGGAGGGGATCGCACGTCCTGATCAGCGGCGGCCACGAGCCGATGACGGTCGTCGCCATGGTCGGCGTGCTGAAGACCGGCGCCGCCTTCGTGGTGCTCGACACCGGCGACCCCATCGCCCGGCGCCAGCACGTCGCCGAGCGCGTCGACCCCGTCGCGGTCGTGGTCACGGGCGCACCCGGGACCGAGGTCGACTGGCTCGACGTCCCCGAAGTGCAGCTGTCCTCCGTCGTCCCCAGCGCGGATCGCCCCGGCGTCGACGTCGACCCGGATGATCCCGTGTACGTCCTCTTCACGTCGGGCACCAGCGGCCACCCCAAGGGTGTCGTCGCGACCAACCACTCGGTGGTCCGTCCCGGGGTCAAGTTGAACAACCCGACGAAGCCGGGCGACGTCCGACTGGTGATCGGACGGCTCTGCTGGCTGGCGGGGGTGAGCGCCGTCGTCGGTTCGTGGATGCGCGGTGGCACGCTCGAGTTCCACGACCTGTCGGCCCATGGCACGCACGGACTGGCCGATCGCGTCGACCGCCTCGGGCAGAAGACGCTCGGCATGGTGCCCACGCTCGCCCGTTCGTTGTTCGGCGAGCTGGAGGACGGTCGTGTCCTCGCCTCGCTCGATCGGATCTCGTTCTTCGGGGAGCAGCTGTGGTGGTCCGACCTCCGCCTGGTCGCCCAGCACGTTCGGCCCGACTGCGTGTTCGTCAACTCCCTCGGGGCCAGCGAGACCACCGGGGTCTGCCGCAACGAGATCCTCGCCGGCGATGTCGGCGACGACGAGGGTCCGGTCCCTGTCGGCCCGGTCCGCGAGCACTGGCGCTACCGCATCGTCGACGAGAACGACGACGACGTCGCGCCGGGGACTGCGGGCCAGCTCGTCCTGGCGACGCCGACCCTGTTCCCCGGGTACTTCAACGACGCTGCGCTCGACCAGGAGCGGCTGCGCGTCGACGATGACGGCACCGAGTGGTTCTGGACCGGCGACATGGTGATCGAGCGCCCCGACGAGATGCTGGTCCACGCCGGTCGCAGCGACTTCCAGATGAAGATCAACGGCGTTCTCGTCGCCCCCGAGGAGGCCGAGGGCGTCCTGAACGCGACGCCCGGTGTCTCAGAGGTGGCGGTCGTCGGTGCCACCCACCGGCACCAACGCCCCCGGCTCGTCGCTCACGTGGTCACGGGCGGCGAGGACGCGCCCACGGTCGAGGCGCTCGCCCGACGAGCGAGGGCCGAGCTGCCCGAGCCGCTGGTCCCCACCGACATCCGGCTGCGAACCGAACCACTGCCCCGGCTGGCCAACGGCAAGGTGAACCGGTCACTGCTCACCGAGCAATCGGCCGAGCCCCTGGTGGGACGGGGCGGACCGCCGCGCAACGACACCGAGCGCCAGATCGTGGCGGTGATGAACGAGCTGCTCGAGCTCGAGGGCGTGGGTCGCGACGACGACTTCTGGGCCCTCGGCGGCGACTCGCTGGGAGCGCTGGAGCTGATGGCCCGGCTGGGTGCGCTGCAGCGGACACGGCTGCCCCTGATGGCCGTGGTCGACAGCCGCACGGCGGCATCGCTCGCCGAGCGACTCGCCGTGGTCGACACCGGCACCGACGACGTGATCCACCTCAGCGAGGGCACGGGGCCGCCACTGGTCGTCATCCCCGGCGGTGGCGGCACCGGCCTGGCGTTCACGACCATGGCGGCCGAGCTCGACGATCGCACCATCGTCTCCGTCGAGCACGCCGGCAGCCAACGGCGGGGACTTCCGTCGCGCACGATCGAGTCGGCGGCGAAGCGGGCGATCGAGCTGATGGAGCCGGTTGCGCCCCCGCCGTTCGTGCTGCTCGGATATTCGTACGGCGCGCTGGTTGCCTACGAGGCCGCTCGGAGGCTCGAGGCGGAGGGGCGCCCACCTGCCCTGCTCGTGCTGCTCGACGCCGCACCGTCGATGCGGCGAGCGGTCGAGGAGCTCGGCATGGACTTCGAGATGGAGCCGAGGCCGAAGCCGAAGCCAGCCCGGAAGCGCACCCGACCACCGCGCGGCGGCAAGATCCGCGCCCGGCTGCGCAACGTCCAGCAGCTCCGGAACCTGTCGTTCCGGCTCCAGGCCATGACCGCCGGACTCGACCGCCCCGGGACCGAGCAGCACCATCTCCGCCTGCACCATCTCGCCGGTCGGGCGTTGTCGCGCTACGCCCCGGGCTCGTACGGCGGCCGTGTGCTCCTCGTCCGGAGCGACGGTTGGCCGGTCCGCGACCCCTCGCTCGGGTGGGCGGCGCTCGCCCCCGACATCGACGTCGTCGAGATCTCGGGAACGCACAAGATGCTGCCGTTGCTCCCGGCCTTCGCCGACGCGGTGCGCACTGCGATGGACGGGGTCGAGGCTGCGCCGGCGGTGCGCCAGGCGAGCTGAAGGCGACCGATCTTCTGCTTGTCGGCCATGCCGCGATCTGGTAGCAATCGGACATCCGATGACGTGACTGAGGTCACACGCCGCACCTGATCCCTTCGTCGCACGCGCACTCCTCGTCGCCCCCGACCTCGAGCACTCGGAATCCACGGTCGACGTCCGTCGACCACCCCCCGTCTGCTGGAAAGGCATCCATGATCTCTCGACGTCTGCGCTTCTTCGTCGCGCTCTTGAGTGTGTTCGCCCTGTTCATCGCCGTGGCCCCGAGCGCCGAGGCCCGAACGGACACCAAGAACAAGCGAGTCCTGTTCCTCCACGGCTACGACCCGTTCGGTACGCCCACGAGCTACTGCGACATGTGGGGTCCGATGAAGACCAGCCTCACGGGGCTCGGCTACACCGGCCCGTTCACCACCGTCGGCTACTACGACAACCAGGTGCAGTGCGATGTCAGCGTCATCCCGCACGGGAGCACGACGAAGCACTACCCGCCGAGTGGAGGTGTGCACGACCGCTACGTCGAGATCGACCACCTCGGCTACGAGTTCGCGTGGATGGTGTACGACAAGTACTCGAGGTTCGGCCAGACGGTCGACGTCGTCGCCCACTCGATGGGCGGTCTCGTCGCCCGCTATGCGTTGGCGCAGGTGAGTCGGGGCCACGTCGACTTCCCGCCGTACCTCTACGTCGAGGACGTCCTGACCATGGGCACGCCCCACGGCGGGTCCGGACTCGCGAGCTGGTGCTGGACGACCCAGTGCGGCGACATGCGGGCCAACAGCTCGTTCCTCAACTGGCTGACCTCGTACGGGCCCAACCCACAGGTCAGCGGCGGAACCGACTGGACTGCGATGGGCTCCTACGACGACGGCACCGTGTCGGCGAGCTCGGCCACCAACATGGCCGCGGCTCACAAGGTGCTCTACCTCGGGTCGGCCAACATCGGCCACAGCGACTACTACACGTCGACGTCGCTCAACAGCACCGCCGACGTCCACTACCAGGACAACGGGGGCCCCTGGTACGCCTGGTACGACGGCCACTGGCCGGTCGAGTGGAGCAGCTTCTCGCTGCACCTGGCGACGTGGTGATGCGCCGACGGTGACCTTCGGCCCGCCCCGCCCCGCTCGCGGCGCGGGGTGGGCCGGTCCCCGCCCGATCACAGGAGGTCGCGGTCAAGTTCGCGTCAAGATCTGATGATCGGTTCTTGGCCGCCTCTCCACGGGTTCCGTGCTCGACGTTGAGGAAGGGACGTCACGGTGGGTTCGACACAAACCACCACATCAGGAGCACGGAACGATGCACTCCCCCGATCGCAAGCACCACGGCCGCAAGCTGGCCCTCAGCGGAGCACTCGGAGCGCTGACGCTCTCGATGTTCGGCCTCGGCGCCTCGGCCGCCTTCACCTCGACCGTCGCCGACACCGAAGCCGTCTCGTCGGGCACCGTCGTCCTCGGCCTCGGCGCCGACGGGACCGCCGCCAACCGGCTGTCGGTCGATGCGACCAACATCGCCGCCGGCGACAACATCCAGCGGGCCGTCGACCTGGACAACCTCGGCTCGCTGGACCTCGCGTCGATCACGCTGTCCACCAGCGCCACCACCTCGTCGTTGCTCGACACCGACACGGCGCAGGGTCTGCAGTTGACCATCGACAGCTGCTCGGTCCCGTGGACCGAGGCCGGCACTGCCCCCGGGTACAGCTACACCTGCGGTGGGGTGGAGAGCACGTTGATCAGCACCCGTCCGGTCATCCAGTCGGGGATGGCGTTCGCCGCTGCGGAGGCGTCGATCGCCGGTGGCACCACCCACCTGCGGATGAGCCTCGACCTGCCGGCCGCGGCGGACAACACCCTCCAGGGCCAATCCTCGGTCATCGAGTACGAGTTCACCGGCGTGCAGCGCGCGGCCACCAACCGCTGATCCGCCTTCGTCGAGGTGGTCCGGCCTTCAGCGGGCCGGCCACCCACCGACCCGGAGCCCAGACCATGGCAACCACGTCCCGACGCCTCATCCGACGACTGTTCCACTGGACCGCGTCGCTCGTCCTGGCCCTCATGGTCGCGGCGTTCGCCTTCGTCGCCATCTCGCAGATGACCGGTCGCCACCGATTCGTCCCGGTGTTGTCCGGCAGCATGGCGCCCTTCGTCGAGGCCGGCGACGTCGCCATCCTCGAACCCCGTGCGGGCGAAGACCTCCGGGTCGGCGACGTGATCGCCTTCGAGGCGCCGATCGAGGGCTCGCCACTGACGCTCCATCGGGTGTTCGAGATCGTGTCGCCGGCGCCTGACCTCGTCATTCGCACCAAGGGTGATGCCAACGACCGCGAAGACCCGTGGATGGCTGGTCTGGTGGACGATCAGCTGTGGCGGACCACCGGGCACATCGACGACCTCGGCCACCCGGTCCTGTTCCTCAACCGAGCCAAGACCCGCTTCCTCCTCATGGCACTGGCCGCGCTGTTGATCGGCTGGTGGGGGATGGTCGCCATCTGGCGCGACCCGCCACCATCGGACGGACGACCTGGTGGCGGTCCCGAGCTTCGGCCTGTCCGTCGTCGCACCGCGGCGCTCCAGGTGGTCGGGGTCGTCGCGGTCCTCGGGTCGCTGGTGTTCGGTCTCCACATCCGGGGAGCACAGGCGGCGTTCACGGACACCGGCTCGGGCCGCCAGGCCGTCACGTCGGCACGGACCGTCGCGCCGATGACCCTCGAGGCGAAGGTCGACTGCATCGCAACCGACGCGACCTCGGTCACCCTCACGTGGTCGTCGTCGGTGAACCGGGTGAACCGCTTCATCGTGTCCCGCGGCACGTCGGTGGACGGCCCGTTCACCGAGATCGGCTTCACCAACTGGGGGGCGTACCGCTTCACCGATCCGATTCCGGAGGGAACGGACCCCCTGTCTCTGTTCTACGTGATCACGACCGACGACAAGAGGTACCCGACGGAGCAGTCGAACGTCGCCAGCGCACCCGAGACCTGCGCGGCGGAGGCCCGCTGACGACCGCGACTTCGCATCCGCGTCATGTCCCTCAGCTGACGCTGTCGGCCGGCCGAGGAGGCGGTCTGCCACCATGGGGCGGAGGGGGTCCGCCATGAACGAGATCGGTGACTACGGGGTGATCGGCGATTGCCACTCGATGGCGCTCGTCGGCCGCGACGGCTCGATCGACTGGCTGTGCTTCCCCCGCTTCGACTCGCCGTCGGTGTTCGCACGGGTCCTCGACGAGGAGGGCGGTGGCCACTTCCGTATCGCCCCGGCGGAGACGATCAGCGACACGACCCGCACCTACCTGCCGGCGACCAACGTGCTCGCCACCACGTTCGTGACACCCACGGGCGTCCTCGAGCTCACCGACTGCATGCCGGTGGACGCCTTCGATCCGGATCAGCCGGCACGAGTCCGCCATCACTCGTCGGTCCTGCGCCGCGTCCGCTGCACCGAGGGCACGGTGACCGCGACCGTGGACCTCCGGCCGCGGTTCGAGTACGGCGTGGTGCACCCACGTTTCCGAGCCACCAGCGAGGGCACCGCCGCGATCATCGGTGGTCCGGCGGCGCTGTGGGTCCGCGCCACCGAACCGATCGACGTCGGGGCCGACGACATCTCGGCGTCGTGGGAGCTGGCGGCCGGCGAGGAGGCGTGGATCGAGATCAGCTGGACGCCGGCCGCGGCGTCCAGTCCGCACGTCGCCGGTCAGGTCGCCACCATGGCCGAGCACCTCGAGCGGACGATCGCGTTCTGGGAGGCGTGGCTCGCCCACTGCAGCTACGACGGTGATCACGTCCGTCGGGTCCATCGCTCCGCGCTCGTCCTCAAGCTGCTGACCTTCTCACCCACCGGGGCGGTGCTGGCGGCCGGGACGACCTCACTCCCCGAGTGGATCGGCGGCGGACGCAACTGGGACTACCGCTTCACCTGGATCCGCGACGCCACGCTCACGCTCGCGTCGCTGGTGCTGCTCGGCTACCTGCCCGAAGCGGCCGCATTCAAGGGTTGGATCGAGCGCACCGGTGCCGGACGTCCCGAAGAGCTGCAGATCATGTACCGCGCCACGGGCGAACGGTTGCTCCCCGAGCTCGAGCTCGACCATCTCGCGGGCCACCGCGACTCGCGTCCCGTGCGCATCGGCAACGGCGCGGCCGGCCAGCTCCAGCTCGACTCCTTCGGTCAGCTCCTCGACGCCGCCTATCTGTTCGGACGCGCCGGTGGCGACCTCACGGTCGACAACGCATCGTTCCTCCGGCACGTCGCCGACCTGACGGTCCAGAACTGGCAACGGCCCGACCAAGGCATCTGGGAGATCCGCGACCACCCGCGGCACTTCGTGCACTCGAAGCTGAATTGCTGGGTTGCGCTCGACCGCGCCGTGAAGATGTCCGACGACGGCAACCTCGAAGGTGACGTCGCTCGCTGGCGGCACGAGCGCGACGCCGTGGCCGATTGGCTGCTGAGCGAGGCGTGCCCCGACGGATGGTTCGTCCAGGCGGCGGGTCATCCGCTCGCCGACGCCGCCACCCTGCTCGTCCCCGCGCTGGGCTTCCTCCCACCGGCCGACGATCGCGTGCAGGAGACCATCGAGGTGGTGATGCGCGACCTCAGCGACGGCACCCACGTGCACCGCTACCGCAACACCGACGGGTTGGCCGGCGACGAGGGCGCCTTCCTGCTCTGTTCGTTCTGGCTCGTCGACGCGCTGGTGCACTCGGGTCGTGTCGATGAGGCCGAGGCCCTGCTCGACCGGCTGCTGGCGCTCGGGAACGACGTGCACGTCTACGCCGAGATGGTCGACCCGTCCACCGGAGCGCAGCTCGGCAACACGCCGCAGGCGTTCACCCACATGGCCGTGGTCACCAGCGCCAGTGCCGTCTCGGCCGCGCGTCGGGGCGAGCTCCCTCCACCGACCGAGGCGTTCTCCTTCGTCGAGACGAGCCTCGAGCGGCGGATCGCCCGAGGCCTGGCCCCGCACGCGTAGCCGGCGCACGGACATGGGCACCGGGCTACGGTTCGGACATGGCGCATGACGATCAGCTGCTGGCACCGATCGAGGGCGCGCAGCACCAGGAGTTCGCCGGCATGGACATCGCGTTCGTGCAGGCCGGCGAGGCCCGGGTGAAGCGTCTGGTGTACCCACCAGGCGCCCGCTGGTCGGAGCACGTCAAGCCCCACGTCGGCACCGACCAGTGCCTGCACGCGCACGTCGGGTTCCTGGCCAAGGGACGTCTCGCGGGCGAGTATCCCGACGGCTGCGTGTTCGACCACACCGCGCCGGCGGTCGTCGCCATCGACCCCGGCCACGACTCCTGGGTGGTCGGCGACGAACCCGTCGTCCTGATCGAGTTCGACTTCGAGCGGGACACCATCGCCAAGCTCGGCATACCGGCCTCGCACACCCACGACTGATCGCGTGGCTGTCGACGAGTCCAGCTACCGCACGCACGAGGCCGCGCTCTGGTCGTCCCTGGGGGTGGAGCCCGCCGAGCGCGTCCTCCGACTGAGCACGCCCGGCGCCTCGGTCCGAGTACTCGAGATCGGCGAGGGCGAGCCGGTCGTCTTCGTCCACGGGGTGTCGAACGCCGGCGCCAGCTGGGCGCCGCTGGTCGCCTCACTCCCGGGGTTCCGCTGCATCGTGGTCGACCGACCGGGCTGCGGCCTGAGCCCGGTGTGGCCCGAGCCCGTGACCGAGTTGCGTGCGTTCGAGTCGTTCGCCGACGACTTCGTCGTCCAGATCCTCGACGCGCTCGGGCTGGACCAGGCGGGCGTGGTCGCCACGTCGTTCGGTGGCTACCTCGCGTTCCGGTCGGCCGCGGCGCATCCCGAACGGGTCGATGCGATCGCCGAGATCGGATGGACCGTCGGAGCCCCGGTCGGCAAGCTGCCGCTGGTCATGCGCATGGGGGCGATCCGCAGCATCGGCCGGCTCATGACCGCGATTCCGCCCACTCGTGGCGCGGTCCGCACGCTGCTGCGAAACATCGGTCTGCGTCAGGCCCTCGAGTCAGGACGGATCAGCGATCAGGTCATCGAGTGGTTCCTCTCGATGCTGCGAGACACCGACACGATGCGGAACGAGCTCGATTCGGGGCCACAGCTCATCGCCCCGGTGCGGGGGCTCGACAGCGGCTTGCTGCTGTCTCCTGATCTGCTGGCGCGCGTCACGGCGCGGGTCGGCTTCCTCTGGGGTGAGGTGGATCCGTTCGGGGGGGAGGAGACGGCGCGTGCGTTCGCTGCGCTGGTCCCGGACGCACGGCTCGAGATCCTGCCCGGCGCCGGGCACGCACCGTGGCTCGACGACACCGCCGGCGCGGCGCGGTTCACCTCGTCGGTACTCCGCCCCTGAGGTCGCGGCGGCTCAGCGACCGCCATGCGGGAGGACGAAGCAGAAGCGTGCGCCCCCGTCGTGATCGCCGTCGAGCCAGATCCGACCCTGGTGGAGCTGCACGTAGCGGCGGGCGATGCTCAGCCCCAGGCCGGTGCCGCCCTTCTCCCGGCCCGAATCGGTCTGGTGGAACTGGTCGAAGACCTGGGCGCGCTGGGCAGGGGTCACGCCCGGACCCTCGTCGGTGACCGAGACCTCGACGCCCTCGTCGGTGGCCCGGCCTTCGACCGTGATGGTGCTGCCGGGAGGGCCGAACTTGGCTGCGTTGCTGAGCAGGTTGCGGATGACGTTGGCGATGCCGTCGACGTCGGCCCACATCAGGAGGTCGGCGGGAACGGCCACCGCGAGTTCGTGCTCTGCGAGGGTGTCGCCCAGGAGGTCGATGGACTGCTGGACGGCCTCGGAGAGGGGCGATGTCCGGCGATCGAGGTCGGCGCGACCGGCCTCGAGTCGTGAGAAGCGGAGCAGTTGCTCGATCATCTCGAGCAGTCGGTTGGCATTGGCGGTGACCCGGGCGGCAAGCACTGGTATCTGGGCGGAGCTGACCTCGCCCGTGGAGGCGGCCTGCTCGATGAGGTGGGCGAAGCCGGAGATGGTGGTGAGGGGGTTGCGCAGCTCGTGGGCGACCGTCGAGACGAACTCGGCCTTGAGCGCGTCGGCCTCCTCGAGGCGGCGCACGACCTCCTGCTCGCCGCGGAGCGCGGCCTCGAGCGCTCGCTGCGTCTCACGCTGCTCGGTGATGTCGCGGATCGCCGCCGAGACGACGGGCCCGAGGTGGGTCTCGTGCGGGCTCAGGCTGACTTCGACCGGGATGGACGTGCCGTCGCGGTGCCGCGCCACCAGCTCGCGTCCCTGACCCATCATGCGACGGGTCGGCCGTCGTCGATAGCCAGCGCGGTGTTCGACGTGGGCCTCGCGCAGCGACTCGGGGATGAGGGTCTCGACCGGTCGCCCGATGAGCTCGTCGGCCGTCCATCCGAACATCTGTGCGGCTCGCTCGTTGACGAGCACGAACGTTCCGTCGTGATCCACGACGACCATCGCGTCGGGGGCGGCGTCGACGAGGCCGCGGAACATCTGCTCGGCCTGCTTGAGCGTCGAGATGTCTCGGACGGTCGCGATGATGCCGCGGACCGCCGGATCGACGAGCCCGTTGCTGGCGACGGCCTCGACCCACACGTAGTGACCGTCGTCGTGGCGGAGGCGGAAGGTCACTCGGACCTCCGCCTCCGGGTCCTCGAGCAACGTCGACACCGCCTGGGTCACCTCGCCGAGGTCGTCGGGGTGGATGTCGCCGAACGCGCTGGTGCCGACGTGGATGTCGGAGGCAGTGCCGTTGAGCTTGGTGATCGACGGGCTGATGTAGGTGATCTCCCCGGCCGAGTCGAACACCACGACCACGTCGGTGAGCTGGGTCAGGATGCGACGGACCCACTGCTCGGAACGGACGAGCTCGTCGTGGGCCTGGACCTGGTCGGTGATGTCGTGGACGGTGACGACGATGCCACCGACCGAGGGGTCGTCGAGGAGGTTGGCGATGTGGACGAGACAGTGGTGCCACTCGTCGTCACCGAACCGCAGGCGGAGCTGGAGCGGATCTTCGGCGATGCTCGAGGGATCCGCGAGACCTTCGATGACCATCGCCTGGTCGTCGGGGTGGACCAGGTCGATGGCGCTGGTGCCCGCCATCACCGCCCCCTCGTACGCCATCAGCCGGCCGGCGGCCGGGTTCGCGTATCGGATCGTGCCATCCGGACCGAGCACCGCGATGATGTCGTAGGTGTTGGCGAGCAGCGGATGGAGGCGCTCTTCCTCGGGCGGTAGGACGACCAGCGAGCAGCCCTTCCACTGCGCCATCTCGTCGGGGACGTCGTCGGGACACGGGATCGGGCCGACCCATGCTTCGCGGCTGATGGTGCCGTTGGCGGTCGTGAGCTCGACCCGGTCGAGTCGGGTCGCCACGTCGTCGGCCACGGCGTCGAGTGCCCCTCGGAGGGGTGAGGCGCCGTCGAGTGCGTCCGTGAACGCGGCGGTCAGGTCGGCGGGGCCCTCGTCACCGCTGACGAGGCGGGTCATCGACCGGTTGGACCACAGGATCCGCGCGTCAGGCGAGAACACGGCCACCGCGGACGGTATCGCCGTGAGGCCTGCGGCCAGCACGGCGTCGAAGCCGTCCGATCCCACCGATCCGATCTCCACGATGCCCTGACGTTAGTGCTGAACGCGACCGGGTGACGGCTGGACCGCCCTCAGCGTTCGAGGAAGCGACGTACGGTCAGGTTCCACAGCTCGGGATCTTCGAAGTACGGCGAGTGCCCGCTGCCGGCGATCTCGACGCAGCGTCCGTCGGGGAGGAGTCCCGCCAGCGTTCGGATGGCCGGGGGTGGGAACAGCTGGTCGTACTCGCCGACGATGCAGAGCACCGGACAGGTCACGCGCGAGGCCAGCTCGGCCGCTGGTCGCCGCTGCGCGATGAGCCGTCCGATGAGCGTGCCGACGTCGACGGTGGTCGTCTCGGCGAGCTGCTGGTAGAGGTGGGCCCGAGCCGGGTCGCGCCGGGCGAACGACGGGTCGATGGCCGGGTGCAGGCCGAGGGTCGTGGCGTGATCGGCGGCGCCGGCGGTGGGGCTCCACGACGCCGTGGCCTCGTCGATGGCCGGGTCGGTGAAGCCGCCGAGCGTGTCGGCCAACACGACGCGCCGGGCGATCGAGGGACGCTCGAGCACGGCACCGACGGTGGTCCAACCGCCCATCGACTGACCCACGAGGTCGGCGTGCTCTATGCCCACGTGATCGAGGATCGCGAGGAGGTCACCGGCGGCGACGTCGGTGCCGCTCTTGTCCGCGTGGTCGGTGCTGCGTCCGTAGCCGCGATGGTCCCAGACCACGACGGCTCGGTCGGCGGCGAAGTGGGCCGCCTGCTGGAACCAGATCGAGTGGTTGCCGCCTGCTCCGTGGCTGAGCACGAGGGGGACGGCATCGTCGATCCGATCGGCGCCGAGGACCTCGAAGTACAGCGACTCTCCGTCGTGCTCGACGTGGCCGTTGCGTCGGCGGGGAAGGGCGGTGGCCGGCGACGGCCCGGGTCGGGCTGGCCCGGTCGGTGCGGCGGCGACGCAGTCGATCTCGACCAAGCCGCCGAGTGCCAGGTCGGCGCCGCCGACGGTGATGCGCGCTGGCGGGGTGGCGTCGAAGAACGCGCCGTAGGCCTCGTTCATGCCGGCGAAGTCGGCCATGTCGTGCAGGTACACGTTGACCTTGGCGACGCCGTCCCACGTGACGCCGGCGGCGTCGAGGATGCGGCCGATGTTGGTGAGCGTCTGCGTGGTCTGGGGACCGATGCCATCGGCCAGGGTGAGGCCCTCGGTCGTGCCGAGCGTCCCCGACACGTGGAGCGTGTCGCCGATGCGCGCCGCATGGCTGAACTGTGGCAGCCGCCCCAATCCGTCGACGACGATGCGTTCCACCCGATGCGCGGTCATGGCGTGACCGTAGACGTCGTCGACGGCCGAGGGTTCAGGACCCGCGGGCGATCCAGTCGTCGAGGTTCGGGGCCTCGTCGCCGATGGTGGTGTCGTCGCCGTGGCCGGTGTGGACGACGGTGTCCGCCGGCAGGACCAGGAGCCGGTCGCGGATCGAGTCGATGATGGTGTCGAAGCTGCTGAACGATCGACCGGTGGCGCCCGGCCCGCCGTCGAAGAGCGTGTCGCCACCGAAGACGTGGCCGTCGGGAGCGCGCAGGCACACCCCACCGGGTGAGTGCCCCGGTGTGTGGAGCACCTCGAGCTCGGAGCCGGCCACGGCGATGATGGCGCCGTCGTGGAGTTCGCCGTCGGGTGCTCGACCGGGGTGGATCTCGTCCCACAGCATGCGGTCGTCGGGGTGGAGCAGGATCGGGCCGCCCGTGCGGTCGGCGAGGTCGACGGCGGCGTTGATGTGGTCGTTGTGGCCGTGCGTGCACACGATGGCGACCACCCGGCGGCCACCGACGGCGGCGGTGATGGGGCCGGCGTCGTGCGCCGCATCGACCACCACGACCTCGTCGTCGTCGCCGTAGAGCCAGATGTTGTTGTCGACCTCGAAGTCTTCACCGTCGATGGAGAAGATGCCCGAGGTCACGACCTTGTCGATGCGGACCGTGCTGGAGGAAGCCATGGTCACTCGCTACAGGATGACGACCGAGCGGAGCACGTCGCCGTGCTCCATCTTGTGGAACGCAGCCTCGACGTCGGCGATGCCGATGCGCTCGGACACGAACGCGTCGAGCGGGAACCGGCCCTGGAGGAAGAGGTCGACCAGGGCGGGGAAGTCCCGCGACGGGAGGCAGTCGCCGTACCACGACGGCTTGAGTGCGCCGCCCCGGCCGAAGAACTCGATCATCGGGATGTCGGGCATCTTCATGTCTGGCGTGGGGACCCCGACCTGCACCACGCGCCCGGCGAGGTCGCGGGCGAAGAAGCACTGCTCGAGCACCTTCGGGTTGCCGACGGCCTCGACGCACACGTCGGCGCCGAACCCGCCCGTCGCATCGCGGACCGCCTCGACCGGGTCGACCTCGCTGGCATTCACGGTGTGGGTGGCGCCGAAGGCCGTGGCCCACTCGAGCTTCCGCGGGTCGAGGTCGACGGCGACGATCGTCGTGGCGTTGCGGAGCTCGGCGGCAGCGAGCGCCGCCATGCCGACACCTCCACAGCCGAAGACGGCGATCGACTCGCCCTCGCCGATCTCGCCGGTGTGGGCGGCCGCGCCGAAGCCGGCCATGACGCCGCAGCCGAGCAACCCGGCGGCGGCGGGGTCGACAGACGGGTCGACCTTGGTGCACTGACCGGCGGCCACCAGCGTCTTCTCGGCGAAGGCGCCGATGCCCAGCGCCGGCGAGAGCTCGGTGCCGTCGGGCAGGGTCATCTTCTGCGTGGCGTTGTGGGTGGCGAAGCACAGGTGGGGCTTGCCCTTGGCACACGCACGGCACTCGCCGCACACGGCGCGCCAGTTGAGGACCACGAAGTCGCCGGGGGCCACGCTCGTGACGTCCGGACCGACGGCCTCGACGACGCCGGCCGCCTCGTGTCCGAGAAGGAAGGGGAACTCGTCGTTGATCCCGCCCTCGCGGTAGTGGAGGTCGGTGTGGCAGACGCCGCACGCCTGCACGGACACCAGTGCCTCGCCGGGACCGGGGTCGGGGACGATGATCGTCTCGACCGTGACCGGTTCACCCTTCGCCCGGGCGACCACTGCTCGAACCTCGTGTGCCATGGCTCCCCCTCTTGTCGTCCGACCGCCGGGAACCTATCCCCGCGCCGGGGACGGGCGCCGCGCCGTGGTCGACGTCAGCCGGGGTGGCGTTGATCGATGCTGGTGATCAGGGAGCGTCGCTCTCCGTCGGTGATGGCGCCGGTGGCGTGGCCGGTCTCGATGCCCCACAGCAGCTCGTCGCGGTCGGCGCGGACGATGCACAGCACGCACCCGCCGGTCTCGTCGAGGCCGTGACGGAGGAACGCGAGCCGGATGTAGTGCGGAGGGAGCTCGCCGCCGGTGAGCACGAGGACGCCGTGCAGCTCGTGGCCACCGTTCGTGCGTTCGGCGTGGAGCCGGCGACGGAAGCGGTCGTGGTCGAAGAGCTCGCGTGTCACGAGGTCGCCTGCGGGCGTGCGCAGCTCCGCGACGAGCGGACCGTCGAGGAGGTCGTCGTCGAAGTCATCGAGGTCGTCGTCGAGGAGCAGCTGGACCACGGTGTGGTCGCGGCCCTCGACACGCTTGGGGCTCACGGCCACCCCCATGAGCCCGTGCTGGAACGGGATCGAGCCGGGTGGACTGTGGAGCTGGAGCTGCTCCCCGGTGAGGTCGATGCGCAGGAGCTCCATGAGGCGAGGCTAAGGGCGATTCGCGCCGATGCCGCACGCGCCATGCGTCAGCACGTTCCCGCGCCCGAGCGCGAGCATGTCGCCATGGCCGCACTCACCTCCGCACGTGACGGCGACGTCGTCACCATCACCCTCACCGCGCCCGAGCGCCGGAACCCGTTGTCGACCTCGACGTTGCGAGCGTTGCAGGCTGCGCTCGACGATGCCGCCGCGACCGATGCGTCGGCCGTCGTGGTGGCGTCGACCGGGTCGGTGTGGAGCACCGGGCACGACCTGAAGGAGATGTCGACCCTCGACGAAGCCGGCCTCCGCGAGCTGTTCACCGTCTGCACCGGTGTGATGCGCACCATCGAGACGATGCCGCAGCCGGTCATCGCCAAGGTGCACACGCTCGCCACGGCGGCCGGTTGTCAGCTGGTCGCGGCATGCGATCTCGCCGTGGCCGGCGAGTCGGCCCGTTTCGCCGCACCCGGCGGAAAGGGTGGCCTGTTCTGCCACACGCCGATGGTGGCCATCGCCCGCTCGATCGGACGCAAGCGGTCGCTCGAGCTCGCGCTGTCCGGCGACGAGATCGACGCGGCCACCGCCGCCGAATGGGGTCTGGTCAACGTGGTCGTTCCCGACGACGAGCTCGACGCCGCCACCGACGAGATGGTCCGACGGGTCACGCGTGGCTCTCGGTCGTCGAAGGCGGTCGGCAAGCAGACGCTGTACCGCCAGATGGACCTGCCGCTCGACGAGGCCTACGAGCTGGCCGTCGACGTCATGGCGACCAACGCCGCCACCGGCGACGGTGCGGAAGGCATCGCCGCCTTCGCCGAGAAGCGCCGCCCCGACTTCCGCCACACCTGAACCCCGTCGTGGCGGTGCGGTCTCAGTCGTCGGGTGCGAGGACGAACGCCTCGCTGGGATCGTTCGACCCGGCCAGCACCTCGAGGTAGGTGCGGGCCATCTCGCCGGCGCCGGCGCGCTCGACGACGGTGATCCAGTCGGAGACGATGGGCAGGAACTCCTGCCACGCCACCGCGAAGCGCTGTTCGACGCCGCCCGGGCCCCAGTCCTCGCGTCGCTTCACGATCTGGTCGGGCGCGAAGAACAGCGTCGGTCGTGGACCCGGGAGATCGCCGCCCCCGCCGACCCGGTCCCAGTGCGTGCCTCCGACCGAGACGCTGGCCGTGAGCCCGCCGAGCCGTTCGTGGACCGCCTGGCGCACGATGGAGTCGCCGGCCATGTCGACGTAGACCGCCGGTTGCTCGGGGTCGAGCACGTCGACGCGGTCGTAGGGCAGCACCCGGTCGTAGACGCCGAGGCCCTCGACGAAGTCGACGTTGGCCGGTGAGGTGAGCCCGACGATCTCGGGCCGATCCGCGCGACGGGCGAGCAGGTGCGCGAGGCCGAACGCCGTCTTCGACGAGGCACTCGACAGCACGACCATCCCGTCGACGTCGTCGCGGGCGCCGAAGAAGTCGTTGTCGGCGAGCCAGTCGTCGAGCACGAAGTCGGTCATGAACAAGGGACGGAGGAGCATCTGCAGCGCCTCGGTGTCGGCCTCGTAGACCGGGTCGGTGGCACACCGCGTGTAGCCGTTGTACGCGGGCGGGAGCTCGGCACGGTGCGCCGACGCATCGGTGAACCCGTGCTCGCTCACCCGTGTGGGGGCCACGACCAGCTCGGTGCCCATCGGGAGGTAGCCGTAGATCAGCTCGCCGACGTCGAGACCAGTGGAGCCCGACGTCTCGACGACCTCGGCGAAGCCCCACACGGGGATGCGACCCCATCCGTCCTCCGCAGGGAAGAACGTCCAGTAGCGCATCATGTCGCCGAACACGGCGTAGGTGATGTTGTTGGCGCTGAAGCCGAAGCGGCGCACCGCCAGCCGGGCCTCACCGTCGGCCAGCTCGGCCGCCGGCCGCTCGATGATGCGGGTGTCGTGCAGGTCGTCGCGCCGTACCTCGAAGTCCATGCCCGGACCCTAGGACCGGGGACGTCCCGGCCGCGCCGGAACGCGCGGCGCGAACCCGAGGGGATGAGGGCCGGAGAGGAACCCGAACCCCTCGACGGTGGTGCCGGTGGGATCGACGCCGCCCGCCTCTGATGGATGTTGAACCCGGTCGCCTCGTCGCGACCGATGGGTAGCCAGACCCCGAGGCGGCCAGTAGGGTAGTTGCAGGCGCAACGAGTCGGCTGAGCGCCAGAGCGGAGGCACAAAGATGAGCACGGATCGGTCCGGGACGGATCAGCGACACGGCGACGACGTCGACCGCAGTGCCGAGTGGGATCGCATCCGCCGTGAGCATCTGCGTCCGCGGGCACAGCGCCCCGAGTCGTCAGCTCAGGGCGTGCACCACGTCGCGCTGCTCTCGAGCGACGTCGAGCAGACGATCGCCTTCTACCAAGGCCTGCTCGAGTTCCCGCTCACCGAGGTGTTCGAGAACCGCGACTACCAGGGCTCGACCCACTTCTTCTTCGACATCGGTCACGGCAACGCGCTGGCGTTCTTCGACTTCCCCGGCCTCGACCTCGGTCCGTACTCCGAGGTCCTCGGCGGGCTCCACCACCTGGCGATCTCCATCAGCACCGACAAGTGGAACCACCTGAAGGCCAAGCTCGACGACGCCGGCATCGAGTACGCCCACATCGACGGCACGTCGCTGTACCTGTCGGGTCCCGACGGCGAGCGCATCGAGCTGCTCGGCGATCCGCTGGGCGAGATGTACGGCCACGAGATCGGGTAGCTCCCTCTCGCCGACGCGGGGCGCCCGCTACGGTCCCGCGGATGCAGAACCTCGAGGGCAAGACCGCAGTCGTGACCGGTGCGGCATCGGGCATGGGCCAGGCGTTCGCCGAACGCTTCGCCGCCGCCGGCATGAACGTCGTACTGGCCGATGTCGAGGAGCCACGCCTCGTCGCCACCACCGCGGCCATCGGCGCCACCGGCGCGCCGGTACTCGGCGTGCCCACCGACGTGAGCGACGAGGCCGCGATCATCCGGCTGAAAGATGAAGCGCTCGAGCGGTTCGGTGCAGTCCACGTGGTGTGCAACAACGCCGGCGTCGGCGGTGGCCCCGGCGATCGCCTCGCCGACTGGGAGTGGGTGATGAACGTGAACTTCTGGGGCGTCGTGCACGGCATCCGTACGTTCCTGCCGTTGCTGGTCGCCCAGGACGAGGGCCACATCGTCAACACCGCGTCCGTCGCCGGCCTGATGCCGGGCTACAGCCCGTACTCGGCCAGCAAGTGGGCGGTGGTCGGCATCACCGAGGGCCTGTTCAACCAGATGCGCACGCAGGGATCCAAGGTCGGCGTGTCGTGCCTGTGCCCCGGGTGGGTGGCCACCGACATCGCCGACAGCGCCCGCAACCGGCCCGAGTGGGCCGCGCCCAACCCGCTCGAGGAGGGCGACGACGACCCGGCCGCCGAGATGCGCCGCCAGTGGCTCGTCGACGTGTTGGCGTCGGGCATGCCACCCGCCGCGGTGGCCGACCTCGTGTACGACGCGATCCTGGCCGAGCAGCTGTGGATCTTCACCGACCGCTCGATGGTCGAGGCGCAGCGTCCCCGACTCGAGGCACTGCTCGCCGCGGAGAACCCGCCGCCCATGGGCCTGTTCGCCCAGGACTGAGTCGCATGATCGACGCCGCCACCGCGGTTCCCGCCGACGCGGACCTGCCCGGTGGCGGGTGGCTGGCCATCGACGAGGGCTTTGCCGCCGGCGCCGGCGAGGGTGGCCCGGGCGAGCTGTTCGACTGCGTCGGGCCCGACTTCCCCGAGGATGCCGTCGTGGGCACCGCCGCGTCACCGCACTTCGTGCGTCCGCCCCGGGCCCTGGTGCACGGTCTCGGCGTCGAGTTCGATGACGATGCCGCCGCCAGGCTCGCGGCCGACATCCTCGCCGGCGAGGCCTTCGCCGCGTGTCTCGGCCGCTCCGTCGCGGCCGACCTCGCGGCCCGCCCCGTCGACACCGAACTGATCGGCATCGAGGTCGAAGCCACCGGTGCCGGTCACCGCGTGCGATTCACCGGTGCGGACGAACGGGGCGTGCGTCCCGTCAACCTCGACGTCGTCGCGGTGCACGTCGGTCGGGTCGTCGGACTGCTCTGGTTCGGCGACACCCCCGAGCCGTTCTCGGCGACCGACCTCGCCCACGTGATCCGATCGGTCCGCTCGCGACTGGGTCGCTGAGCGAGCGATCGCTCAGGTGGTCTCCGTCGGCCCGACGACGTCGATCACGAGTCGCGTGGACGCCTCGGATCGGAACGGCTCGACGTTGTCGCATCCGGGCACTGCGGGAACGGCGACGTCGACCACGTAGGTGCCGGTGCGCTGGAACCGGATCACGGTGGTGGTGCGATCCTCGTGGGGCTCCGGCGCCGGCGGTGTCCATGGCCCGTACCGCTCGGGGCACGGCCCGGGGTTCTCCTGGACGCAGGTCCCGAGGGTCAGCGCCGGTCGATCGGTGCTGACCGAGTAGCACTGCAGATCGACCCGCCCGTCGGGGTCGGACACGACCAACGTCAGCTCGTGCGCACGATCGACGAGGATCGGTCCGTCGGGCAGCGTCGCGGTGAGCGTGGCCGGCCGGTCGGCCGGGGCGGGATCCCATCGGAACGCGCCACACGCCCGGTCGAGGGAGTCGCGGCACGTCCCAGGGCCGGGAGCGGCGCCGGTCGAGCTGGTGACCTGCGGCGTCACATCGCTGGCGAGCCCGATGTCGTCCGCCCGATCGCGTGTCACGAGTGCCCCCACCGTGATGACCGCGATGAGCAGCGCGGCAGCGATGGGGAGCAGCGGTACGGACGGGCGCGTGGGGGTCGAGGCCTCGAGGTCGGCGAGGACGCGGTTCCGCAGCTCGGGCGAGGGGAGCTCGTCGTCGACGAGGTCGCGCAACGCGACGATGAGGCGCGCCTCGACGACGGGGTCCGGATCGGGGAGGTCGTCGAGCGGCTCGTCGCCAGGGGGGCGGGTCGGCATCAGCGCACCGCCTCGAGCGCTGGTCGGAGCAGGTCCAGCGCGTCGGAGACCCGCTGAGCCACCGTGGCTTCGTCGCAGCCCAGGAGGCCGGCGGTCTCGCCGATCGAGAGCCCTTCGTAGTATCGCAACACCACGGCGGAGCGTTGGTCGGCCTCGAGCCGAGCGAGCGCGCCGGGCAGGGTGTCGGGGCCGGCACGGTCGTCGTCGACGCCGACCGACGTCGTGGGCGTGTGCCGGCGGTGCATGATCCGGTCGGCGACGGTTCGGCGCCGGTCGTTGGCCATGATGCGGTTGGTCAGGCTGCGCCGGAGGTAGGTGCCGAGATCGTCGATGCGGCCATCGCGCCATGGAGCGTGGGCGTGGTGGAACAACTCCCGTACGAGGTCTTCGGCCTCGTCGCGATCGCCTCGGAGGAGGAAGGCGAGCCTGAAGAGGTGCGGTCCGTGCGAGTCCAATGCGGCGAGGTACCGGTCCCAGGAGCTCAGGTCGGGGCGATGGCGGTCCTTCGTGGTGCGACGATCCGTCCCGCGCGACGAAGGGGATCGTTCCCCGTCGTGTCGGCGGTCGTGGTCGAGATCCAGGGCGGCCATCCGTGGGTAGCTCGCGATCCGGGTGGAGCGCGATCGGTCTCGGGCGGCGCTCGCTCAGATGAGCCTCGCCCAGCCCACAGGCCACTGTAGGGCGCCGAGGCGCCGTCAGCGTGGGGTCCGGTCAGGCCGCGCAGCGGTGGACGTGACCGGGCCGCATCGCCAGCCGGGTGAGGCGACCGCGGAACTCGTTGGGCACCCCCACGGAGCGCCAGGCGTCGACCGCCGGCGGGTCGACCCGCAGGTCCTCGGCGATCGGGACGACGCCGCCCGCGGTGGCGATGGCGACATCGACGAGGGTGCGGTCGAAGACCCCACGGAAGGGCTGGGGAACGAGCGCGCCGGATGCCGAGAACGCTGCCTCGGTGACCCGGTTGACCAGATCGTGGACTTCGTGCAGTTGCTTCATGTCTGGGTGCCTCCATCGGCACGGCGAGCCGTGCTGGTCGGGTACCCCCCGTTGACGACCACGCTATCCGGTGGTGCGTGCGCCGAGGGTGTTCGCGCCGAATCCGGAGGCGCCCATCCGCCGTCCACGTCCGGACGTCCCGGGGTGCCTGGCTATGGTCCGGGCATGTCGCCGCTCGCGCTCACCCGGGATTTCACCGATGCTCGTGGCGGATTCCTCGAACGGGCCGCCGCCGCCGGCGCGCGGGTCGAGACCCACGTCCACCCGCTCGATGGGCCGGCGGGCGCCGAACTGGCGACCGACGTCGCCTGGATCGGCCCCGACGACGCCGAGGCGGTCGCCGTGGTGGTGTCCGGCACCCACGGCGTCGAGGGCTACGCCGGCTCGGCCCTGCAGCGGACGTGGCTCCGGGACCTCGCTCCCGAGCGTCCGAGCTCGGTCGCGGTCTGCCTCGTGCACGCGCTCAACCCGTACGGGTTCGCCTGGAACCGGCGCGTCAACGAGGACAACGTCGACCTCAACCGCAACTTCGTCGACTTCTCGGATCCACCGGCCAACGAGGGCTACGACGGCATCGCCGCCGACCTCGTGCCCGCGCAGTGGGATGACGCCACGCAGGAGGCGTCCACCGCCGCGCTGCTCGAGCACGCGGGCGCCGTGGGCTTCGAGACGTTCCAGCAGTGGGTGTCGGGCGGCCAGTACGCGCACCCCACCGGTCTCTTCTACGGCGGCACCGCGCCGGTGTGGTCCCACCGGACCCTCGATGCCATCGTGGCCGACCACCTGGCCGGACGCCGGAAGGTGGCGGTGCTCGACCTGCACACCGGGTTGGGTCCGTTGGGCGTCGGCGAGCTCATCAGCAGCGACGCTCCCGACTCCGACCGTCACCGTCGAGCCGTCCGGTGGTTCGGCGACGACGTGACCTCGCTGCAGGCCGGAGACTCGGTGTCGGCCGAGCTGTCCGGTGAGTGGCTGCCGCACGTGGCCGACTCGCTCGACGGCGCCGAGGTCACGGCGGTCGCGCTCGAGTTCGGCACGGTGGACACGGTCACGGTGCTCCAGGCGCTGCGTGCCGACGCCTGGCTGCACGCCCACGGTGATCCCGTCGGCCCCGAGGCCGCGGTCATCAAGGAGCAGATCTGGCGGGCGTTCGCCGACGACGACCCGTCGTGGATCGCCACGCTGTGGACGAGGTTCGCCGACGTGTTCGGCGCCGCGCTCCGCGGGCTGGCCGGCTGATGATCGCGGTCCACGCCACCACCGCAGACCTCGATCAGGCCGCCATCGTCCTGAACGCCGCCTTCGCCGCCGACCCGGTGCAGCAGTGGCTGTTCGCTCCTGCAGTCGATCCCGAGGGGTCCCGGATGGAGTTCTTCCGATTCTTCGTCGGCGAGTACTTCGAGCTCGGGCACGTGTACGTCACGCACGGCCCGACCGGTGTGTCCGGCGCCGCGCTGTGGGCGCCGCCCGATCGCCACATCCTCCACGAGGACCGGATACCGGCGCTGCTCGACGTCGTCGTGTCGGCGCTCGGCGACGAGACGTTCCCACGGCTGAGCGAGCTCGCCCGAACGAACGACTTCAAGCCCGCCGAGCCGCACTTCTACCTCGGCGTCCTCGGCGTGGACCCGACGCAGCAGGGCGGCGGCATCGGAGGCGCGCTCGTCGAGCCGGTGTTGGCTGCCTGCGATGCGGCGGGCTTCGTCGCCCACCTCGAGTCGTCGAACCCGGCCAACATCCCCTTCTACGAACGGCTGGGGTTCGTGGCCTCGGACGCCTACCGATGTGGCGCCGACGACGGCCCACTCATGACGATCATGGCCCGCCCGCCGCGACCCGCCGTCTGACGGACAGGACCGGTCGGTCCCGCACTACCGTCCGGTGATGGCCTTCTTCGAGCACGACGGCGTCCGGATCTTCTTCGAGGACTCGGGTGGCGACGGCCCGCCCATCGTGTGGAGCCACGGGTTCCTGATGGACCACACGATGTTCGACGAGCAGGTGGCAGCTCTGCCCGATCATCGACATGTCCGCTGGGACGAGCGCGGCTTCGGCCAGACCGAGTCGACGGGCCCCTTCACCTACTGGGACTCCGCCGCCGACGCCGTTGCGCTGCTCGATCACCTCGGGCTCGACCACGCCGTGTTCGCCGGGATGTCGCAGGGCGGCTTCCTGTCGTTGCGAGCCGCGCTCGCCCACCCCGACCGCGTGGGCGCGCTCGTGCTCATCGACACCCAGGCCGGCACCGAGGACCCCGAGGTCATGGAGTCGTACCAGGGGATGATGGAAGCCATCGCCCACGGCGACGACGCGATCCGTTCCGGGGTGTTCGACATCGTGGCCAGCTTGATCCTCGCCGATCCCGCGCTGAACGACGTCTGGAAGGCGAAGTGGATGGCGACCCCAGGCGAGCGCATCCTCGACCCCGGCGGTGCGCTGCTCGAGCGCGACGACATCACCGACCGCCTCGGCGAGATCTCGTGCCCGGCGCTCATCATCCACGGCACCGCCGACCAGTCGATCCCGATGGAGAAGGCCGAGTTGCTCCGTGCCGGCCTCGCCGACTGCCGCGACCTCGTCCCGGTCGAGGGTGCAGCCCACGCGCCCAACATGACGCACCCCGACGTCGTCAACGAGGCCATCGCGGGGTTCCTCGCCGCCCTCTGATCCGTCTGATCCACCCGAATTTCGAAAGTGCACAATTGGTGCCACTACCGTCGCGCCGATGGGGGAGACGATGACCGCACCGGCAGCCCGACGATCGAAGGTGCGCGAGCTCCTGTCGCCGGGCGAGGGTCCGCCGATGCGCGAGATCGCGGCGCACGGCGGCTGGTACCCGCTGGTCGTCATCACCTCGCTGAACGTCGTCGACGAACTCGACCGCGCGGTGCTGGGCGTCTTCGGGCCCAACGTGCAGCGCTACTTCGGGATGAACGATGCGACCTTCGGCCTGCTGGTCGGCGTGCAGGTCACTGCGCTCGTGCTGCTGGCCGTGCCCATCGGTTACCTCGGCACCAAGATCGACCGCGGCAAGATCCTGCGTTGGTCGGCGCTGGCGTGGTCGATCATGAGCTTCGCCACGACGTTCGCCGTCAAGCTGCCGCTGTTCTTCCTCGCCCGCTTCGGTGTGGGCGTCGGCAAGTCCGGTGTCGAGCCCGTGGGCAAGTCCCTGCTCACCGACTACTACCCACCCAACGGATGGAACCGCATCCTCGCCATCCACAGCGCGGCCAACCCCGTCGGCGCGCTCCTCGGCCCGGCGCTGGCGTTCGCCATCGCGTTCTTCGCCGGCGACGGCGATGACATCTGGCGCTGGGCCTTCCCGGTGCTCACGGTGCCGTCGGTCATCGCGCTGGTGGCATCGTCGAAGTTGAAGGAACCCGAGAACCAGATGGTGCGCGGCATCGCCGGTGCAACGCTGTCGGTGACCGGCGCCCCGTCGGGCATGAACTTCCGCGAAGCGGCCACGCGACTGCTCACCATCCCGACGTTCAAACGTCAGATCATCGGCATCGGGGTGCTCGGCTTCGGCCTCGTCGGCGTGGTCGCCTTCGTCAACATCTTCCTCGAGCGCCAGTACGGCATCGGCGCCGACGGGCGGGCCGTCATCGGCATGATCACCGCCACGGCGTCGCTGCTCGGTTCGCTCATCGGCGGCAACGTCGGCGAACGCATCTTCGAGAAGTCGCCGGCCCGGGCCGTGCGCATCGTCGGCGCCGCCATCGCAGGCTTCTCGGTGCTGCTGTCCTTCGCCGTGTTCCTGCCGTCCGTCTGGTTGTTCGTGCCGGCCGCGTGGATCGGCCTGTTCGCCATGCAGGTGGGCATCGCACCCCTCTACACCGCGCTGTCGGCCATCAGCCCCCCTCGCCTCCGGCCGCTGATGTTCTCGTTGCTCGGCCTGATGGTCGCGGTCATGGGTGGCATCGCCGGCGGCGTCATCGTCGGGATGATCACCGAAGCCCTCGACATCCGATGGGGCCTCGCAGCCATGGGGCCCACGGGCATCGTCGGTGGCCTGCTGATGGCCCGCGGCTCGACCACCATCGAGGACGACATCGCCAAGGTGGCCGAGGAGTCCAAGGGCGACCCGCTCGCCGCGTTCCTCTGATACTGGGCCCCCTTGCCGAGGGTCTCCTCGGCTAGTTACGATTGCGTCAGTTCGGGTGCCGTCCGGCACCGACTTCCGGGGGGGAACCGAATGACCGCCACCAGCCCGACCGTCGACGCGCCGTACGCGGGCTCGACCACCATCCTCGACGCCGACAGCCACGTGATGGAGCTGCCCGGCTGGCTCGAGACCTACGCCGAGGAGTCGGTGCGTGACCGCATCCGCCCCCTCTACCTGGGCGGCGCCGGCGCGCTCGCCGACAAGGCCATCGAGGAGGCCGAGCAGCGCGCCGGCGACTCGTCGGCTGCGGCCGAGCTCGAGGACCGGGTCCTCACGGCCAAGGGCTGGGGTGCGCTCGGGGCGTTCGACCCGGCCGAGCGGAGTCGGTCACTCGACCTGCTGGGCTTCGACTCCCAGCTCGTGTTCCCCACCTTCGCGGCCACCCAGTTCGCCGGCGACGACCTCGACCTCTACAAGGGCGGCACCCGCGCGCTGAACCGGGCGATGAATGCGTTCTGCTCCGACGACGATCGCCTCGTGTCGGTGGCGTCGGTGCCGTGGTTCGACCCGGCCGACACGCTCGAGCTCACCGTGCACGCGCTCGACGACGGTGCCGGTGCGGTGATGTTCCCGTCGCACCCGGGCAAGGGCATCAGCCCCACGCACCCCGACCACGACGCGCTGTGGTCCACGCTCGAGGAGCGCGGCGTCCCGTTCCTGATCCACATCGGCGGCGCGGGCCGTGCGCTCAAGCCGGCGTTCCACGACAACGGGCGCCCGGTCTCCGACTTCCTCGGTGGCGGCGAGAACATCCGCGGCAAGGACTACATGGCCATCCACCAGGTGCCCGAGCAGTTCCTCTCGGCTCTCGTGCTCGACGGCATCTTCGAGGACCATCCCGGCCTGATGGGTGGCTGCATCGAGCAAGGCGCCATGTGGGTCGTGCCGTGGCTGCGCCGGCTCGACCTGTGCCAGGCCACGTTCGGGCGGGGCGAGCCGGTGATGGGCAACCTGCCGATGAAGGCGTCCGAGTACGTGCACCGCAACCTGTTCTTCACCCCGTTCCCGCGTGAGCCAGTGGGGTGGATGATCGAGGAGTGCGGCGACGACCTGTTCCTCTTCTCGTCGGACTACCCGCACCCCGAGGGCACCAAGGATCCGATCCAGCGCTTCGAGGAGACCATGGACGGTGTGTCGGCCGTCGCCCGCCAGAAGTTCTACAGCGGCAACTACGCCGCGATGATGGGCATGGCCTGACGCGCCACCGGGGAATCTTGCGGCCGAAGTTGCGACGCGTGGCGCGGCAGCGGCCGCAAGATCCGATCAGCGGGTGGGGTCGGGGTAGCCGAAGCGCTCGCCGGCCTCCCACTGCCCGGCCACGTTGCCGAAGGCGGGCACGCCACCGGCGTCGCGCAACATGCGGGCGGTGTGCAGCAGGTTCCACGTCATGAACGTGGTGTTCTTCATGGTGAAGTCGCGGTCGAAGCCGTTGGGGATGTCGGAGCCCTCGATCGGGTCGCCGTAGCTGGGGCCGGGGCCGACCTCGCCGATCCAGCCGCAGTCGGGTTGGGGCGGGATGGTGTAGCCGATGTGGGCGAGGCCGTAGAGCGTCTCCATGGCGCACGCCTTGACGCCGTCCTCGTTGCCGGTGACGACGCAGCCACCGGTCTTGCCGTAATACAGGTACTGGCCCTTGTCGTTCGTCTTGCCCGACCACGAGTAGAGGCGCTCGATCACCATCGTGGCCACTGACGACTTCACCCCCAGCCAGATCGGTGTGCCGATGACGAGGATGTCGGCGTCGAGCACGGCCTGCTGGATCATCGGCCAATCGTCGGTCTCGACGCCGCCGTCGGCCGCGTCGACCTCGCTCATGTCGGGAGACATGCCGAACGCGACGTCGTGGTCGACGACGCGGAACTGCGTGACAGATGCGCCGGCACGCTCCATGATCGTGGCCGAGTGATCGATCAGGAACTGGGTGTGCGAGGTGGCCGGCGACCGCTTGAGCGTGCAGTTGAGATAGACGGCCGAGAGGTCGTCGTAGCGGGCGGGGGCTCCGTCGATGGGCATGTCCGGATCATGCAACGAACGAGACGACGCTGCCACCGCCTCCACGCGTCGTTCCCGAGTTGTTCAGCAACGCGCTCCGATGCCTCAGAGTGCGACCTGGATGACGTCCTCGGCGACGACACGCCCGTCGACCGTCAAGGCGTGGCGGTCGGTCATCACGAGGGCGCCCCGCCGGTCGAAACCGATGAACGCGATCAGGCGGATGTCCGCCACGTCGACCGGCCGGCGATCGGTCACCTCGAGGCCGTCGAGCGTGATGAGCGAGGCCGACCCGCTCCCGCTCTCGTCGCAGCAGGTCTCCAAGGCGGTGACGGTGCCGTTCGTGGACGCGAGATGGGTGAGTCGGCGATTGCCGTCGGCGACGGAGACCCGTGCGGTGCTCTCGGCGAAGTCGACCAGGTACGACGGCCCCGGCACCCCGTTCGACGTGCTGATGTAGTTGACCGAACGGGGCCCCGCGAAGACCATCGACTCGGTCGTCCCGGTGGCCTGCGGTGGTGCCTCGTATCGAATGGTGGGCCCGCCGGCGACCGGCACGAAGTCGATGATGACCGCACCGATGCACTCGTCGCCCCGATCGATGGCCAGGTGGCCACCGTCGGGCGAGAACGCCACCGTGGTCGCCAGGTCGGCGACCACTACCGGATCGGACGAGCCGTCGGTTGCGACGGCCTCGACCCGACTGGTGCACGCCGACGTCGCCAAGGTGTAGACGACCGTTCGTCGATCGGGCGTCAGGACGATCTGGAACACGCCGCCCTCGACGGTGTCGAAGCCCTCGACGAGCGGCCGGACCACCTCGCCGGTGGTCGTGGAGAGCACGACGACGTCGACACGACCGAACTCGTCCTCGCTGGGTGCCGACACGACGGCCGCGACCTCGTCGTCGGCGAGTGGGGCGCCCGCCGGGAGCTGCAGCGGGTCGGCCATCGGTCCGTCGGAGAACGTGCCACCGGCGTCGGTCGTCGGCGTCGGCGCGACGGTCGAGTCGGGCACCATCGACGTGGAGGTCGTCGACGTGATGTCGGGCTGCGTGGTCTGGTCGGGTTCGTCGGCGATGACACCGGCGTCGTCGTCGCCACGATCGGCGATGATCGCGGCCGCCACGAGGGCGACGACGAGCAGCGCGGCGGCCAGCGCCGGCAGCTGCCACAGACGACGGCGAGCGTGGTCGGACCGCTGACGGACGTCGTCCCAGTCGGGCTCGGGGTGGTGGCCGCCCGCCTCGTCGTGGAGCGAGGCCGAGACCAGTTCGTCGAGGCGCGGATCAGGATCGCGTGGATCGGTCATCGGAGCGGCTCCAGGACGGTGGCGAGGGTGGTGCGAGCGCGGCTGGCGGCCGACTTCACGGTGCCGGGGCTGATGCCGAGCGTGTCGGCGATCTCCGACTCGGAGAGGCCGAGCCAGTGGCGCAGCAGGATGACGTCGCGCTGGCGGTACGGCAACGCCCGGATCGCCGTGAGGACCTCGGCGCGGGTCGAGGTCGAGACGGCATCCCGCTCGACGTGCTCGGTGGTTGTGTCGGTGTCGGCGACGACACGGAGGGTCGCCCGTTCGCCCGTGCCACGCCGGCGCATGGTCGAGCGGCACCGGTTGAGCACTGCGGTGCGCAGGTAGGGGAGCGGGTTCCCGGGGTCGCGCAGCACCGGTGGCTTGCGGTACATGCCGGCGAACACGTCCTGGACGGCGTCCTCGGCGACGCTGCGGTCACCGCAGGCGAGGGCGCCGAGCCGGGCGAGCTCCACGAAGTGGTCGTGGTACCACGACTCGAGCGTGCGCTGGCGCTCGGGGATCTGCTCCATGGTGGGCATCATCGCGAGGGAGACGCATCGGCGCCGCAATCGGTTGGCGCGCCACCCGAGGGAATCTGGCGTCAATCGACCCGCAACACCTCCGACAGGTGACGCCAGATTCGCTTGGGGGTCAGGCGGATTCGAGCTCGTTGAGCGATTCCTCGAGGTGGTCGAGCATGCGCTGGAGGTGGGGCACGGCGTTGCGGTCGCCGATGAGGCCGAAGTCGAGCGAGCCGTTGTAGCTCGACAAGGTGATGTTGAGGGCCTGGCCGTCCATCGGGATGCTCACCGGGTACGAGCCGTCGAGCCGCGCGCCGTTCCAGTAGCGGGCCTCGCGGGGGCCGGGCACGTTCGAGATGGTGACGTTGTACGGCGGGCGCCGGAACTTCTCGAAGCGGAACAGGGGCGCGGTCGCCATCGGCAAGGCCGACAGCGAGGACAGCGCGATGACCTGCGCCGGCGACAGGCCCTCGAACTGCGCCTTGCCGGCGTCCATCGACTTCTTCACGAACTCGAACCGCTCGGCGCCCGAGTCGGTGTGGGTGGCGAGGTTGGCGAGGATCACGCCGACCGAGTTGCCGCCCGCTTCGTCGTCGGCCTTCTTCAGACCCACGGGGATCATGCCGACGAGCGGCGTGTCGGGCAAGGCGTCCTGCTCGAGCAGGTAGCGGCGCAGCGCCCCGCCGCACATCGCCAGCACCGTGTCGTTGAGCGTGCCGCCGAGCCGGGCGCCGGCGGCCTTGATGCGGTCGAGCTCCCACGACTGCGCGGCGAAGCGGCGAGCGCCGGTGATGGGCACGTTCAACATCGTCGGCGGCGCCTGGTACGGGAGGACGTTGGCGTGGTCGCGCATGCCGTCGCGCACGGTGTTCAGCAACCGGCTGGAGACACCGATCGTGTCGTAGCCGAACCGCGCAACTCCGGCGGCTCCGCTCAGAGCGCCGGCGACGACATCGGACAGGCCGGTGATGCCGTCGCGCTCGGGTTCGGGACCGCGGGCCTGGCGGATGCGGGTGCGGGCGGCCCACGGCGGGGGCATGTCGCGCTCGTCGGCGTCGGTCGACAGCGCGTCGGACATCATCCGCATCGCGGACATGCCGTCGACGAGAGCGTGGTGGACCTTGGTGTAGACGGCGAAGCGGCCGTCGTCGAGGCCCTCGATGAGGTGGGCCTCCCACAACGGGCGGTTGCGGTCGAGCAGCGAGCCGTGGAGCCGACCGACCACCTCGAGCAGCTCGCGGATGCGGCCCGGTCGGGGGAGACCGGTGTGGCGGACGTGGTAGCTCAGGTCGATCTTCTCGTCGACCTCCCACTGGAAGCGACCGATGATCGGTGTCTTCCCCGGGCGTCGGGTGAGCAGCGGGTGGAGCTCGTGCGGATCCTCGAGGGACGCCTCGTAGATGTCGCGCAGGTAGTCGGGGCCGGCGTCGTCCGGCGTCGTGAACAGCTGGAGTCCACCCACGTGCATCGGCCGCTCGCGGGCCTCCATCACGACGAAGGGGAGATCGGTCGGGTCCATCATCTGCGCCATACGGCGCACGACCCTACGTGCCCGCGGACGGAACCGACTCAGCCACGGAACTCGTGGATCACGAGGTCCTCGATGTCGGCCTCGGGCGGAGCGATCATCGTCCAGCGCCCGGGCGCCTTGGAGAACGCGTACCAGTTGCCGTCGCGGCTGCGCCGGTACTGGACCTTGCCCTCGCCGGTGACCCGGTTGCCGCTGATGTGGACGCGGCGGGCGGTCATGCCGGCATCGATGACGAGGTCGCGCGCCCGGGCCATCTCGAGGGGCGGCGGGGTCCAGCGGGGCTCCTCGGTCGCCCGGACACCGGCTGCGCCGGCCCAGCGCCAGGCGTTGGCGAGCACGTCGAGCTCGACGGCGGGGATGCCGCTGCGCAGCGCGAGCTGGTCGCGCTGCAAGGGTGAGGCGTCGGCAGCCCGGCGGGCGAGGTCGGTGCGTTCGTCGAGCGCGAGGCCGGTGTCGTCGGCGCCGGCGCACAGCTCCCACGCCCGGCGGGCGGCGTCGGAGGCGAGGGCTCTCAGGCCGTGGCCGTCGAACGGCGCGTGCGACGGTGGGTCGCTGGGCCAGGCGGCGGGCCGGGCCGGGCCGTGGGAGACGAGCGGCACCGACGGCAGCTCGCCCGGGGTGCGGGCCCACGCCTCGACCGCATCGACGCCTTCGGCGACGACCTCGTCGGGTTCGGCTTCGACCGCGCCGCCCGACCGGCGGGCGCGCACCGCGTCGAGCACCTCGTCGCGCCGGCGGCCCCGGAGCAGGAGGAGCACGAAGGGGTCGGCGTCGAGTGCCTCGGCCAGCAGGTAGCAGACCGCGGCGGCGTGCTTGCAGGGGTCGTAGTCGTCGGGGCAGTTGCAGGCGGTGCGCAGGTCGCGGGCGCGGGGGAGCAGGTCGACCTCGACCGACGCGGCGTCGGCCACCACGCCGGGGTCGAGCTCGCCGTCGAGCAGGGCGGCGGCGTGGGCGGCCTTGGCCGAGATCGCGTCGAGCACGGCGTCCCACTCGTCGTCGCGGAACGGGCGGATGGCCAGCGCGACGTCGTAGGGGTCGTCGGCGGTGCCCTGCACGAACGCCTGCACGGAACCGGGCGTGATGACGAGGTCTTCGGCCCGGCCCTGGCGGGCGTAGGTGCGGCCGCGCGACAGCCGGCCCTCGCTGCCGGCGGCGATGCCCTCGAGCGCCTCGAGCCACTGCTGGCCCCACCACGTCGAACCGAACTGGCGCGCCATCAGCCCCACTCCGCCATCACGACCAGCCATCCGACAGGCCGACCAGCGCGGCGAGCTCGTCGTCGGACAGCTCGGACACCCACGACTCGCCGCCGCCGACGACGGCGTCGGCGAGGTCGCGCTTGGCGGCGAGCACCACGGCGATGCGCTCCTCGAGCGTGCCCTCGCAGATCATGCGGTGGACCTGCACGGCGCGGTCCTGGCCGATGCGCCACGCCCGGTCGCTGGCCTGGTCCTCGACGGCCGGGTTCCACCAGCGGTCGTAGTGCACGACGTGGGTGGCCTTGGTGAGGTTGAGGCCGGTGCCGCCGGCCTTGAGGGAGATGACGAACACCTGCGGGCGGCCGGCCTGGAAGCGGTCGACCAGCTCGTCGCGCTTCTTGACCGGGACCGAGCCGTGCAGGAACTGGCTCTCGATGCCGACCGAGTCGAGGTGCTGAGTCAGGAGATGGCCCATCGACACGTACTGGGTGAACACCAACGCCGAGTCGCCCTCGTCGACGATGACGCCGAGCAGGTCGGTGACCGCCTCGAGCTTCCCCGACCGCCCCGCGAGCGGACCGTCCTGGGACAGGTAGTGGGCCGGGTGGTTGCAGATCTGCTTGAGCGCGGTGAGCAGCTTGAGCACCAGGCCACGTCGGTTGATGCCCTCGGCCTCTTCGACGTCGTCGAGCAGCTCGTCGACCGTGGCCTTGTAGAGCGTGGCCTGCTCGACGGTGAGGCCGACGAAGCGGTCGGTCTCGGTCTTGGGCGGGAGGTCCGGAGCGATCTCGGGATCGGACTTGCGCCGGCGCAGCAGGAACGGGCTGACCGTGGCGGCGAGGCGGGCGGTGGCCTCCTCGTCCTTCTCGCGCTCGATGGGGGTGGCGACGAAGCGCTGGAAGGCGTCGAGCGAGCCGAGCAGACCGGGGGTGGTCCAGTCGAGCAGGGCCCACAGGTCGGTGAGGCGGTTCTCGACCGGCGTGCCGGTGAGCGCGATGCGCGCGTTGGCCTGGATGGTGCGCATCGCCTTGGCCGTGCGCGACAGCGGGTTCTTGATGGCCTGCGCCTCGTCGGCGACGACCAGGTCCCACGGGATTTGACCGAGCAGGTCGGCGTCGCGACGAGCGATGCCGTAGGTGGCGATGATGATCTCGTCGCCGGCCACCTCCCCCAGGTTGCGGTTGGTGCCGTGGTGGCGGCGCACCGGGACGCCGGGCGCGAAGCGGCTGGCTTCGCGCTCCCAGTTGCCCATGAGGCTGGCCGGACACACGACGAGTGTCGGCCGCTGCTGGCGGTCGGGATCGGCGTGGCGGAGGAGGTGCAGGGCGATGACCTGGATGGTCTTGCCGAGGCCCATGTCGTCGGCGAGGACCCCGCCGAGGCCGAGATCGGCCATCTCGGCCAGCCAGGCGAGGCCGCGTCGCTGGTACGGACGGAGCTCGGCGTCGAGCAGTGCGGGCTCGGGCTGCTCGCGGATGCGATCGATGGTGGCGAGGCGTGAAGCGAGGTCGACGAGCGGGCCCTCGAGCTCGGCCTCGACGATGTCGCCGTCGACGGTGAGCGTGCCCGACAGCGCGGCCGAGAGGACGTCGCCGACCGGCACGTCGCGCCGTTCTTCGAGCCGCTTGAGCCGCGCCGGGTCGGCGCGCACCCAGCGGCCCCGCAGGCGGACCACCGGCCGCTTGGCCTGCGCCAGCTCGAGCAGCTCGGCCTCGGTGAGGTCGGTGCCGTCGACGGTGGCGTGCCAGCGCAGCTCGCCGAGCGACGACAGGTCGAGCCGGCCGGTGGAACCGCCGTCGGGTTGTGGCGTGCCGACGACCGGTCGCAGCTCGAGTGGGTGGAGGATCTCGGCCGGCCACAGGACGGGGAGGCCGGCGGCAGCGAGCTCGTCGGCGACGGGGCCGAACAGCTCCTCGACCTCATGGTCGTCGAGGTCGAGCGACTCGGGGGTGGACTCCTGCAGCAGTCGCTCGGCCGGCGGCCAGATGGTGGCGGCCCGGCGCAGGGTGAGCAGCAGGTCGGTCTCGACGTCGGTGCCGAAGCGGCCGACCACCGACGCCGGCGCCTGCCAGAGCTCGGACGCGTCGATGACCAGGCTGGCATCGAGGCGGCTCTGGATCTGGAGCACCGCCTGCACCCGCTCGTCGGGGTCGCCGGCGAAGACGATGCGCAGTCCGGGGACCGTGTCGCTGCCCGTGCCGGCGACGACCGATCGCAGCCAGGACTCGGCCGCCCGGACGTCGGTGATCCCTTGGCCGGCGAAGGCCTCGGACCCGGCCATGGCCGGGGCGGCGGCGGTGCGGACGAAGCTGTCGGCGACCGCGTCGAGGAAGGCCACGGCAGCAGCGTTCGGTGCGGTGATCCGGGCGCGGTCGGTGACGCCGTCGACGGTGACGGGCGTGGCGTGGACCGCCGCTGGGAGCGCGTCGGCCAGCTGCTCGATCCGGTTGCGGTCGTCGGCATCGAGCGGCCCGAGCCGCCAGGTGTCGGTGCCGTCGGGCGCGGTGGCCGGGAGGAGGCGGCCGCGGCTGATGAGGTCGAGCGCGAGCCGGGTGGCGACGGCGAGGGCCCGGACCGACGGCCGGACCTCGCGGGCCGCGGGAAGTGACGCGAGCGGACCGATGACGTCGGCGACCGGGTGGAGCTCGGCAGGCCGTGTGGTGGGGCCGCCGGCGAGCACGAGGTCGAGCTCGGTGTGGGTGCCGGAGACCGGTTCGGCGGGCTCGTCCGGCGACCACAGCGCCACGACTCCGTCGCGGCCACGATGGCCGGCGACGAAGGTCGCTTCCGTCTGTGGCCCGAGGTGCATCCTGTCGACGCTACCGAGGTGGGGTGACACTCCCGCGAGTGCGGTGCGACGCCTCGGTACGGTAGAGGTCGCCCGGCACCGGGCGCGGGCGCCGACCACGAGGAGACCGGGAACATGCCGAGCTTCGATGCATCCGTCACGATCGATGCACCACCCGACTCGGTGTGGACGGTGCTCACCGATCTGCCGGCGTACCCGTCGTGGGACTCGGGCGTGACGAAGACCGAGGGGGAGATCGCGGCCGGGGCCAAGATCAAGCTCTGGACCGAGGTCAGCCCGGGCCGGGCATTCCCGCTGAAGGTCGCCACGCTCGACCGGCCGTCGTCCATGATCTGGACCGGCGGCGTGCCGCTCGGACTGTTCAAGGGCACTCGCACCTTCACCCTCACGCCCGATGGCCCGGGCACGCACGTCAACGTGCACGAGGACTTCGAGGGTCTCCTCGTCGGCCTGATCGG
Organism: Acidimicrobiales bacterium; assembly: GCA_041618235.1. Lineage (GTDB taxonomy): Bacteria > Actinomycetota > Acidimicrobiia > Acidimicrobiales > Salinilacustritrichaceae > Salinilacustrithrix. Next base: position 46,729 of record JBFJNI010000010.1, read on the forward strand.
CCGGAACCTTCCCGATCTGCAGCCGAGCTTCGAGCAGTTCGTGGCCGGGCTCAAGGCTCTGGCCGAGGCGTCCGGCTGACCGTCGATCAGTCGGCGAGCAGTCGGGGTGGGAAGCCGCCCCGACTGACGGGTCCCCAGTCGTCGACGGTGATGCGGAGCAAGACCTTGCCCTGGCGTTGCATCGCCTCGCGGTACTCGTCCCAGTCGGGGTGCTCGCCGCTGATGCTGCGGTAGTAGTCGCACAGCGGGTCGAGGGCCTCGGGGAGATCGAGGACCTCGGCCGTGCCGTACACCTGGACCCATTCGCCGTTGTACTCGTCGGACAGCACCATGACCGTGGCCGCCGGTTCGCGGCGGAGGTTGGCGGTCTTGGCCCGCTCGGGGTAGCTCGAGATCACGAGCCGACCCTGCTCGTCGACCCCGCCGCTGACCGGGCTGAGCTGCTGGCGGCCGTCGCGGCGCGTCGTGCCCAGGATGTAGCGGTGGCGGGTTCGGACGAAGTCGAGCAGGGCCTCCCGGTCGACCGTGATGTCGCGGGCCGCCGTTGGCATCTACTTGACGGCCAGCAGGTCGACCACGAAGACGAGGGTCTCGTTGGGGCCGATGACCCCGCCGGCGCCCTGCTTGCCGTAGGCCTTGTCGGGCGGGATGACGAGGCGGCGTCGACCGCCGACCTTCATGCCCTGCACGCCCTCGTCCCAGCCCGAGATGACCATGCCGGCGCCGAGGCGGAACGAGAAGGTCTCGTTGCGATCCCAGCTGGCGTCGAACTGCTGGCGGGTCTTCCACGAGGTGCCGACGTAGTGGACGTCGACCGAATCGCCGCTCGTGGCGGTGGGGCCCTCGCCCTCGACGATGTCCTCGATCATCAGCTTGATGGGCGGGATCTCGCCCGGGGGGACGTAGACGTGGGGCTTGCTGGACATGTCGGGGGCATCGGCCATCCGGCGAGGCTAGCGGGACGCCCTTGTGGAGCGATTCGTCGACGATTCGTCGGCGCGGCACGCCCTTCCGGCGTCGGTTGGCACGACGTGGTCGTGGTGAGCGGCGTCGGAATGGTTGGCGGCCGGGGTGGTGCGGAACGACAGGACCCGGCCGGCGCGGTCAGAGGACGAGGTCGAGGACGCCGCCGCCGGCGATGACGTAGAGCAGCGTCGGCGGGACGAGCCCGACTGCGGTGCCGACGACGAGATGTCGGGTCGGGATCGACGACAGGCCGAGCAGCCAGTCGGCCGGCGCGGCGAGGTAGGTGACGACACGGAGCCCGATGACGGCGGGCAGTCCCCGCCGGCCCAGCGCCGCGTCCCAGCGGGCGAATCGGGGCGGCAGCTTGGCGGCGATCGTCTCCCGTCCGGCCGTGCGGGCGAAGAACATGCCGATGGCCGACGATGTGTAGCCGCCGGCGAGGCTCACGGCGATGGCCATCGGGGCGGGGAAGACGACGGCGGCGGGCAGGACGAACACCAGACCGGGGACACCGACCGGGACGAGCACCGTGAACAGGGCGACGAAGAGCAGCGGGCCGAGCCAGCCGGCGCCGTCGACCAGCGACTGCAGCCGGTCTTCGTCGCTCAGCAGATCGGTGAGCCCCGAGCGTCGGGCGACCAGGACCAGGGCGACGACGGTGGCGATGAGGACCCAGCGCCGCCGCCGACGAGCGGCAGCCGAGCGGACCGGGTGCTCGGGCGCCGCGGCCAGGGTGTCATCGGAGATGGTCACCCCAGAGTCTTCGCCCTCGGTCCCCGGGCGTCCTCCCGTGCGGGTTCAGTCGACGGGTCGGAGGTGGCCGTCGACTTCGACCACGCCGGCGCCGTACCGGCGATCGAGCTCGGACTGGACGTCGGGATCGTCGACCCAGAGGGTGAGGTCGACCCCGCCGCGATGTGGGGCCATCGCCGATGAGAATGCGCCGTACTCCTCCGCGAGATCGATCATCATCTGCTCCAGCTCGGCGTGGTTGCGCGGGCTGGAGGTCACGCAGTACGGGCCGTCCCATCGGGTCGCGAGGTCACGCGTGTGGCGCTCGATGTCGCCGGTGAACGCGACGACGTAGACGTCGCCGACGTGCCAGCTCCCGGCCCAGTCGTCCTGGGCGTCCACATAGTCGTAGGCGGGGTCGACCGCATCCGTGTCCTCGGTGATCGTTCCGACCGGCGGGTCGTCACAGGGCACGGGGAGGGGATCGGGCTCGTCGTTCGCGGAGGCGGCTCCTGGTGCGCGTGTCGTCGCAAGCTCGGTCGAGGTGAAGCGCCCGTCGTCCCACGTTCCGATCAGCTCGTATCGGCCCCATCGGATGCCGTTCGCCGACTCGTGGCGAACCGTCGACCAGTCCCAACCGTCGAGGTCCTGGCCGCCGCTGCACTGCGGCGGGTACGAGTCGAGGACGAAGCTGCACAGCTGCGGGCCGCCGGTCGGACCCTGGAGCACGGTGCCCGAGAACCGGTAGCGCTGGTCAGGAGACCGAGCCGCAGTCGTCGTGTTCGAACCCCCGTCACCCCCGGTGCCGACCGACGCCTCGTCGGTCCCGCAGGCCACCGCGGTCGCCAGCAGCAGCGCGCATCCGATCGTCCCCAGTCGTCGCATGGCCATCGGACGTTCCGGACCGGGTACCTGGTTCCCCGCTACTCGACCCGGCGGGCGTCCTCGACCAGGTTGATCTCGTAGAGCACCTGGTCGAGCAGGTCGGCGGCCTCGATGCCGGCAAAGCGCACGGGGTGGTCGGCGTCGACGCACGAGGGGAGCGGCGCGAGGATGGTCCACGGCGTGGGGTGGCAGAACTGCACCACCGAGTAGCGCTCGCCATCGTGGTCGGGGTCGCCGACGACACGGTGCCAGCCCGACGGGATCTTCCCGTTGGACAGGCGCTCGAGCATGATGCCGGTGTTGATGATGACGTGGCCCTCGGGCGGGGCGGCGTCGACCCAGACCTGGCCCTCGCCCGGCTGACCGACCTCGACCTGCAGGCCCTTGGTGGTGGCCCGCGGGAGCACGGTGGTGAGGTTGATGTCGGCGTGGGAGCCGGCCCACTCGTGAGGTGCGTCGCCGGGTGCGGCGGACATCGGTGGGTAGCGGATCGCCCGGTTGAGGACCGGAGCGTCGGCGACCAGCTCGTCGAAGAGGTGCTCGTCGGCGCCGAGGCCGAGGGCGATGATGCGAAGGAACCGGCGTTGGAGGTCGAAGACCCGCTCGTGGAACTCGGTGAGCACCTTGGTGATGCCGGGCACGTCGGCCTCGGGGAGGACCGGGTCGTGGAAGCGGTGCGGGTACTTGCGCCGCATCGGATGCCCCTCGGGGATCGCCGGACCCCAGTTGAGCATCTCCTTCCAGTCGGGCACGTCGGAGGTCGCTGCCGTCTCGACCAACAGGCCGGTGTAGCCCGCCTGACCGTGGGTGCCGGCCGCGACCCAGGCGTCCTTGCGCTCCTGGTCGAGCTCGAAGAAGGTCCGCAGCATTCCGTAGGCGTCGTCGAGCAACGTCTCGGAGAGGTCGGTGTCGCAGTAGACGAACCCGGTGGCCAGGCTGCGCATGACGCCGTCGATCACACCCCGGCGGGCGCTGGCATCGCCCTGCTCGAAGGTCAGGAGGTCGACGTCGAGGATGGGATCGCTCACGGAAGGAACGCTATCGCCGTCCGTCGGTCGGCGACCCCCGAAACGGCTGCGTCGGCGGCAGACTGCCGGGCGTGCCCACGCTCGCCCGTCGCTCGTTCCTCGCGCTGTGCGCCGCGGCTGGTCTCGGGGCGACGGCGTGTGCTGCAGACGGATCCTCGGGGCCGGCGGTCGGGGCCGGACCGATCGACGCCGGCGACGGTGCCACCCGCGAGCGCATCGCGTTCGCCGACCACGAGCACGCCTTCGCCGACCTGTGGCTGCCCGCCGGCGACGGCGCGGTGCCGGTCGTGGTCCTCGTGCACGGCGGCTTCTGGCGTCAGCAGTACGAGCTCGACCTGATGGACGGTCTCGCCGCCAGCCTCGTCGACGCCGGCTACGCGGCCTGGAACATCGAGTACCGACGTGTCGGCGGCGGGGGCGGCTTCCCCGAGACCTTCGACGACGTCGCTGCAGCGGTCGACCACCTGGCCGTCCTCGACCGTGACCGCCTCGACCTCGAGCGGGTCGCCGTCGCCGGCCACTCCGCCGGCGGCCACCTCGCCGCCTGGGTCGCCAGCCGCCACGTCCTCCCGGCCGGCGTTCCCGGCGCCGACCCGCTCGTTCGACCCATCGTGGCGTTCCCGCAGGCCGGGGTGCTCGACCTCGTCGCCTGCGCGGAGGACGGCGTGGGTGGCCGCGCCTGCCCCGATCTCCTGGGCGCGGATCCCGATGAGGTGCCGGAGATCTACACCGTCGCGTCGCCGCTCGCGCTGGTGCCGATCGGCGTCCCGGTCATCGCGGTGCACGGCAGTCGTGACGACGTCGTCCCGCCGGCGCAATCCGAGCGCTACGTCCGGACGGCGGCGGCGGCCGGCGATCCCGCCGAGCTGGTGATCGTCGCCGGCGCCGACCACTTCGACGTGATCGACCCCGGCCACGAGTCGTGGCAGGCGATCCTCGACCGCCTGCCCGACCACCTCGGCTGACACGGGCTGCCCATGCTGGCAGTGTCGCTTGGAGGTGTTACCGGCAGGAACATCGAGGCGGCACGCCGAAGTCTCGGGTGGTGAAGCCGCACTCTCCTCGTGACCTCGACGGCGCGCCTGACCACTGGGCTGACGAGGTGGTGGACGACCTGGCCGAGGACGTCGTGGTCCGTCCCGACGGCGCGATGCGGGTGGTGCGGGTCCTGGCCGTGGGCGCCGTCATCGCGCTCGCCGTGTTCCTGGTCTCCCGCAGCGGCATCATCGGTCACGTCGGCGACGAGGACCGCCTACGCCGGACCGTCGACGATGCCGGTGCATGGGGCCCGTTGCTGTTCGTCGGGCTCATGGTCCTGCTCGTACCGCTGAACGTGCCCGGCCTGGTGTTCGTCATCCCGGCCACCACGCTCTTCGGCACCGCCGGCGGCGTGGCGCTCTCGCTGGTCGGCGGCTTCCTCGCGAGCGCCATCGGCATCATCGCCGCCCGCCGCCTCGGTCGGGCGGCCTTCGAGGACAAGATGCCGCCACGCATCCGCGACCTCGAGGCTCGCCTGTCGGGGCGCGGCTTCTGGACGGTGGTCCTCCTGCGGTGCTTCACCTTCCTGCTGCAGCCGGTCGACTGGCTCTGTGGCGTGTCGAGCATGCCGATGCGCACGGCGCTGGGCGCCACGTTCGTCGGACTCATCCCGCCGACACTGGTCATCGCCCTCACCGGCGGCGGCCTGCTCGATCTCCTCCTCTGACTCGAGCCATCCCCACCCCGGGCGTCTCGGAAAGTCACTGTGGATCACTCACGCCATACGTGAGTGATCCACGGCGATTTCCTGTCCGACTCCTGTCTGGCCGACTCAGGGGGTGATGAAGCGGAGGTTGATCGGATAGCGGTACGGCTGGCCCTTGCCGGCCGCGACCGCGCCCATGATCATCAGGACCATCGCCCCGATCTGCACGGCGAAGAAGGCGGGCACGATGATGATGAGGCCCAGGCCGAGGGTGACGACGGCCCCGACGATGGCGACGAAGATGCCGACCACCCACGCGATCATGAGCGTGAGCTGGAAGTTGAGGGCCTCGGCGGCTTCGGTCCGGTTGAAGGTGTCGGCCTTGTCGGTGGCGAGGTAGACGATCAGCGGAGCGATGAACCCGCCGACGATGCCGCCGGCATGGGCGATGATCGCCGGGACCGTGTTGGGAGCCGGGCTGGGGCCTGCGCCGGGTGCCGGCGGCTGCCACTCGCCCCAGGCGTTGCCGTCCCACCACTGCGTTCCGCCGTTCGACGGGTACCACCCCGGCGGGGGACCGGGCGGTGGGGGCGGTGTCGACGGGTCGGTCATCGCCCGAACATCCGGAGGAACGTGTCCTTGTCCTTGGGCTGGAACACCATGTTGAACCGGCGCACGTACTCCATCTCGGCGAATGGCTCAGGGGAGTAGAGGTGGCCGGGGAACAAGGTGGCGTGGTCGGGGACCTTGGCCAGCTTCTGCGTGAGCGACTCGTAGAGCTGGCCGGCGTCGCCGCCGGGGAGGTCGGTGCGCCCGCATCCTTCGAGGAAGAGGGTGTCGCCGGCGACGAGCTTGTCGTCGACGAAGAAGCACTGGCTGCCGGGCGTGTGGCCGGGCGTGTGGATCAGCTCGATGGGGATGTCGCCGACCATCACCGTGTCGCCCGAGACGTGGGTGACGAGGTCGGTGTCGCTGGCGCCGGTGACCCGCTGCACCCACGGCTTCTCGTCCTCCTGGATGTGGATGGGCACCGGGCACTGGGCGAGCAGCTCGGCGACCCCCTGGATGCCATGGCCCATCATGTCTCCACCCACGTGGTCGGGGTGGTAGTGGGTGGCGAGGGCGCCGGTGAGGCGCATGTCGTCGGCGGCGAGGACGTCGAGCAGGCCGGCGATGTCGTAGGCCGGGTCGATGACCACGGCGTCGCCCGTCTCGCGGTCGCCCACCAGGTAGACGAAGTTCACCATCTGCCGGGCGATCATGTCGCCCTGCGCGAAGTCGCGCCCGGCGAGCAGTTGGCGGAAGTAGAGGCGATCGGAGGTCGAGCCTGCGTTCGTGGCCGGAGTTCCTGCGTCGGTCATGTCCCGACTCTACGGAGCACGGCACCCCTCTCACCTCCTACCGTGCCGCCATGATCGTCTTCGTCCACGGCGTCCCCGAGACGGCCGGCATCTGGAACGAGCTGCGCGCGCTGCTCGACCGCCCCTCTGTCGCGCTGGAGCTGCCCGGCTTCGGCTGTGCCCGCCCCGACGGCTTCGCCGGAACGAAGGATGCGTACGCCGACTGGCTGGTAGCCGAGCTCGGTCGCATCGACGAGCCGGTGGACCTCGTCGGCCACGACTGGGGCGCGGGCATCACCTATCGGGTGGCCACCGCGCACGGTCACCTGCTGCGGTCGTGGGCGGCCGACGTCGGCAACATCGCCCACCCCGACTACGAGTGGCACGACATCGCCAAGATCTGGCAGACGCCGGGCGATGGCGAAGCCTTCGTGCAGAGCCAGTCGGACACCCCCGCTTCTGATCGGGCGGCGGCCTACGAGTCGATGGGTGTCCCGATGCCGTATGCGCTCGAGATGGCCGAGGCGTCCGACGAGGTCATGGGTGCCTCGATCCTCGACCTGTATCGGTCGGCGCTGCCGAACCCGCATGCCGACTGGGGGCCGTGGCGTTCGACGCTGGCGCCCGGGATGGTGTTGCACCCCGCCGACGATCCCTTCAGCGACGAGCGGCTGGCCTCGGAGACCGCGCAGCAGCTCGGTGCGGGCTTCGCGGTCATCCCGGGAGCCGGCCACTTCTGGCCCTCGCAGGCACCGGAGGCCGGCGCGGCAACGCTTCAGGATTTCTGGGCCACCGTCACCGACTGATCGCCGCGAGTTCACCGGTGAGTTGTGGGGCGCAGCCGAAGAACTGGGTGAGCGCAGGAGCTCCCGCAGGGGAGCGACCAGCGACTCAGCCCCAGAAGTTCTGGGTCACCCAGAGCTGGCCGCTGCCGTCGGTGATGCAACCGAGCGTGGCGTGGGAGAACGCTGCGCTCTCGATGTTCTGACGGTGGCCCGGCGAGTCCATGAAGGCCTGGAACAGGGTGGCGTTGTCCCAGCCGCGGCCGACGTTCTCGCCGGCGGTGCGGTAGTTGCGGTGCTTGGCGATCTGGCTGCCGTAGTTCGGGTTGTGGGCCAGCTTCTGCGTACCGGCGAGGTGATCGCTCCAGTTGACGGCGATGTACTGGATGCCGGTGTCGAAGGCGAGTGCCGGCCGGCCGGCGTTGGCGCGGGCCTGGTTGATCTGGCTGTACATGTACTGCTCGCACCCGGTGTTCCGGCTGCCGTTCTTCGGGCCCGAGGGGGGCGGCGGAGGAGGCGGCGGGGGCGGCGGGGCCGCAGTGGTGGTCGGTGCCGGCGGCGGCGGTGGCGGTGCCTGCGTCGTGGGCGGTGGCGGCGGCGGCGCCGTCGTGGTCGGTGCGGCGGTGGTCGTCGGCGCAGCCGTGGTCGTCGGGGCGACGGTGGTGGTCGGCGCCTCGGTCGTCGTGGTCGTGGGCTTCGGCGTGGTGGCCGTGCGGGCGAGGGCGACGGGCTCCTGGGCGGCCGTCGGGGTCGCGGCGGTGACCGTCGCGTCGTCCGCCGCCGACGACATGCTCGCCGTGACGCCGATGCCGCCGATCACGACGGCGGCGACTGCGCTCCAGATCTTCGTTCCGCCCAATTGCATGAGCAGTGCTTCGGCGCCTGGGCTCGACAACTCAAGAGATTTTCGCCGGTCGCCGGAATCTCCGGTTCAGCCGGTTCTCGGAGGCGGCGACCCGAATGTCTGACGGTGCCAAGATCGCCAGGTGGCCTTGAACGAGCGGTCGAATCGGTCGAACGCCGAGCGCAGCTCGGCGCCGGGCCAGCGATCGGGGAGCAGGGAACCGGGCAGCATCGGATCGGCCACGAGATGCCGCAGCACCGCGGCGGCCGTGACGAAGGTGTCGCCGAGCGCGCCGATGTCGCCGTCGTCGAGTCTCGGCTGCGCCCCCGTCATCTCGTCGACGAGCGAGCGGGCGCCGGCCGCCCACCCGTCGAGGTCGAATGCGGCGACGAACACGGCAGGCTCATCGGGTCGGGCGCCACGGACCCAGGTGGCCTGGTCGTCGACGACGGCGCGGTCCTCGGGCTGACGGCTGGGCTCGAGGTCGTCGGGTCGGCCCCACAGCCCCTCGCGGACCTCGCCGAGCCGAAGACGCCGGGCCGCGTCGCGGAACGCACTGCGGTCGGCGGCGGGCCGGCGTTCGGCCGTCACGACCACGAGCTCCCACGTGCCGTCCCACGCGGCCTCGACCTGGCGCTCACCGGCCGGTCGACGCGCCGTCTGCTGTCGAGCATGGCGGGCGAGGAGCGGGCCGACCAGCGCGTAGCCGTCGTCGTCGGCGACGACCTCACCGGCGGCCACCATCCGCGACAGCGCCGTCCGGGTCGCTCCTTCGCGGAGGCCGAACAGCTCGCCCGAACGGACCAGCGCCCGCGCCGGCAGTCGTGGTGGATCGACGCCGAGGAGGGTGGACGCGATGACCGACCGTGCGGTCAGCGGGCGTCGGGTATCACGCATTGCCGACATGTGTCGAATAATTGTAAGGTGGTCGCATGGCTGTGACGAATGCTGGCACGACCGGATCCGGTGCCGCGGGGACCACGATGGTTCCCTCCATCGAGCGTCTCCCGCAGGTCCTGCCCACCGATCGGCTCACCGAGTCGGGCATGCCCGTGTGGGAGATCCGCGACGACCTCCGCCGCATCGCCGATGTCCGCAACGTCGGCTCCGTGGCCCTGTGCTGGGTCCAGGCGTTCGTGACCATCGGCATCGCGCTGGCCATCGGCCATCCGCTGGCGTGGCTCGCCGGGTTCGTCTTCATGGGGCCGGTGCACGCCCGCTTCGCCATCGGGATGCACGAGGCGGCCCACAAGCTGCTGTTCACGAACAAGCGGGCCAACGACCTCGTCGGCCGCTGGCTGTGCTCGTACCCGGGCTTCGTCCCGATGGAGCTCTACCGGCGGGGCCACTTCGCCCATCACCGCGATGAGTTCGGCCCCGACGAGCCCGACCTCAACCTCTACAACGGCTATCCCATCACCCGGGCGTCGCTGAAGCGCAAGCTCTGGCGCGACCTGCGCGGCACGTCGGGCTGGAAGAACCTCGAGGTGCTGCTCCAAGCCGTCCGCAAGGAAGAAGGATTCGGCATCGCCCGCAAGATCGTCGTCGCCCAGATCGGCGTGGCCGTCGTGCTCACGGCGTTCGGTGTCGCCATCGCCGGCCCGGTCGGTGTCCTCACGTATCCGTTCTTCTGGCTCGGCAGTTGGCTCACCATCTGGCGGGTCATCAACCGCCTCCGCTCGCTGGCCGAGCACGGCGGGATGGAGCGCTCGAAGGACCGCCGGCGCACCACCCACGTGGTCCGCCAGTCGTGGCTGGCCCGGTTCTGGATCGTGCCGTTCAACACCGGCTGGCACCTCGCCCACCACGTCGACATGGGCGTGCCGTGGCGCAACCTGCCGGCGCTGCACCGCGAGCTGGTGGACTCGGGGTGGGTCACCGAGGAGATCACCCATCCGAACTACCGCTCGCTCTGGCGAGCGCTCTCGAGCCGGTCCGAGCCGACCTCCTGAGGAATCTGGCGACAGCTGGCGGACCCGTTCGACGTCGGGTGTCGCCAGATTGCTCGGCGTCGGTGCCGACCCCGAGGAGCGTCCGACCTCCCCGGGGCACGTCCACGCCTAGTGTCGCGACCATGCCTGCCGCATCTGACCGCGAGACCATCGTCGCCGCCCTCGACGCCCAGTTCGATTCGCTCCTGGCCCTCGGCCGCGACCTCACCGACGAGCAGTGGGACACGCCCAGCGAGGTGCCCGGGTGGACGGTGAAGGACAACTTCAGCCACGTCATCGGCACCGAGCTGATGCTGCTCGGGCGGCCAGACACCGACCCCGGCATCGACAAGCCCGAGTACGTCAAGAACGACATCGGCGCCTTCAACGAGGTGCCCATCGCCGTCCGTCGCTCGAAGTCGGGCCCCGAGGTGTTGGCCGAGTTCGCCCTCGTCGCCGGCGAGCGCAAGGCCGCGCTCAAGGCGATGACCGACGAGGAGTTCGACGCCGAGTCGTTCACCCCTGCCGGCCAGGACACCTACGGCCGCTTCATGCAGATCCGGGTGTTCGACTGCTGGATCCACGAGCAGGACTGCCGCGAGGCGCTCGGCATGCCGGGCAACACGTCCGGTCCCGCGGCCGAGGTGATGCTCGACGAGATGACCACCGCCATGGGCTTCGTCGTGGGCAAGAAGGCCGGCGCCACCGAGGGGCAGTCGGTCCGGCTGCAGCTCACCGGCGACACCAAGCGCATCGTCGACGTCCGCGTCGACGGCCGAGCCGCCGTCGTCCACGACCTCGACGAGCCCACCACCACCATCACGATCCCCACGACGCTCTGGGTCCGCTACGCCGCCGGACGCCGTGCCGGCGATCCGTCGCACCCCGACGTCGCCATCGAGGGCGACCGGGCACTGGGTGAGTCGGTCATCCGGAACGCGGCCTACACGATCTGACCTCGGGTGACGTCGTCGACCTCGAGAGGGCGTCCGAACGGTCGAGCAACGCTCTTCGGAATGCTGCGGCTTCGACGGCCATCTCCGGCTGCTCTTGCCGATCTCGCTCGGCGTCACGCAGATGCGCAGCCGACGTACGCGGCGATCGGGGCCACGCTGTCGGGCGCCATGCCGGCCGGGTACGTCCACGACGACGAGTCCGTCCCTCTCGGGTCGGGCCCTGAGGCGTTCGACCGAGCCCGGAGCGCCTTGGAGCACTGGGCCGCGCACCTCGGTGCGGGCATCGCCGTCTCTGAGGGGGCGGTGGTCGAGGAGGGCTGCACTGTTGCGCTGGCTGCGCCTCTCCCCATCGGGACGGCCCTTGCCGTCTGTCGAGTCGTGCGGGTCGTGGACGAACCCGGTCGCTTCGGTTTCGCCTACGGGACGCTGCCCCTCCACCCCGAGGAGGGTGAGGAGGCCTTCCTGATCGAATACGCGGACGGCGACCTCGTGCGGTTCCGGATCGTGGCCTTCTCGAAGCCGAGGTTCTGGGCGGCTCGACTCGCCCGACCCATCGCTCGAAGGCTGCAGCTCGAGGCACTTCGCGGCTACCTCGAAGCGATGCAGAGAGCGGTCGCCTGAGTCGCGCCGGACGTTCGTCACGGTGGTTCCTGTAGGAACGGTGGATGGCGATGCACTCGACACGACTCGTGCCGATCTGCGGGCTTCCGGCATCAGGCAAGTCGACGCTCGCTCGTCGGCTCGCACCACAGCTCGCTGCGATCCGGTTGGACGAGGACGATTGGGTGACCCGGCTCGGCGCCGACGTGTGGGATGCGGACTTCCGTGGGCGCCTCGACTCACCCAGGAGTTCCCCGCCCAGGGCCAGAGCGTGATCCTGGAGTGGGGCCACTGGGCGCGAGCCGAACGGGACGAGAAGCGACTCGGGGCGCGCGCCTTGGGGGTGGGAGTCGAGCTCCATCACCTCGACGCGCCTCTTGGACGAGCTGATCGAACGGGCCGCCCGTCGCAGGACATCGGGCGAATGGACCGCCGCGCCCATGACCTGCGAGCACTTCGAGGAGTGGGCAACGATCTTCGAACCCCCCGACGAGGCGGAGCTGACGTTGTTCGATTCGCCCGGCAGCCGGTGCGGTCAGCGTTGGCAGTCCACCGCGACGGCCAGGGCCGCGCAGACCTGATCCATCCGTCCGTCGCTGAGCCTCCCGAGGCGCTCCACGAGAACGGCGATGGAAACGCTCTCGACAGAGTCGAGGTTC
>JBFJNI010000011.1:0-57425 GCA_041618235.1 Acidimicrobiales bacterium
GCGAGGCCCGGGCATCGTCGCGTCCGATCAGTGAGCGGTGAGGCTCAGGCCTCGGCGGAGCAGACCGCGTCGGTGATGAGCTGGGCCACGACGTAGGGGTCCATGTTGGCGTTGGGACGCCGGTCCTCGATGTAGCCCTTCTTGTCGACCTCGACCTGCCACGGGATGCGCACCGAGGCGCCGCGGTTGGACACGCCGTAGGAGTACTCGGTCCACGGGGCGGTCTCGTGCATGCCGGTGAGGCGACGCTCGACGCCGGGGCCGTAGTGCTTGATGTGCTCCTCGTGGTACTTGCCGAGCACCTCGGCCGCTGCGATGCACGCGTCGTAGTTCTCGCGCATGAGCTTGGTGGAGAAGTTGGTGTGACAGCCCGCACCGTTCCAGTCGCCCGGCATGGGCTTGGGGTCGATGGTGGCGGCCACGCCGAAGTCCTCGGCGATGCGGTAGAGCAGCCAGCGGGCGATCCACATGTGGTCGCCGACCTCGACGACGCCGGCGGGGCCGATCTGGAACTCCCACTGGCCCATCATGACCTCGGCGTTGATGCCCGAGAGCTTCAGGCCGGCCTGCAGGCAGGCGTCCATGTGGGCTTCGACGATGTCGCGGCCGTACACCTCGTCGGCGCCGACGCCGCAGTAGTACGGGCCCTGCGGGCCGGGGAAGCCGCCACGCGGCCAACCGAGCGGGTGCCCGTCCTCGAGGAACGTGTACTCCTGCTCCATGCCGAACCACATGTCCTGGGCGGCGTACTTCTCGGCGGCGGCGGCCGCAGCGGCCCGGGTGTTCGACGGGTGCGGGGTCATGTCGATGTCGAGCACCTCGTTGAGCACGAGGATGTTGTCGCCACCCCGGATGGGGTCGGGGCACACGAACACGGGCTTGAGCACGCAGTCCGACGAGTGACCTTCAGCCTGGTTCGTGGACGAGCCGTCGAAGCCCCAGATGGGGGGCTCGGTGCCGTCTTCCATGATCTTGGTCTTGGAGCGGAGCAGCGGGGTGGGCTCGGTCCCGTCGATCCAGATGTATTCAGCCTTGATGCTCACGTGCTCGGTGCCTCTCGCAGAGAAGTGGGTGGGGTACTCGACCATTTCACACCCGCAAGCTTTTCCCGACCTTTTCGCGCGTGTGAACGCTTTGTGAACGGGTGTCCAGGGCCGGGTCACGACTGTAGGCAGCAGAGATCCACCCACGTACCATCGCCGCATGGAACGCCAACGCGAGTACGTCCTGCGGACGGTCGAAGAACGAGGTGTCCGCCTCATCCGGCTGTGGTTCACCGACGTCCTCGGGCAGCTGAAGTCCTTCGCCATCTCGCCCGCCGAGCTCGAGTCGGCATTCGCCGAGGGCATGCACTTCGACGGCTCCGCCATCGACGGCTTCAGCCGGGTGCAGGAGTCCGACGTGTTGGCCCTGCCCGATCCGTCGACGTTCGAGATCCTGCCGTGGGGCCCGCCGGGCGACGAGCGCAACTCGTCGGCCGCGATGTTCTGCGACATCTCCAACCTCGACGGCACGCCGTTCGCCGGCGACCCCCGCCACGTGCTCAAGCGCAACCTGGCCGTCGCCCGCGAGAAGGGCTTCCAGTTCTACGTCGCCCCCGAGATGGAGTACTTCTACTTCGAGTCCGGCGAGGGCAGCACCCCGCCCGTCCCGCTCGACTCGGGCTCGTACTTCGACCTCACCACGGCCGACGTCGCCAACGACCTGCGCAAGAAGACCATCCACATGCTCGAGGCGCTGGGCATCCCCGTGGAGTACTCGTTCCACGAGGACAGCCCCAGCCAGCACGAGATCGACCTGCGATACACCGATGCGCTCTCGATGGCCGACAACGTCATGGCCTTCCGGCTGATCGTGCGCGAGATCGCCCAGCAGGCCGGGGTCCACGCCACGTTCATGCCCAAGCCGCTGCAGGGCGTGCAGGGCTCGGGGATGCACACCCATGTCTCCCTGTTCGAAGGCGACACCAACGCCTTCCACGACGCGTCCGACCCCTACCAGCTCTCGAAGGTCGGCAAGGCGTTCATGGCCGGCGTGCTCCACCACGCCCGAGAGATCACCGCCGTCACCAATCAGTTGGTCAACAGTTACAAGCGGCTGATCCAGGGCTCCGGTTACGGCAGCCAGACGCAGTTCGAGGCCCCGGTCCACGTGTCGTGGGGCCGCAACAACCGCTCGGCCCTCGTCCGGGTGCCGGTCACCAAGCCGGGCAAGAGCACCTCGACCCGCCTCGAGTACCGAGCCCCCGACCCCGCCTGCAACCCCTATCTCAGCTTCTCGGTGATCCTCGCCGCCGGGCTCAAGGGCATCGACGAGGGCTACGAGCTCCCGCCCGAGGCCGAGGCCAACGTGTGGATGATGACCGACGCCGAGCGCGCCGCCGAAGGCATCGAGGCCCTGCCGGCGTCGCTGTCCGAGGCCATCGACGCCATGGAGAAGTCCGAGCTCGTCGCCGAGGCGCTGGGCGAGCACATCTTCGAGTGGTTCCTCCGGAACAAACGGGCCGAGTGGGACCAGTACCGAGCACAGGTCACCCCGTTCGAGGTCGCCCGCTACCTGTCGAGCTGGTAGCCCCGTGGAACCCCTGCTCGTCTTCCCCGATCCGCCGCCGCCGGTGCTCTCCCAAGGCCTGGACCTCTGCGGCTATCCCTGGACCGGCGTCGGCTCCGAAGCCGACGTCGAGCGCCTCGAGCCGGTCGACGGTTGGCCCGGCGCCGTCATCGTCGCGGTCACCGACCCCGAGGGCGCCTTCGCCATGTGCCGATCCATCCGGAAGGGCGACATCCCGCTCGATCCGGTGCTGGTCATCGTCTCGGCCGAGCAGCTGGTCGACCTCGACATGCGCGAGGACCTCTTCGACGACTTCTGCGTGCTGCCGTTCCAGACCAACGAGCTCGACGCCCGCCTCCGGCACCTCTTCCACAAGACCGGCCGCGGCGCCCGCCCGGAGCTGGTCGAGTACGGCGAGCTGGCCCTCAACCTCGAGACCTATCAGGCCGCGATCTCGGGCCGGCCGCTCGACCTGACCTACATGGAGTACGAGCTGCTGAAGTTCCTGGCCTCGCACCCCGGCAAGGTCTTCACGCGCGAGACGCTGCTGTCACGGGTCTGGGGCTACGAGTACTACGGCGGCGCCCGCACGGTCGACGTCCACGTCCGGCGCCTCCGGGCCAAGCTCGGCGAGGAGCACGCCGGTCTGATCCAGACCGTCCGTTCGGTGGGCTACCGCTTCGGCCAGTCGAGATGGATGAGCTGAGTTCATTGGCGCCTCCTCGCTCCGCTGCGGGGGCGCCCACGTGTGCACGGAGCTGTTGGTCACGTCCCGACCCGCCGGTCGCCTGGCGGCTCCCTCCGGGCTGACCGCGAGGTCTTGTCCGACCTGCTGTCAGCCGTTGAGGTCGATGAGCTCGCTGCCCTCGTGGTTGGCGTCGGCCTCGTTCTTGAGGAAGAAGCCGATGATGGCCGAGCCGAGCGCGCCCGACATCAGGACGCTCACCGGGATCACCACGATGAGGACGACGACGATGATGGCGGCTCCGATCATGACGTCATCGTGCCAGACCCGGGCGAGGCCGTGGGAATCATGCCGGCCAGCCGTCGGCGCTCACGCCGGGCAGTGGGCGATGGCCTCGATCTCGACCCGGGCACCGAGCGGGAGCGCGGCGACGGCCACGGCAGATCGCGCCGGTCGATGGTCGCCGAAGGCGGCGAGGTAGATCTCGTTCATCTCGGCGTACTCGCCCATGTCGACGAGGAAGACGGTGGTCTTGACGACATCGTCGAGGGTGGCGCCGTGGGTGGCGAGCACGGTGGCGAGGTTGGTCATCGCCTGCTCGAGCTGCGACCGGATGTCGGCGCCGACGAGGGCGCCGTCGGCGATGCCGATCTGGCCGGAGGTGATGACCAGGTCGCCGCTGCGGACGGAGGGGGTGTAGGGACCGACGGGGGTGCTCATGGCGCCATCTTGCCCGGGAGTCGGCGGGTCGGCCACACGGACGGGAGACCCTGGGCGACCCACACCGCAGCGGCCACCGCCGCGAACACCGCCTCGGAGACGGCGACCGGCGGCGCGTCGGAGTCGACCACGGTGATCTCGATCGGCGGGGTGTCGACGGCGCGCAGGATGCCGAACGACCGGATCGTGAGGTCGAGCACCCGTCCGTCGTCGTCGACGGCGATGGCCTCGGAGGTGACCAGCGACAGCGCCTGGTGCGCCGCGCCGATGCAGTACGACCGCAGCACGACCTCGTCGAGCGGCGTGCCCGCGTCGACGGTGACGCGCACGGTGCCGTCGGCGGAGATGGATGCTCTGGCGGTGCCACCGTCGGGCGTGGTGACCGGGCCGACCTCGTCGTCGGCTCCCGACTCCCGGTGGGCGAGCGCGATGGCCAGCACCGTGGCCTCGAGCCACCCGGCGGCCCGCAGGTCGAGCGACGTCGGTGGGCCCGGGATGTCGACCTCTTCGATGTCCACGAGGGGCAGCACCGCGCGGATGACGTCGACGACGCCCGGCGTCCGGGCCACCCGGACCACGCCGGTGCCGTCGTCGCGGAGCCCGGCGGCCATCGGCGGGCGCTTGGGGCCGAGGCGGACCGTGTCCTCGCGCCGGTAGCGAGCCCGCACCGACCGACCCTGCTCGTCCACCAGCCGGCGGGCCGCGTCGGCGACGGAGGTCGTGGTCTTGCCCCCGAAGGCGCCCGCGTTGGCCAGTGGATCGGCGGGGTCGCCGCCGGGAGCCGCCCACGATGCGTCGGTCTCGAGGTAGCCCGGCTCGACCCAGGACGTCTGGAGCACGAGATCCCAGTCGCCCGGTGGGACGTCGATGGGTGGGGTGGCGTCGGCCGTGGTCCGTCGGCCCTGGACGGCGTCGGCGGCGGCGCGCGCGGCGGCGACGCTCTCGCCCAACGTCCAGGCGCCATCGGCGTCGAGCAGTGCGACGAGGCTCTCGGCGGGGGCGGTGTCCTCGGCGAACCCGCCGTGGCCGAGCGCGACGTCGGGGTCGACCCGTTGGGGGCGCCCGCCCTCGAGCTCGGCTCGCCGGGCGGCGGCTTCGAGGTCTCGTGGGGCGGTGTCGGCGCCGAACGCCGACCACGCGTCGATGATGGTGCGCCAGCCGGTGCACCGACAGAGGTGGGCCAGCAGCGCCTGCTCGACGTCGGCCTCGGATGCGTCGGGGTTCTTGGCCCGGAGGCCGGCGAAGCGGGCGATGATCCCCGGCGTGCAGAAGCCGCACTGCGATGCGCCGGTTGCGCAGAACGCCTCGGCCCACTGCGCGGCGTCGGTGACGTGGTCGGGGGTGGTGATGGAACGACCGCGGACCCGGCGGACCGGGGTGACGCAGGCGACACGTGGTGCGCCGTCGATGAGCACCGTGCAGCAGCCGCACTGGCCCTGCGGGCTGCACCCGTCCTTGGCGGCCCGTTCGCCGAGATGGTCGCGCAGGACGTCGAGCAGCGTGCCGTCGTCGGGGACCTCGACCGATCGCCCGTTGACCAGGATGGTGATGTCGCTCATCGACCGGGGTCGCCGCGATGGGAGGTCGGGCCAGCGATCTCGACGGTCATGTCGGCCACACTACGGTCGCGCCCATGCCCGTCGACCTTCCTGGCTCCACCCGTCGGTGGCTCCCGCTGTCCCGCCGGCAGTTCCTCGCCGGCGCCGCCGCCACCACGTTCCTGGTCGCCTGCGGCGACGACGACACGACGACCGCCACGGGTGGGCCCACGTCATCGGGCGACGACGGCCCGCCCACCGATGACGTCTTGTCGGTGGTCCGCTTCTTCGGGCCGTACTTCGCCGCCGGCGTCACCGCTCGGGTGCCCTTCGGCCTCTCCGACTCCGACGGCCTGCTCCCCGTCCCCGACTCGCCGGCCGAGTTCATCGTCACCGTCAAGGACCCCGACGGCACGGTCGTCGCCGACGCCATCACGGCCACCCTCCACGCCGAGGGCCTGCCCCGCCCGTACTACGCGTTCTCGTTCGTCCCGGAGGCTGCCGGCTTCTACGACTACTCCTTCGACACCGATGCGGGCGAGGTCATCAGCCAGTTCCAGGTCGTCGCGGCGGACGATCCGTCGGTGGCGGACTTCGTCGGTCCCGGCCAGGCCATGCCGGCGGTGCCGACCCCCACGGTCGACGACGCGATGGGGGTGACGCCGATCTGCACCCGTGAGCCGGCCTGCGACCTCCACGCCGCCAGCTACGCCGACGTGGTGGGCACGGGTCCCAGCGTCCTGCTCGTCTCGACCCCTGCGTTCTGTCAGGTGGCGGTGTGCGGGCCGATCCTCGACATCCTGCTCGACCAGATCGGTGCCTATCCGGGCGTCACGTTCGTCCACGCCGAGGTCTACACGAACCCTGCAGAGAACCAGGAGGACTTCGCGCCGGTCATCGGCGCGCTGGGTCTGCCGTTCGAGCCGGTGCTCTACACCGTCGACACCGACGGCGTCGTGGTCGAGCGCCTCGACTACATCTTCGACGGAGCAGAGATCCGCTCGGCCCTCGATCGGCTCGTAGGGTGAGGCCCGGCGGACGTCGCCAGGAGGTTGCGTGGAGGAATCCGAGTTGACGAGCGACCAGGTGGAAGAGGTGCTTGCGGGGAGCGGCCACGTCGTCGTGCGCGCCGATGACCCCGAGTCCGTCGCCGAACAGACCGCCGAGCGGCTCGGTGCCGAGCTGGTGTTCTCCCTCGATGAACTCGAGGCCGCGATCTCCGAGCGGCTCGCCGCGGTCGCCCGCCGCGCCGCAGCCGTCGATGCTCTCGACCTGCACGAGCGAGCCCACGACCTCCGCTCGCTCGACTGTGTCGAGGTCGCGGACATCGCGACACTCCGCCGGCTCGCCGCCCGCATCGAAGCAGCGCGGCATCTCGTCACCGACACCCGAGCCGACATGCGCGATCGGGTCAGCGAGGCCACCGGGCTCGCCGTGCACCCCGACACCATCCGCGCCGCCGCCGCCGAGGTCGAGACGGCTCGAGCGGCAGCCGAGGCGCTCCGGGCCGAGCTCGAGGCCGCCGAGGCCGAGTGGCGGTCCGGTCTCGGGTCCTTCGGCCCCGACGACGACCTCGCCGCCCTCGACCAGTTCGGCGCGCCCGATGCGGATGACGATGACGAGCCCGACGACGAGTCCGACCGGTCGACCAAGTCGATGGTGGGAGCAGGGCTGATGTTCCTCGGCGCGGTGCTCGTCGCGGTGGCGGCGCAGACCGCCGGCATCGGCCCGGCTGCTTTCGCTCTGCCCGCGCTGGCCGGCGTGTTCGGGCTGTTCACCGTCTTGCGCCCCCGGGGCAACGACGACGACAGCGAGATGGCCAGCGAGAACCTGGCCAGCATGTCGGCGATGACCGACCTGGCCTACGGCGGTTCGATCGAACCGTCACCGCCGCCAGCGGTGCACGATCTCCAGCTCCGGGTCGACGGTGCGCTCGATCGGGTGCGCTATGCCGAGAACGCCTGGCGCGGGCTCGTCGGCCCTGGCGTCGAGGTCGAAGGGGTCGACGACGTGCTCCGGGCCCGGGACCCGCGCAGCAAGGTGACCGACGAGGCACTCGACACCACGCCCGCCGTCCGCACGGCCCAGCGGCACGTGCGTCGGTTGCAGGCGCAGTGGAAGGTCTCGTGGTGGACGCTCGACCGCCCCGTGCCGCCCGTCGACCGTGCGGGCGAACGCATCGACGAACTCGTGTCGGAGGGCATCGAGGAGATCGTCGCCCTGACGCATCAGGGCCGTCGGGAGCAGCAGGAGATGCTCGCCCGGTTCGACGAGCTGCGGGCGTCCCGGGAGGTCGACGAGCTGCGGGTCGACGCCGACGCGGCGCTCACCTCGGTGGTGGCGCTCGACCTCGAGGGCTCGCTCACCTCGGATGACCTGGCCGACCGAGCGTCGTCGCTCGGCGGCGACGTGCGGGTCGTGGTGGTCGCGCCCGCCGAGGGCTGAAGCCGACCCGCCGGGTCAGCGGCCGATCAGGAGAAGCTGCTGCCGCAACCGCAGGTGCGCTGCGCGTTGGGGTTGTTGATCGAGAAGCCGGACTCGAGGCCGTCCTTGAAGTCGAGGGTCGCGCCCTCGAGCATCAATGCGCTGGAGGCGTCGACGACGACCTTCACGCCTTCGCCGAACACGGTGACGTTGTCGTCGTCGGCGACGTCGGTGTCGAAGAACATCTCGTAGCTGAAGCCGGAGCAACCGCCGGGCCGGACGGCGACCCGGAGGGCCAGGTTCTCGTCGCCCTCGTCCTGGATGAGGGTCTTGACCTTCGACGCGGCATTGTCGGTGAGGGTGATCATGGCCACCATCGTAACTCCATACGGACGATTCACCGCACGCGCACGACGGCTCAGCGGACGCGGAGCTCGACCTGACACGGGGTCCTGTCGACGAGCGGGTGGAACGTGGTGACCGTTCCGTCGCCTCGGGCCGCGACGAAGCCCTCGACCATGCCGCGGTGGATGCCGCACACCAGGTCGGGGTGGGCCTCGGCGAGCTCGCGGAACGGGCAGTGGCTGAAGGCGATGGTGACGTCGTCACCATCGTCGACCCGTGCGGGGTCGAAGCCCAGGGTGCCGAGCTGCTGCTCGAGCGCATCGGCACACCGCAGGCCCCGCGCCACGCGTGCTGCGTCGGTGCGGCCCTGCTCGGCGCCGGCGTCCACGAGGTCGTCGGGCTCGATGCCGGCGGCGGCTGCCCCGCTGAGCAGGATCCGGGTGAGCAGCGGGAACACGGGCGGCTCGAGCCCGAGGCTGGGCGCGTCGTCGGCGATGCGGTAGCGGTGCTGGGGTCGACCGACGGCGCCCGTGGGGACCGCACTGACCTCGACCAGGCCGAGGTCGCGCATGCGCTCGAGGTGGGGGCGAACGGTGTTGGCGTGCAGGCCGAGGATCTCGGCGATCTCGGCGGTGACCAGCGGGCGTGGGGCGCGTGCCAGCTCGAGATAGATGGCGTAGCGGGTGTTGTCGCCGAGCGTCTTGAGGATCTCGAGGCGCGGTGGCGTGGCCAAGGTCGGTTCGTCGGGGTGCTCGGTCGCCACGGCGCCACGTTACCGGGCGACCGAGTCAGGTTTCCACGGGAGACGCCGGGAGAATTGCCGGAGGCGCCGATAGCATGGCGCCATGCCTGCACCCGACGACCGCCCCGCCGTGCCGTCCGCTCCCACGGTGCCCCCTTCCGAAGTCACCGCCGACGACGTCACGTCGATGCTGCGCGGCGTCATCGACCCCGAGCTGGGCAGCGACATCGTCGAACTCGGCATGGTCCGAGGCGTCACCGTCGACGGCGGTCGGGTCGTGGTCACCATCGCACTCACCACCTCGGGCTGTCCGCTCCGCGCCCAGATCCAGAAGGACGTCCGTACCCGGGTCGGGTCCTTGCCCGGGGTCGAGCACGTGAAGCTGGCGTGGGACGAGATGAACCAGGACGAGAAGGCCCACGCCATGGAGCGGGCCCGGTTCAACATCTCCCAGCGCCGCGAAGACTCGGCCGTCGGTCCACTCACCAAGGTCATCCTCGTCTCGTCGGGCAAGGGGGGCGTCGGCAAGTCGTCGGTCACGGTCAACCTCGCAGCTGCCATGGCGGCGCGTGGTCTCAAGGTCGGTGTCCTCGACGCAGACATCTGGGGCTTCTCCGTGCCCCGGCTCCTCGGCGTCAGCGGCCGCCTCAGCGCACGCGAGATCGCCGACAAGAAGTACATGGTCCCCAATGAGCGGGTCGTCCCGAACGCCGAGGGTCCCGACGGGCTGCTGCGGGTGGTGTCGATGGGCTTGCTCGTCGAGGACGAGGAGTCGGCGCTCATGTGGCGCGGGCTCATGCTCAACCGTGGCGTCCAGCACTTCCTGCAGGACGTCGACTGGGGCGATGACCTCGACTACCTGCTCGTCGACATGCCGCCCGGCACCGGCGACGTGCAGATGGGCGTCGCCAAGCTCATCCCGCGGGCCGAGGTCCTCGTCGTCACCACCCCGGCGGTCAACGCCCAGAAGGTGGCGGCACGTGCCGTCTCGATGTCACGGAAGAACTTCCTGAGGGTCGCCGGCGTGGTCGAGAACATGTCGGCCTTCGTCTGCGATCACGGCCAGTCCTATGCGCTGTTCGGCTCGGGTGGCGGACAGCAGCTGGCCGACGTCGCCGGCGTGCCGCTGCTCGGCCAGATCCCGATGGAACCAGCCGTCTCCGTCGAGGGCGACACCGGCGAGCCGGTGGCGCTCGGCGACGGCCCGGCCGCCATCGCATTCCGCGCGCTGGCCGAGGTGATCGTCACCGAGGCGGTGCCGCTGGCCGACATGGCCGGCTGCTCGGCACGGATGCTCGACGCGGCCAGTGCCGCCCTCGACGCCCTCGATCTCTAGTCGCGCTCCTGACGCGTCGACGGCCCCAGGGTGGCCGTCGGCGAGGTCCCACCGGCGAGCAGCGTGGGGCCATCGAAAAAATGGCCGACCCCGTCGCAGACGATGCCCCCCAGCATCGTCGTCGACGGGGCCAGCAACGAGGGGAGCGTCGGCGTCCTGTTCAGGCAGCCCTCCGTCACCGGCACCTGCGCTCAACCCCTCGAACTGTTCGTTCGGTGGTAGGTCCAATACTGTCCGCTCGCGAAGCCGCGGGCCATGGCCCGATCGGGTCAAAAGTGTCAACCCACGCCGACGGACGGGGGTGACGTCCATGGCCCGATCAGCGCGCCTGTCAACCACCCACGGGTGGCGACCGGCGTTCCGTGTCACCGGGAGGTCGGGAGGGTCACCGTGAACCGGGCGCCGCCGTCGGCGGGTCGGGCGTGCTCGATGCGTCCGCCCATGGCCTCGACGAGGGAGCGAGCGAGCGGGAGCCCGAGGCCCGACGGACGGTCGCGGAGGCGGTTGTCGACGGCGGAGGGACGGAGCTCGACCAGGAGGCCGTCGACCGCATCGTCGGGGACACCGGGGCCGTGGTCCGTGATCCGGATCGCCACGCCGTCGTCGACGAGGTCGACCTCCACCCGCACGGGCGGTGCGCCGTGGCGGAGCGCGTTCTCGACCAGGTGCGCGATGACCTGTTCGAGGCGCCGCCCGTCAGCGACGGCCTGCGCGTCGTCCTCGATCTGCACGTGCACCCCGGCGGGGTCGCCGAGCATGCGGAGTGCGGCCGAGACCGTACCGGCGAGATCGACCACCCGCAGTGACAGCGCGAGCCGGTCGGCCTGGATGCGGCTGATGTCGTGGAGGTCGTCGGCGAGGCGGGCGATGCGTTCGGACTGGCGATGGATGCTGCGCCCCATCCGGGCCATCCGGGAGCGAGGCAACTCCTCGGCGTAGGACTCGAGGGTCACGCCGAGGCCGAGGATGGTGGTCAGCGGCTGGCGGAGCTCGTGGGTGATGAGGGCGAGGAAGTCGTTCTTCTGCCGCTCGAGCTCGCGTTCGGCGGTGACGTCCCGGATGATGCCGTCGAAGCCGATGGGGCGGCCTTCGTCGGTGCGGGCGGTGATCTGGAGCAGGACCTCGCGTTCGACTCCGTCGCCGCGCAGCACACGCATCGGTCGCCAGCCCGACGCTGTCGGGTGGCGGTACACGTCGTCGCCGGAGCCATCGACGGGCGGGAGGACCTCGGCGATGGCCACGCCGTCGAGGGTGGAGCGGTCACGTCCGCAGAGCACCGACATCATCGGGTTCGCGTAGCGGAGGTGGCCGGCGAGATCGACCTCGTAGATGCCGTTGCCCGAGTGCTCGACGACGTGTTCGTAGCGGGCGAACGCCTCCTGCTCGCGGGTGAGCACCGCCGACCAGTAGCCGCGGGCGACCGAGTCGGTGAGCCGATCGAGGACCGGGAGGACGCGGGTCAGCACGACGGCGAGCGCCAGCCCCCACTGGGTGCCTCGTTCCTCGGCGGCGCTGATGGCGGTCTGGACCATGAGGTCGCGGCTGATCCGGAGGGTGAGCAGGACCTGGGGCAGGGGTGCGCCGGCGAACGCCGCCGCACCGCCGGCGTCGGCGAGATCGTCGAAGAGCTCGTCGTCGATGGGCCCGGCGTTGCGGGTGACCGTGAAGATCGCGGAGAAGCGGTCGCGTGCCTGTTGCTCGAAGCGGCGTCGTTCGGTGGTGGTCCACCCTGCGGCCTCGGGGAACACGGTGGCGACGATGTCGGCGGCCCGTCGGGCCATGTCGCCGATCGACTCCTCGAGCGCGTCGAGGATCTCCTCGGCGGCGCTGTGGGGTCCGCTGGTGTCCGCGAGGACGTCGGCGGCCGTGGCGCCTCCGCCGGCGGCGTTGCGGGCCTGGAACGCCTTGATCTCCGACAGGGAGACCGAGCGGGACACGTGGTCGATCTGGAGGTAGCCCGCGCCGACGAGCGCTTCGACGCCCGTGAGCGGGAGTCCGAGGACGTCGGCTGCTTCGGGCAGCGACAGCAGGCGGGTGACCATCACAGGAGTGATTCGACGGATCGTCCCCGGAACCCTCCGGGTGTGGTCGACATCGCAGCGCCGACCGACGGGTTCAGGTCGAGGACCAGTCGCCTTCGGGGTCGTCGCCCGCGACCTTGCCGTCGGCTGCCAACTTCTGGAGGTGGGCGTGCACCGACTGGGCGGCCCGCGGCACCAGTTCGTCGACGAGGTCCGGGTAGATGGCGCTGACGAGATCGGCGATGGTCGTGGTGCCGGCCGCGACCACGGCGTCGAGGATCTGCGCCTCGCGGGCGAGGCGATGCTCGAGGTACTCGTCGATCTTGGCGTGGGCCTCGGTGATGAGGTGGCCGTGGCCGGGAGCGATGGCCTTGAGGCGCTTGATGCGGACCTTCTCGAGTGACTCGAGGTAGGCGGCCATGTCGCCGTCGGGCGGGGCGATGACCACCGTGGAGCCGTTCATGATGTGATCGCCCGAGAAGAGCGTGCGCTCCTCTTCGAGGAGGTAGCACAGGTGGTTGGACGCATGGCCCGGCGTGTGGATGGCCCGCAGGCGGAACTCGGTGGCCTCGATCGTGTCGCCGTCGGCGAGGTGGCGGTCGACCGGGACGTCGTCGCGGTCGTCGAACGCGAGGATGGGCGCACCGGTGCGCGCCTTCAGGGCGGCGGCTCCGGGGGCGTGGTCGGGGTGCGTGTGGGTGAGCAGGATCCAGCGGATGCGGTCGCCGCCGCAGCCGGCGATGGCATCGAGGTGCTCGACGGTGTCGGGGCCCGGGTCGATGACGGCGATCTCGTCGATGCCCACCAGGTAGGTGTTGGTACCGGGGCCGGTCATCACGCCGGGGTTGTCGGCCACGATCCGCCGGATGTAGGGGCTGAGGGCCGAGGCGACCTCGTGGACGATGGGCCGCGGACCCTCTTCCTCTTCTTCGACCTGGGTGTCGGATCGTTGGCTCATCGCTGGTCTCCGGCGAGGTCGGACGGCAGGGGGATGCGGATGCCGCCCTCTGGTTCGTGGATGCGCTCGGGCCGGCGTGCGCCGGCACCGAAGGCGCGCAGGGCGTCGGCGGACGACGAGAAGCCGGCGAGCAGGCGCAGGCTGACCACGGTGGGTTCGATGAGTTCGATGGAACCAGCCTGCCAGTCGGCGAGGGCGTCGGACGGATGCCACCAGTGGGCGTCGACGGCCTCCCAGTCGTCGGCGACCGCACGCTGGCCGGCCGGCATCGGTGCCGCGAAGAAGCGGGTGTCGTACCGCCGGGGCGAGAACTCGGGGGTGATCCAACGCGACACGTACGAGACGCGGTCGAGGGCGAGTCGGACGTCGTGGGCCGCACAGTGGGCGACCAGATCCTGTTCGCCGTTCTCCACCGCGGACCGCAGGCGGTCGAGGTCGGTGACCGAGGGGTGGTCGGCTCCGATCCAGTCGCCCGAGGCATCGGTGGCGAGCAGCACGCCGGCCTCCTCGAGGCATTCGCGGACAGCGGCCACCCAGAAGGCGAGGCCGTGGCGGTCGACGCCCAACATCGTCGACGCTGCGGGGTCGTCGAGGCCGTGCAGGTGGGCGTCGCCGGTGGCGTCGTCGTCCTCGACCGCACCGCCAGGGAAGACGTGGGCGCCCGGCACGAACGGCGTGCGCGACGACCGACGCAGCAGCAGCACCTCGAGGTGCGGCGCGTCGCGCAGGAGCATCACGGTGGCCGCCGGGCGGGGCGTCACCGGTGCGGGCAGGGCCGCGGTCAACCGAGCTCCCGCCGGCCGGTGTCGTCGCCGGGCGGGTCCTCCCAGGACTCGGCGTCCATCACGTCGTCGCCCGACCGGCCGAACGGGTCGCGGCCGAATGGATCCCGGCCGAAGGGGTCACCGGTCTGGCCCGTGTTCGTCACGCGCCGGAATCCCCCGACGACGATGGGCCCTGCGGCGAACCGCGACCGCAGCGACACCCGCAGGAGTGCGCGCGTGGGCGGGAGCAGGAGCAGGAGACCGACGATGTCGGTGAGGAAGCCGGGCGTGAGCATCAGGGCACCGGCGACGACGATGAGGATGCCGTTGATCAACTCGTCGGTGGGCACCTGACCCTGGGTCACCTTCTCGTTGGCCCGCCGCAGTGCGCCCATGCCCTCGCGCTTCACGAGGGACGCACCGATCACCGACACCGCGACGATCCAGAACAGTGCCCAACCGAAGCCGATGGCGCCCGACACCTGGACGAACAGGTACAGCTCGATGATCGGCACGACGAGGAAGGCGAGCATCAGCAGGACGAACACCCGGTCCAGGCTACCGACGGTGGCCACGATCGCCCCCCGGAGTGCCCCGCTGCGTGGCGGTCGCAGCGGGGCCGGACCGCTGGGGTAGCGTCGTCCGGATGTCGACGAGCGGTGCGGAAACGGACACGGACGCCGGCGTCGCCGACGCCGGTGCCGCCGACCCGATCTCGTTCTGGCAGCGCATCCTCCCCAGGACCATCCTCGGTCTCGCGGGCCTGCTGTTCTTCATGTCGGTGGCGTCGGCGTTCTCCGGCGCCGCACTCTTCGCCTACTACCGCTTCGAGCTCGACGACACCCGCCAGCGGGTGGCCGAGGTCGAGGGGTCGGTGGCCGACGACCTCGAGTTCGCCGAGCAGGAGATCGAGAAGGACAAGGACGCGGCCGTATCCGAGATCGAGGGCATCCTCGACGAGCTCGAGCAGTTCGCCGCCTCGGGCAAGACCATCGACGAGCTCGTCGAAGGCGTGCAGCCGTCCGTGTACTTCGTGTCGACCCTCGACGAGAACGGCCAGCCGTCGGTCGGCACGGCGTTCGTGCTCTTCTCCGACAGCGAGCGTTCGTTCCTGCTCACCTCGTACACCACCATCAAGGCGGCCACGGTGAGCCCCGGCCCTGCCGTTCGCGTCCGCCGCGGCGGCGACGAGCTGGCGGTCACACTCAACAGCTGGGACCCGGCGCGCGACCTCGCGCTGCTGCTGGCCGAGGACGCACCGAACCTCCCGGCCATCGAGATCGGGAACCCGTCCTCGCTCAAGACCGGCGACCGCATCTTCGCCGTCTCCGGCCTCGGCGCCGCCGGAGCCTCCATCGTGCAGGGCAACGTCGCCGACGTCTCCGGCAACGCGATCCAGCACGACGCGCCCGTCGGCGTGCACTTCCAGGGTGGGCCGCTGCTCAACGCCAAGGGCGAGCTGGTCGGGATCTCCTCCCGGCGCTATGCGCCGGTCGGATTCATCCCCGACTCGGTGTTCTTCGGCGTGCCGGTCCGCGAGGCGTGCGCCGGCGAGGTCGTGAAGTGCCCGACCTCCCTCACCGGCTGACCGGAACCGGTTCTCCCGGCCAGTATCCGCCGGGTCAACCGTCGTCGAAGATCCCGCCGTCGGGCGTGGTGGTCGACGTCGTCGAGGTGGTGGTCGTCGACGTGGTGGTCGTGGTCGACGTCGTCGTCGTGGTGGGCTCCGGAGCGGACGGGCGCTCCATCTCGATGAGGTACGGGCCCCCGGCGCTGGTGGTGCCGACCTTCGACTTCACGCCGGGTGCGAAGCCGCGTCGCTCCTTCTGGAGCTCCTCGCTCTCGACGTCGCGGATGGGTGCCGGCTCGTTGAACTCGGTGGCGGGGACGCCCTCGAGCGCCCGCTTCATGAACGTCTGCCAAGCGCCGGCGGGGAACGACCCTCCAGTGAGCGATCGACCCTTCACCGAGAACGACGTGGGCGGCGGCGGGTCCCAGCCCATCCACACCGCGGTCGACAGCGTCGGCGTGTAGCCGACGAACCAGCCGTCCTTGTTGTCCGAGGTGGTGCCGGTCTTGCCTGCGGCGGGCCGTCCGATGCCGCGGCCCGATGCGGTACCCGAGGTGATGACGCCTTGCAGCACGTCGGTGACGTTGTCGGCGGTCTCGGGCTTGAGGACCTGCTTCCCCTCGGGTACCGAGCGGTCGACGAGGAGCTTGCCGTCGGGGTCGAACACCCGCACGACCGGCGTGGGTGGGATGCTCAGGCCGCTGTTGGCGAAGGTGCCGTAGGCCGAGGCCATCCCCAGCGTGGTGACCTCACGGCTGCCGAGCGCGATCGACAGGCCACTGCCGTCTTCCTCGGGGACGATGGGGCGGACGTTGAGCCCGAGCTCGTTGGCGAGATCCACGACCTCGTACGGACCGACGTCCTGCATCAGGCGCACGTAGGCGGTGTTCACCGACTTGTGGGTGGCGGTGCGCAAGGTCATCGAGCCGTACCGGGCGCCGCCGTAGTTCTCGGGGGAGTAGTCGCCGATGGTGAGCGGCCCGCCCGAGTACGTGGCGTTGGGCTTGATGCCCTGCTCGAAGGCGGTGGCGAGGACGAGCGGCTTGAAGGAGGATCCGGGCTGGCGGCCGTAGCCGCCGAACGTGCCCGCTCCCGTGGACATGCTGGTCGAACTGAGGTTGAAGTCACGCCCTCCGACGAGGGCGCGGACGAAGCCGGTGGGCGGTTCGACCGCGGTGATCGACATCTGCATGATGTGCTGGATCTCGGCGCCGTCCTTGTTCGAGGTCCGGGGGTCGATGCCGTTCAGGGTCTCGGCCATCGCGGCCTCGGCATCGGCCTGCACCTTCGGGTCGAGCGTGGTGTAGATCTTCAACCCGCCGCGGTAGAGCAGATCCTCGGATCCGAGCTCGACACTGAGGTACTTCGTCAGGTACTGGATGAAGTACGGATGGCGGGCGGTCTCGAAGGTGGGCGAGCGCACCAACGTGATGGGCGCCGGCGGGTTGCCTTCGACGGGCAGCGTCGGCGGCGGGCCCTGGCTCTCGAGGAAGACCACCTGGTCCTTCGCCGCGTTCCACTCGTCGAAGGTGATGAGCTCCTCCTCGAGCATGGCGTCGAGCACCTGCTTGCGGCGGATCTCGGCGGTGCCCGGGTCGGCACGGGGGTTGAACCGGGAGGGCGCGGGGATGAGGCCGGCGAGGACGGCGGCCTCCGAGAGCGTCAGGTCGTTGACGGGCTTCTGGAAGTACACCTGGGCGGCGGCCCCGATGCCGTAGGCGCCCTCGCCGTAGTACACGATCGACAGGTACTCGAAGAGGATCTGTTCCTTGGACATCGATCGGTCGAGTTGCGACGCCAGGATGGCCTCGCGGATCTTGCGGCTGATCGACCGCTCCTTGCCGACGCCGTACGCGTTCTTGGCCAGCTGCTGGGTGATGGTGGAGCCGCCCTCGGCGAGCTCGCCCTGACGGACGTCGGTGACCAGGGCCCGCACCGTGCCGCGGATGTCGAAGCCGCTGTGACCGTAGAAGTTGCGATCCTCGGCGGCGATGACGGCGTTCTTCATGACCTCGGGGATGTCGCCCGGGGTCACGGGGATGTTCTGGTCGAACTGCTTGTAGATGTGGATGAGGTCGCCGTTGACGTCGTAGACCTCGCTGAAGCGGATGGCCTCGAGCTGCTCGGGCTCGGGGATCGCCGCCGGCAGCGGGACGAAGAGGTTCGTGGCCAGCAGCACCCCGGCTGCAGTGACCGGCGTCAGCACCGCGACCACGACGAAGGCCGCGCTGAACCGGAGGAGCTGCGAGAGGCGGCGGGGGAGCGGCATCAGCCCTCCATTGTCGCCCGGTTCGCCCGCCTTGTCGCATCGCGGGCCGTCGCCTGGTCGCGGAGGTCGTCGAGTCGGCGGTCCCACGAGGCGCCGATGTCGTCGAACCACCGTCGGGCATCGTCGAGCGGGCCGGGTGTCGCCTGCCACCGGGTCTCGCGTCCGACGCGCTCGTTCGTCACGAGTCGGGCCTCGGCCAGGCGGTCGAGGTGCTTGCTCACCGCCTGGCGGCTCACCGGGAGCTCGTCGGCGAGCACCGTGGCGGTCATCGGACCGCGAGCGGCGACGGCTTCGAAGATGGTGCGTCGGGTCGGGTCGGCGAGCGCGTCGAGCACGGCTCCGACGGCGTCACCGCTCGGGGGCAGGTGGCTCGACGGCAACTCAGCGGGCGCCGACGACGATCGTCGTCTCGGGACTCGTCATGCTCCGCAACCTATCGGTTGCACATCGGGATCGCACCATCAAGAGCGGGCGAGCCCGACGGGGGAGCGGGGCTCGTAGAGTCGACGCCATGACCGCCCCCGCGGATCGGCCGCCGTCGGTCGACCGCCTCGCCCGCTCGCTGGCCGACTCCGGCCTGCCCCACCCGCTGCTCGTCGACGCCGCTCGTGAGGCCATCGCCGCCGGCGACCCCGACGCCGCCCGCACCGTGGCCGAGGGCATCGCCGCCGCGCTGCTCCGACCCGTCGTCAACGGCACAGGAGTCCTGCTGCACACCAACCTCGGCCGCGCGCCGCTGGCCACCGAGACCCATGGCCGGGCAACCAACCTCGAGTTCGACCTCGCAGCGGGCCAGCGGGGCAGTCGCACCGCCCACGCCGGCAAGCTCCTCGCACGGGCCATCGGGGCCGAGGATGCAATCGTGGTCAACAACTGTGCGGCCGCGGTCCTGCTGACGCTCGCGGCGCTTGCCCGCGACCGTGGCGTCGCGGTGAGCCGTGGGGAGCTGGTGGAGATCGGCGGCGGGTTCCGCGTGCCCGACGTGATGGCCCAGTCCGGTGCCCGGCTCGTCGAGGTCGGCACCACCAACCGCACCCGCCTCGCCGACTACGAGGCGGTCGTCGACGACGAGCTCGCCCTCGTGCTCAAGGTCCACCAGTCGAACTACACGATCTCGGGGTTCACCGAAGAGACTCCGGTCTCGGCCCTGGCCGGCATCGATCGTCCGCTGGTCGTCGACCTCGGCTCGGGCTTCCTCGACGCCGCCTGCCCGTGGCTGCCCGACGGCCCGCCGACATGGCTGCTCGACGAACCCGCCGCCAAGCAGACCCTCGCCGACGGCGCCGACCTCGTGCTCTTCTCGGGCGACAAGATCCTCGGCGGCCCGCAGGCCGGGGTCATCGCCGGCCGTGCCGACCTCGTCCGGGCCTGCGCCAAGCACCCGCTGTACCGCGCGTTCCGGCCGGGAGGCCTGGTGCTCGCCGCGCTGCAGGACGTCGCCCTCGCCTACCTCGACCGCACCGCCGGCCAGCTCCCGTTCTGGCGGATGGCCACCGCCACGCCGGCGGTCCTCCGAGCCCGCGCCGAGGCCGTCGTCGAGACGGCGCACGCCGGCGAGGTCGTCGACTGCGTGTCGGTCCCCGGCGGAGGCACGCTGCCGGCGGCCGAGATCCCGTCGGTGGGTGTCGCGCTCGACGGCGACCACACCAAGGCACTCCGGTCGCACGCCCCGCCCGTCATCGCCCGGGTCGTCGACGATCGCACCATCGTCGATCTCCGCACGGTCGAGCCGGACGACGATCACGTCGTCGCGGCGGCGATCGCGGCCCTCGCCGGCTGACGTGCACGTCGTCGCCACCGCCGGCCACGTCGACCACGGCAAGTCGACGCTGGTCCTCCACCTCACCGGCACCGACCCCGACCGCCTCGCCGAGGAGAAGGCCCGCGGCCTCACGATCGACCTCGGCTTCGGCGCGGTCGAGCTCGACTCGGGCCGACGCATGGCGCTCATCGACGTGCCCGGCCACGTGCGATTCCTCAAGAACATGCTGGCCGGCGTCGGTGCGATCGACGCCTGTCTCTTCGTGGTGGCCGCCACCGAGGGGTGGAAGCCGCAGAGCGAGGAGCACCTCCGCATCCTCGACGTCCTCGGCGTCGAGCACGGTCTGGTCGTGCTCACCAAGGTCGGCCTCGTCGATGCCGACCTGCGCGAGCTCGCCCGGCTCGAGGTCGAGGAGTCGGTGGCCGGCACCTTCCTCGAGGGCGCCGAGATCGTCGAGGTCGACGCCCCCACCGGCGAGGGCATGGACGACCTCCGTGCCGCGCTCGATCGCCTGCTGTCCGCCACGCCGACGGCCGTCGACCACGGCCGACCACGGCTCTGGATCGACCGCAGCTTCGCCCCCGCCGGCGCCGGCACGGTCGTCACCGGCACGCTCGCCGGGGGGTCCATCGCCATCGACGACGAGCTGGTCGTCGAGCCTCGGCGCGCCACGGTCCGCGTGCGTGGCATCCAGCGCCACAACGAACAGGTGACCACCCTCGGACCGGGCAACCGCACCGCGCTCAACCTCGTGGGGGTGAGCCACGACGAGGTCCAACGCGGCGACGTCCTCGTGCGGGCGGGTCAATGGCACCGCACCGAGACCATCGACGTGTCGCTCACCGTCCTCGCCTCGCTCGACCACGCCGTGTCGCGGCGCGGCGCGTACCTGGCCTACATCGGCTCGGGGGAGCACCCGGTCCGCCTCCGTGTGCTCGGCGACCACCCCATCGAGCCGGGCGAGACCGGACCGGTGCGCCTGCACCTGGCGACCCCCCTGCCGCTGCTGCCCGGCGACCGCTTCGTGCTCCGGGACGCCGGCCGCGGCGAGACGGTCGGCGGTGGCACGGTGCTCGACGTCGACCCGGTCCTGCGGGCCTCTCGGGCGCGGCCCGACCGCTCGGTCGACCGTGTCGTCGCCGAACGGGGATGGATCGACGTCGACCGTCTGGAGCTGCTCACCGGCGAGCGGCGCGAGCCCACCGTCGGGCGCTGGGTCGTCGACCCCGAGCGCCTCGCGGCCGACCGCCAGCGCATCGGCGACCGCCTCGACGAGGCCGGACCGCTCGGCCTCGACCTCGCCACCCTCGACGAGCAGGACCGAGCCGTCGCCGAGCGCCTCGACGACGTCGTGGTCGATGCCGGTCGGGTCATCCGCGCCGATGCCATCGACCCCCTCGAGGGTCACCCCTGGCTCGACGCCCTCGATGCGGAGCCGTTCACGCCGCCGGCGCCGCCCGACGACATCGGCCGCAACGAGATCCGCGAGCTCGTGCGCCGTGGCGCCGTGGTCGAGGTCGACGGCGTGGCGTTCTCGACCGCGGCCGTCGCGCAGGCCGCCGACGTCGTACGCGACCTGCTGGCCGCGCAGCCCGACGGCGCCACCGTGGCCGAGATCCGCGACGCGCTCGGCACGTCGCGCAAGTACGTCCTCCCGCTGCTGTCGCATCTCGACGGCACGGGCCGGACACGTCGCCGCGGCGACCTACGGATCGCCGGCCCGCGTCTCTAGCTCACTCCGGCTCCGGCCCCCGTTCGACCGTCGGAGCTAGCTGATGAGCGACTTGCGCTCGGCCTCGCTGAGGCCACCCCAGATGCCGTGCTGCTCGCGGATGCGGAGCGCGTAGTCGAGGCATTCCTTCTTCACCGAGCAACCACGGCAGATGGCCTTGGCTCGGCCCTCACGCTCGAGCTTCTCGTCCTTGCGCTCGAACTGCGCCGGCGGGAAGAAGACCCGGGCCTGTGGGCCGCGACATGCTGCCTTCAGCTGCCACTGCTCGGTCTCGGTGCGGATCGCGAGTGTCACGACTGTCAAACCCCCCGGTTCGGACTTCGAAGGGGAAACTAGGTCGTGTGACCCACGTCCACAAGGGCCAATTCTCGCGAGCGGAATGCTCGCGTCCGCGAGCAGAAATCGACGAATCGTCGGAATGCGCCCGATTCTGATGGTGCCGTCATGTCAGTTCTTGCGGCTTCTGTCCCGGTAATCGGCCGCCGCGCCTTCGAGCGGCTCGACCTCGAGCACGAGCCCGTCGATGCTCACCACGCGGATCTCGTCACCGCCGGTGATCGGCGTCGCGCGGTTGGTGCGGGCCCGCCAGGGAGCGTCACGCACGGTGACCACCCCGTCGGGTGAGATGTCGTCGACGGCCACACCGACCTCGCCGATCATCCAGTCGCGACCGATGGTCGGCGTGGAGAACCGCGTCCGGATCATCGCGGGCATGCCGGCGAGCATGGTGAGGAGGGTGCCGACGATGCCGGCGAGCAGCGTGATCCATGACGGCGGGCCGTCGGTGAACAGGGCGAACGAGCCGACGATGAGGCCGGCGGATCCCACGACGGTCCAGAAGCGGGGGACGCCCGTCTGCACGTCGATGGCGTAGGCAACGAAGGACAGCGACAGCACCACGAGCGCCCACGTGTTGGTGGGCAGCACGGCGAGGCCGTAGGCCGAGAGCACCAGCGAGCCGACGCCGACCATGCCCGCCACGCCGACGCCGGCGGTGAACAGCTCGAAGACCAGCAGGCAGCCGCCGATGATCAGCAGCAGGTAGGCGACGGCCGGGCTGGCCACGGTGTGGAACAGCTGGTCGACGAGGCCGAGCTGGCCGAAACGGACCGAGGTGACGGGCTCGCGGCGGTTGTTGTTCACCTCGGTCTCGACGCCGGGCAGGTCCACGATGAACTCGCCCAGCACGGGGGCGGCGTTGTCGACCAGGCCGAGCTCGTTGGCCAGGTCGCTGCCGATGCGCTCGCCGACCGAGGTCTTGGCCTGCAGGTCGGAGTCGCCGATCAGGGCACGGGTCACCTCGATGCGCGACCCCGGTGGGAGGCCGGACACGGCGGCGGCCGCGACCAGGCGGGTGGCCTCGCCCTCGGCCTTCGAGCCGGACGGACCGACCCAGACGGCGATGGGGACCGGTGAGTTCTCGATGAGCTCCACCAGCTCGCCGAGCCGCGCCTCGGAGACGACGGAACCCTCGCTGTTGAGCTGCAGCACGACGGCCCGGACGTCGCCGTCGTCGGCCGCCTCGATCTGCTCGCTGACGAACGAGACGAGGATCGGGTCGAGCAGGCCGGACACCTTGAGTACCTGGACGACGCCCGCACCCTCGGCGGGATCGTCGCCGGCGGGGCGCGCGGCGGCGGTCCCTGACAGCAGGGTGAGACCCATCACGGCGAGAACGGTGCCGGCAAGGACCCTGGATAGGGTGGCCCTGATTCGGCACGGATTCGAGCGGGTGTGGAGAGGTATCGGTGAACCCGACGGAGTACTTCGCTGCATCCCGGCTGCTCATCGTTGCCGGGAAAGGCGGCGTGGGCAAAACGACGGTCACGGCGGCGCTCGCTCGGGCGGCCGCGCTCGCCGGTCAATCGGCCCTCGTGGTCGAGGTCGAGGGCAAGTCCGGCCTGCCCCGGATGTTCGGTCAGGAGGCCCTCGGCTACGACGATCTCGTGCTCTCCAAGGGCGGCGGTCCCGAGGCCGCGGCCGACATCACGGCTCGGACCATCACGCCGGACGCTGCGCTGCTCGAGTACCTCGAGGACCACGGCCTGTCGCGGATCTCGAAGCGACTGGTGTCGTCGGGGGCGCTCGACGTGATCTCCACCGCCGTGCCCGGGCTCCGCGACATCCTCGTGCTCGGCAAGGTGAAGCAGCTGCAGCGGGCCGAGGCCGCCGACGTCATCATCCTCGACGCCCCCGCCGCCGGCCACGCCATCTCGTTCCTGCGCTCGGCCAAGGGGCTGCTCGACGCGGTGAAGGTCGGCCCCATCAACACCCAGGCCCGCGACGTGCTCGACCTGCTCGAGGACCACGAGCGCTGTCAGGTCATGCTGGTCACCCTGCCCGAGGAGACGCCGGTGAACGAGCTGGTCGAGACGGCGTTCTCGCTCGAGGACCAGGTCGGCGTCGGCCTCGGCCCCGTGGTGGTCAACGGCGTCTACAGCGACTACGAGGGTCTCGGTACCGACCCGGCGACCGCGGCAGCCGACGCCGGCGTGACGCTCCGCGATGGTGAGGCCGAGGTGCTCGCCGAGGCCGCCGACTTCCGACGGCATCGCATCGGGCTCCAGGCCGAGCAGATCGAGCGCCTCTCCGATCAGCTCCCGCTGCCGCAGATCCGTCTGCCGTTCCTGTTCGAGTCCGAGATCGGGCCGGGCGAGGTCGACCAGCTCGCCCACGCCGTGCTGGCCAACATCGAGGATCTCGATGCCGAGGTCACCCTGGGGGTCGGATCGTGAGTGGCGAGTCGCTCGACACGCTGGTGCGCGAGCGCCGGATCCTGGTCTGCTGCGGCTCGGGCGGTGTCGGCAAGACCACCACGGCCGCGGTCCTGGCCATGCGGGCCGCCGAGCTCGGTCGTCGGGCGGTCGTG
The DNA here is from genome assembly GCA_041618235.1 of Acidimicrobiales bacterium. GTDB lineage: Bacteria > Actinomycetota > Acidimicrobiia > Acidimicrobiales > Salinilacustritrichaceae > Salinilacustrithrix. The sequence continues at coordinate 24,286 of JBFJNI010000011.1, forward strand.
GTCACCATCGACCCGGCCAAGCGCCTGGCCGACGCGCTCGGTCTCGAGGGCCTCACCAACGAGCCGTCGACCGTCGACGGGTCGTGGTCGGGCGAGCTGCTGGCGATGATGCTCGACACCAAGTCGACCTTCGACGACCTCGTCGTCAAGTACTCGTCCGACGAGGAGCAGGCTCGCCGCATCATCGACAACCGCTTCTACCGCAACATCTCCGGTGCGCTCTCGGGCACGCAGGAGTACATGGCGATGGAGAAGCTGCACGAGCTCCACGACGGCGGCGAGTTCGACCTCATCGTCATCGACACACCACCCACCCGGAACGCGCTCGACTTCCTCGACGCGCCCCGGCGCCTCACCCGCTTCCTCGACCACCGCCTCTACCGGCTGATGACCGCGCCCAACCGGGGCGTGCTCAAGGCGGTGAACATGGCGGCGCAGTCGTTCGTCCGGTCGGTCGCCAAGGTGGTCGGCGCCGATGTCATCGACGACGTGGTCGCGTTCTTCCAGGCCTTCGAAGGAATGGAGGAGGGCTTCAAGATCCGGGCCACCGAGGTCGAGGCGTTGCTGCGCGCCGACGAGACCGCCTTCGTGCTGGTGGCCTCGCCCCGGCGCGACACCATCGCCGAGGCGACCTACTTCGCCGAGAAGCTCACCGAGGCCGGCATTCCCGTCCGGTCGTTGGTCGTCAACCGCATGCACCCGCGCTTCGACGACGGCCTCGCCGAGGCCACCCGCGAGCGGGCCGATTCGCTGCTCGGTACGGCCATCGGCGACCTGTACCGCAACCTCGCCGACTTCCAGCTGGTGTCCTCACGTGAAGACGAGCACCTCGCCGGCCTGGCCGAGAAGGTGGCGCCCGCGCCGTTGGTGCGGGTCCCGTTCCTGCGCTCCGACGTCCACGACCTCGACGGCCTGCGCCAGCTCGAGCGGTACTTGGTCTAGCTCTCCGGGCCCTCGGCGAGGGCGGCGGCGGCTTCCTCGACCGACTCGGCCACGGGCACGATGCGGTCGAACCCGGTGGTGTGGAGCAGACGGGTGAGCGACTGGCGGCTGCAGGCGACGGCGACCTCGCCGCCCCCCTCACGCGTGCGTCGGATGCCGCCGATGAGCGCACCGAGGCCCGCCGAGTCCATGAAGGGGACGTCGGAGAGGTCGATGAGCAGGGCCTCGACCTCGGCGACCTGCCCGAGCGCTTCTCGGAACTCGCCCACGGTGTAGGCGTCGAGCTCGCCGCTGGGGCGGCAGAGCGTGTAGTCGTCGGTGGTCTCGATGTGGATGTCCACGGTGTTTGGGGCCTTCCAGGGGCACGGTCTCGTCGGGTGACGGGCACATGTGAGCTGCTGGGTCCACGCACGCTAGCTTTCGTTTCGTGCGAAACGTGCTCATCGCCACCGACACCGACGCCGTCGCCAACGAGGTCGACGCCGTGGTTGCCGATGCCGAGACCACCGTCGTGCGGGTCCGTACCGGCGCCGAGGTCCACGCCGCCGTCGCCACCCACGAGCCCGAGCTCGTCGTGCTCGATCTCCAGATCGGCAACATGGGCGCCATGGCCGTGGCCAAGCACCTGCGGGCCGAGGCCGACATGGGGCGCCTGCCCTTCACGTCGATCCTGATGCTGCTCGACCGCGACGCCGACATCTTCCTCGCCCGGCGCTCCGACGCCGACGGCTACACCGTGAAGCCGCTCGACTCGTTCAAGCTGCGCCGGGCCGTCAACGCACTGCTCGCCGGCGACGCCTACACCGAGGCGCCGGCGCACGAGACGGTCCCGGCCGTCGCCCCCGCCGCGGACTGACCCCACGCCGAAAATCTCGTTGGTTGAGGCGTCCTGTCCTCGGAAACCCACGAAAAATTCGTCGAGAGGACGGATCGCCGTCGGGCACCCTGGGGGCATGGGCACCCGTGAGCGACTGGCCGAGCATCTCCCCGTCTTCGGGCTCGAGGTGCGCACGCCGCGTCTGACCCTCCGCTATCCCGACGACGACGACGCCCTGGCGCTCGCCGAGGTCGCCGCCGCCGGCGTGCACGCGCCGGACCGACGACCGTTCATGATCCAGTGGACGTCGGTCGAGCCGCCGTTCCAGCAGCGCAACACGCTCACGTACCTGTGGCTGCAGCGGACCACGGTCCAGGGCAACCAATGGCACCTGCCGCTGGCCGTCGTGGTCGACGGCGAGGTCGTCGGCATCCAGGGAATCCTCACGTCGAACTGGACCGGAACCCGGACGGTCGAGACCGGCTCGTGGCTGGGGCTCGCTCACCAGGGCGAGGGCATCGGCAAGGAGATGCGCGCCGCCGTGCTGCACCTCGCCTTCGAGGGCTTCGACGCGCTCCGGGCGACCACCGGCGCCTGGCACGACAACGCGGCTTCACTCGCTGTCACCCGCTCGCTCGCCTACCGGGAGGACGGCGACCGGTTGATGGATCGCGACGGCGAGCCGACCAGCGAGCTGCGCTTCGTGATGGATCGCAGCGACTGGGAGCTGACCCGCCGCGACGACATCGAACTGGTCGGGGCGCTCGAGACCGCGAGCCAGTTCGCCACCGAGCGTCCGCCGTACGTGCCGGCGAATCGCTGATCGGCATGGGATCGTCCGCGCCGGAGGTCGTCGGATAGGGTTTCCCCCCGGTCGTTCGCGACCGAGAAATCCGGGTGGTGGCTCAGCTTGGCAGAGCGCTGCGTTCGGGACGCAGAGGTCGGGAGTTCAAATCTCCCCCACCCGACAAAGGCAAACGTGCAGGTCAGAGGCGGTTTGCCGCTTCAGCTCCGAGGTGCGGTACGGGGTCGCCAGATCACGGAATCAGGCGGCTGCCTGCTTTTCGACGAGTGCCGAGTGAACGGCCGGGGGCACCATCGACTTCACGTCGTCGAGTCGCCCGGCGGTCGTCAGTTCTCGGACCATGGTCGACGAGATCCACGCGGTCTCGGCGGCTGGCATGACGAACCAGGTGCGGATGCCGGTCAGCGAGTGGTTCGTCTCGGCCATCGAATGCTCCTGCCGTACTTCCTTGTGCGCAGACCGCACCAACACGTCAGCTCCGAGTTCGGCCGCGCAATCCACCATCAGCCCATGGTGCTCGTGGACGATCACGTTCGAGAGGTGACGGGTCGATGCGGGAACCAACATCGACCGCTCGCGTCGCGTGAACATCCCACCGGGCTTCTCCGGGTTGGCGAGCACGACCACGTACAGAACGTCGAACACTTCGGCAGCGAGCTCGACGACGGAGATGTGACCGAGATGTATCGGGTCGAACGATCCGCCGAAGAGCGCCTTCACCATCCGACCAGGGTCCCACACCCATCCGCACACGAATCGGCCGATTCCGACCGACCACAGCGGCAATGCTCGGGGAGGGCGTCCGCCGAGATCAGCCGCTCCCGCGAGTCCATAGGGTCCGGGGTGGACTGATCCCGGATCCGCCGCCATCCCACGACCAGGAGCCGAACTCTCGATGCGCCCCACCATCAACAAGGTCTCGTTCCCCGGTTCCCAAGGCGAACAACTCGACGCTCGGCTCGACCTACCGACGTCCGCCCCACGGGCGATCGCCCTGTTCGCCCACTGCTTCACGTGCGGTAAGGACATCGCCGCGGCGACGCGGATCAGCGCCGGGTTGGTGGCCGAAGGAATCGGCGTCCTCCGCTTCGACTTCACCGGGCTCGGGTCGAGCGAAGGGGAGTTCGCGAACACCAACTTCACGTCCAACGTCGGCGACCTCGTCGCCGCCGCCGACATGCTCCGTGAACGCTACGAGGCACCCCGACTACTGATCGGCCACAGCCTCGGCGGCGCCGCCGTCCTCGCGGCCGCATCACAGATTCGAGAGGTCACCGCTGTCGCGACGATCGCCGCACCGTCCGATCCGGCGCACGTGGCTGCGGTGTTCACGCCCGATGCACTCGCTGCGATCGAACGCGACGGCGAAGCCGAGGTGCGGCTCGCAGGCCGGCCATTCCGGATCCAGCGACAGTTCCTCGACGACATCTCCGAACAGCGGCTCGATGACTCCATCGCGAACTTGGGCGCAGCCCTGTTGGTCATGCATTCACCGGTCGACCAGCTGGTCGACGTCGATCACGCCCGCCGAATCTACGAGGCCGCCCGACATCCGAAGAGCTTCGTCACCCTCGACGGTGCCGACCACCTCCTGACCGCCCGCGCCGACAGCACCTACGTCGCGAGACTCCTTGCGACCTGGGCATCCCGGTACCTTCCCGAACCTGATCCGATGCCCGTGGCCGCTGGTCCACCGGAGGGCGTCGTGATCGTCGAAGAGGCCGGCACCGGCGCGTTCGCGCAACGACAGATGCGGCCCGAGGGCGACTGACCACACGCCGACCACGAGGGTGGGGTCAAGAGAGAGCGTTCACGAGCATGGCCGGCTTCGAGAGCGGCAGCGTGTGATCGCCCGCGACGATCGTGAGGTCGACGCCCGCCAGGCTGCCGAGTTCTCGGAGGACATCGGGGTCGCCGATGGGGTCACGATCTCCCTTGACCAGGTGGAGGAGCACCCGTTGCCCGACCAGGGTGTCGACGAGGTCGCCCCAGGGGCAGTTGATGATCTGATCTTCGATCGCCGAGATGTATGCCGGCCACGTGTGGAGGCTGGCCTGGCGGGCGATGGGGATCGGCCATCGTGGTGCGGCGAGCGCCGACAGGAGGCCGGCGAGGTGGCGGTGTCGGCAGTTGAACGCGCAGACGGCGCGGGCGATGCGGTCGTCGAGGATCAGCGACCGGCCCATGGGCCCCAACTCGCCGAGTGCGCTCCGGGCGGTGTCCGCGTCGGGGTAGATCGGTGGGCCGAGGCACACGACGCGGTCGACTCGGTCCGGGTTCGCCGCGGCCCAGCGGAGGGCGAGGGCGCCGCCCATCGAGTGGGCGCCGACACGGATGGGTCGGTCGCCGAGTTCGTGGGTGATCAGATCATCGAGGGCGTCGAGGTGGGCGGCGGTGGAGAAGTCGGTGCGTTGTTCGTCGATCGAGCGGCCGAACCCGAGCAGGTCGGGGACCACGACTCGGTGGTTTCGTGCGAGCAGGGACGGGATCGCACCGAACACGTCGCCGGTGGCGACGAGTCCGTGGAGCAGCAGGATGCCGATGTCGGCGTCGCCGGGGCCCGCGCAGCGGTAGTGGAGCGGGCCGTGCCGGAGAACGGGGAGATCTGGTGGTTGCCACGCCTGTACGGCTGGTGCGCGTTGGTGGATGATCGCCCAGGTTGCGCCGCTGATCCCGACGGCGGAGGCGACTCGTCTCATCCACACCTGCCTACTACGTTCTGTCGTAGTAGATGTCCCGTGGAGGTTCGGTGTCCGCAGCATTGTCGTATGACCCGTTGGTCTCGATCGGTCTCGGTCCCTTGGCGATCAGCCCGCATGGGATCTTCACCGGGATCGGGGTCGTCGTGGGGGCGTGGTTCCTGCTCCGAGATGTTGGTCGGGCCGGCTGTGACGCGGAGGCCGTGACGTCGATCCTGACCCGTGCGGTCGTGGCGGCGTTGGTCGGGGCGCGGCTGGCGTACGTTGTGAACCACTGGCCGAGGTTCGATTCGGTCCTCGAGGTGCTGCGGGTGTGGGAGGGCGGTGCGAGCCTGCTGGGTGGGCTCAGTGCCGCCTTGATCGTGGCCGTCGTGGAGCTCCGCCGCCGCCAGATGCCCGTGCTCGTGCTGCTCGATCTCGCGGCGCCGTGGTTCCTGGTCGGGATCGCAGTCGGTCGGATCGGTGACCTCATCATCGCCGACCACCTCGGCACGGTCACGACATCGCCGCTCGGATTCCGGTGCCCTGACGTCGTCGACGTGGGGCAAACGGTCGGTTCGCCGTGCCCGCCGGGTGAGGTCGTCCATCTCACCGCGCTGTACGACATGGTCTGGGCGACGAGTGCGGCAATGGTCGTGTGGCAGGTGCGGCGCCGGACCGGCAGGACCGGAGTGGCCATCGGCTCCGCCGGTCTGCTCTACGGCATCGGCCGACTGGTCCTCGACGGCTTCCGTGCCGACTCGGTTCGGTTCGGGATGACGGGGAGTCAGTGGACCGGGTTGGTGATGGTGCTGGTCTCACTCGTCGTGCTGATGTCCACCAGATCGACAGACGGTGGCGACCTGCGCAGTGAGGAGCCCGCCGAGGTCGACGCATGAGAGCCGTGAGAGGTGCCCGGGCATGGCGGGTCTCTACGCTGGCCGTCATGCAGCAGTTGTCGAAGGCGCGCGCGTGAGTCGTCGTGGCATGGGGGAACTCGAGGCCGCGGTGATGGAGGCGCTGTGGGCGGCCGGCGACGGCCTGACGCCTCGCGAGGTGCACGATCGCGTGGCCGACGGGCTGGGCTACACCACGGTCATGACAGTGGTCACTCGGCTGTGGGACAAGGGCCTGCTGACACGTGAGCCGGAGGGGCGGTCGTTCCGATACCGGCCGACGACGACCGCAGCGGACCACCACGGCGACCGCATGCGTGCGGCGTTGGCCAGGGCCGCCGACCGTCCCGCGGTGTTGGCGGCATTCGTCTCGCAGCTCGACGACGCGGACCGGGCGCTCCTCGCCGATCTCCTCGACGACGAGGCGTGACGTCGTGCTCGTGACCGCCTTTCTTCCCCTCGTCGGCGTGCTGCTCGTCACCGTCGGAGTCCGGGCCGTGCCGTGGCGTCGCCTCCCTCCCCGCGTCGCGCTCTGGATGCTCACCTCGATCGCGGTCATCGGCGCCGGGGCAGTGCTGGCCGCGACTGCGGTGCTCGCCGGCGGGTTCGCGTTGGGAACACCGCTCGGGCGTTGGGTGGTCGATGCATGCTCGCTGTTTGCGGCTCACCACCGAGTGCCGCTCTCCATCGGCGTCGGCGCGTCAACCCTCCTGGTCGTGCTCGCGTGGCGGATCGGCTCGGCGTTGTCGACCGCGTGGTCGGAACGCGTCGTGTGCGACGGCCCGTTGACCGTGCTCGACGCCGACGCGCCGATCGCCTTCGCACGGTCCGGTCGCCGCGGCGGCGTGGTGGTGTCGACCGGGATGCTCGAGGCACTCGAACCCGCCGAACGTCAGGTGCTGTTCGCACACGAACGAGCCCACATCCGGGCGCGTCACGACCTCCACTTGCTCGCACATCGCGTCGCAGCGGCGACGTTGCCGTGGCTCGCGCCGATGGGCGACGAAGTGCGCCTTGCCACCGAACGGGCCGCCGATGCCGCTGCGCTGGCCGAGGTGCACGGTGATCGTCGGCTGGTCGCGACCGCGATCGCCCGCGCTGCCATCGCCGCCGACAGGCATGGCGCCCCGGTGCCGGCGTTGGCGTTCAACGGCGGCGCAGTGGGCTACCGGGTGCAGTCCATGCTGCAACCGACCGATAGAGCGCCGCTCCCGGCATCGGCGACCGGTCTGCTCGGCCTGGTGGGGGTGCTGGCCGCCACGGCGTTCGTGCACCATCTGGCCACGCTGCTCGAACACATCTGCCTCTCCTGAATGATGCCTGCCTGGGTCCGACAGAGTGTCGTAGCTAGGTTGCAGCGGGTGCGTCGCCACCTGCTTCCCCTCATGGTCGTCGTTCTGTCTGCGGTGTTGGCCGTGGCATGCGGTGGCGAGCGAGGGTCGGATCCCGTGGCTGCGCCGGAGGGCGACCTGGACGGTGCGGCGCTCTACTCGGCGAGCTGCGCGTCGTGCCATGGTGAAGACCTCCGGGGCACCGACAAGGGTCCGTCCCACCTGTCGATCGTGTACGAGCCGAACCATCACCCCGACGACGCATTCCGTTCCGCGATCCGCAACGGGGCGGCCCAGCATCACTGGGACTTCGGTGACATGCCACCGGTCGAAGGTCTGACCGACGATGAGGTGGAGGCGGTCATCGCCTTCGTTCGCGCCGGACAACGGACCGAGGGATTCGAACGGTGATGGAAGGAGTTCCCATGACCAGCCCACAGAACGCCGAGGATCCCGACGCGTCCGCCGTCGGCGCCTCTCGAGGCGTGCGATGGGTCCCTCTGATCGGTGCGTGCCTCGCCTGCTGTGTCCCGATGCTGCTCGTCCTCGGCGTGATCTCGGTCAGCGCAGCGCTCGCCGGCGCCGTCGGACTCGCCGTGTTCGTCGCGCTGGTGGCGGTGGCAGCCATGGTGGCGCCGCGCCTCCGCCGCCGCTGATCGGATGTGCCCTGCCGAGTCGTCTACGACAGCGTGTCGTACAGTCGACGCGTGACCACGCGCCCTGACGACACCCGACCGATCCGATCGCGTCTCCTGCGTGTGCTCGGTGCGGTCCTGGCCGTCATGGTCGTCGTGACGGTGTGGGGTGCATCTCCTGCGGGTGCGCACACCGGGTTCGAATCGTCCGATCCGGCCGACGGGTCCGTGGCCGATTCCGACCTGGACACCATCACCATCGTCTTCACCAACGAGGCCGAGCCGGCCGGGGAAGGGTTCGTCATCCTCGATCCCGAGCTCGGTCTCCGAGAACCCGACACCGTCGACCGGCCGGAGATCGGGGTGTTCGTGCTGCGCTTCGCCCCGGCGGTGTCGGCCGGTGACGTCGGCGTTCGCTGGACGGTGCAGGCTCCCGACGCGCACCCGATCGAAGGCACCTTCCGGTTCACGGTCCAACCGTCGATCTCGTCGCCACCATCGTCGGGCACGGCGCCCGATGATGGAACATCGGCCACGAGTGCTGACGTGGAGGAGGCGTCGCCGCACGTGGAATCGGGCGACGTCCCTGACCTGGACCAGTTCCTCGATGCGCAGACCGGCTCGACCGCTGGGCGGCGGATCAGCGATCTCGGACGGCTCGTCGCCATGGCGGGGATGATGATCTCGCTCGGCTTCATCGTCTTCGCCACACTCGTCATGCGCGGCACGGCGAGCGAGTTGCGGATGCTGCTGTTCTGGATCCGCCGGGCCTCGGTCGCAGTCGTGGTCGGCACCATCCTCGATTGCGCGGGCCACGTCGCCGACATCTCCGGCGGCGGACTCGCCGCAATGTTCGACCCCGGTGCGTATGTCGACTCGCTGTCTGTCAGCTCGTGGTCGGCATATCTCCTGCGCATCGCCAGCGGCGTCATCGTCGCGACGACCGCCCGTATCAGCATGGTCCACGTGCACGACGCCCGGGACGTGCTCGCATCGGTCTCCGGAGCGGTGTCGGTCGGCGCCGGCTCGACACGTGTCGCCGATCACGGCATCGAACACTGGAGCGATCAGGACGTCGCGTGGGACATCGACCGGGCCGGCGCCCTGCCGGTGATCGGGTTCGCCGCCATGCTCCTCAGCCACACCTTCGATGGCCACACCGTCACCGAGGGCAACAGAGTGCTGACCGGCCTGGCGTCGGCCGGCCACGTCGTCGCCGCCGCCGTCTGGGTCGGCGGTGTCGCCGCCCTTGCGCTCCTCATCCGGCGTCGCCGGCGCCGCGGTGAGCGCACGCATGCCCTCGTCATGGTCACCCGGTTCTCCGTGCTCGCCACAGGTGCCCTCGCGGCGGTCACGGTGTTCGGGCTCTACCTCGCCTGGGTCATCATCGATGACCCTTCGGATCTGTGGGCCACGCCATGGGGCCGGCTGCTCGTCGCCAAGCTCGTCGTGGTCGCCGTCGCCGCCGGCTTCGGCGCCCACAACCACCACGTCGTCGTCCCCGCCCTCGAGCACGCCGAAGAGGACGACGCCACCGTCGCGCGGCTGGGCAACACGTTGCGATTCGAGGTCGCAGTGCTCGCCGTCGTCACCGTGCTGACGGCGTTGCTCGTCCGCGCGGCCTCCACCATCTGAACCGCCAGCCTCATCGTCGCCGCTGCGGCGCGGCGCACGGGCTGCGTGCTCAACGGAGTTCGGCGGAGCGCTCTCGATACTCGTCTGTCGAGAGCTCGCCACGTGCGTAACGCTCGGCCAAGATCTCGCGGGCGCGGTCCGTGGGTGAGGGTTCGGGTGGGCGCCTTGTCGACGGGTCACCACCGGTGGAGCGAATGAGCCACACCGTCAGGATGACGAACAGTGCCATCATCGCCATTCCCCAGAGCCACATCCATCCGCCTCCCCAACCTCCCATGTGGTCCCAGCCTGCGACGCTGTCGCCGGTTCCTCCGAAGTTGGCAATCATCGTCGCACTCCCTCTCGTGCATGGTTTCGTATCCATCAACTCTCGCCGTCGATGTGACGAGGGAACAGGGCCAAACGTCCTCGGAGGTCGACGGGTGCCCCTGGTCTCAGCCGACTACCACGTCGAGGATCATTCCGGCCCCGAAGTGTCCTGGCTGGTGGCAGCCGATCTGCACCTGGCCGGCCTCGTCGAAGGTGTGGGTGAGTTCGCCGACCTGGCCAGGATCGAGGACCAGAACGTCGTCGTCGCCATGGTCCATGTCGCCCATCGATTCCATCTCGTCGGCGTGCTCCTTCTGCGCAGCCGGGGAGCCGACGTAGGCCTCGTGCGTCACCGTGCCGGTGTTCGTGAACCGGAAGCGCACGGTCTCGCCAGCGTCGACGTCGACCGTGGTGGGGGAGAATTCGATGTCACGCATCTCGACCTCCACCATCCTCGTCGGCGAGTCACCCCCGGAGGCTGACGCGGTGTCGTCGTCGGCGCCGCAGCTGGAGAGGACGACGAGCATCGCCGCAGCGGCAGCCATCGACAGGAGTCGGGGGACGGGCATCGAGTCTCCGAGACGCAGGCTCCACCGCAGTTGCATGGAGCAGGAACGAGGTCGGGTGTCGATGGCCGGCACCCGTGTAGTGGTCAACCAAGCGGCGTCGGGACGAGCACGGTCACGACATGATAGGGGCGGCTCGTTCGTCGCCTCGGACAGCGTCGCCAGCCGTGAGCTCGCAGATCTCCACGCCGGCGACGTCTGCAACCTCTGGCGCGCCTGGGCCCTGATGTCCAGCACGTCAGCTCGGTCGGAGGTCGAGTCGCCGCAGGAGTTGGGCGTTGAGGGCGACCACGATGGTGGAGGCGCTCATGAGGATGGCGCCGACAGCGGGGGCGAGGACGATGCCGGCCCACGCCAACGCTCCGCCGGCGAGGGGGATGGCGAGAACGTTGTACCCGGCGGCCCAGACGAGGTTCTGGACCATCTTGCGGTAGCTGGCCTTCGACAAGCGGATGACGGCGAGCACGCTGCGGGGGTCGCTGGACGCGAGGACGACGCCGGCGGATTCGATGGCGACGTCGGTGCCGGCGCCGATGGCGAGACCGACATCGGCGCGTGCGAGTGCGGGGGCGTCGTTGACGCCGTCGCCGACCATGGCCACCTTCAGGCCGCGCGCTTGGAGCTCGGCGACCTTGTGGTCCTTGTCCTCGGGGAGGACTTCGGCCATGACCTCGTCGATGCCGAGCTCGGCGCCCACGGCGTCGGCGACCTGGCGGGCGTCGCCGGTGATCATGACGACCCGGATGCCGCGTTCGTGGAGGGCGTCGACCGCCTGGCGGGCCTCGGGGCGGATCTCGTCCTCGAGTGCGAACGCCCCGATGATGGCGTCGCCTCGGATCAGGTGGAGCACTGCGGCGCCCCGCCGGGTCCAGGCCTCGACGTGGCTTCGTAGTGAGTCGGGGATGTCGAGATCGCGTTGGCGGAGCAGGGACGGTCCGCCCACGGCGTGCGAGACGCCGTCGATGGTGGCCTCGACGCCCCGACCGGTGATCGAGCGGAACTCCTCGGCTCGGGCGATCTCGCCGCGCTCCCTGGCGGCAGTGACGATGGCTCGGGCGAGGGGATGCTCGCTGTCGGCCTCGACCGCGCCGGCGAGGCGGTGGACGTCGTCGAGGGTGGTGCCGTCGGCGGCGGCCGCGTCGGTGACGATGTGTTCGCCCTTCGTGAGGGTGCCCGTCTTGTCGAACAGGACGGTGTCGATGTCGCGCATGCGTTCCAGGGCGACGCGATCCTTCACGAGGATCCCGTTGCGGGCGGCCATGGCGCTGGAGAGCGAGACGACGAGGGGGATGGCGAGTCCGAGGGCGTGGGGGCAGGCGATGACCAGGACGGTGACGGTGCGTACGACGGCATCGTCGGTGTTCCCCAAAGCCACCCACGAGATGAACGTGACGACCCCGGCGGTGGCGGCGACGTAGAACAACAGGGCCGCGGCCCGGTCGGCGAGCGCCTGGGCCCGGCCCTTGCTCTCCTGCGCGGCGGCAACCAGGCGCTGGATGCCGGCGAGCGCGGTGTCGTCGCCGACGGCGTCGACGCGGACCCGGATGGCCGAGTCGGTGGCGACGGTGCCGGCCACGACCCGGTCACCTTCCTCCTTGCCGACCGGGCGGGACTCGCCGGTGACCATCGACTCGTCGATCTCGGCGGCGCCGTCGACGATCTCGCCGTCGGCCGGAACTCGGGCGCCCGAGCGGACGAGCACGACGTCGCCCGCGACGAGGTCGCCGATGGCGACGGTGGTGACCTGACCGTCGTCGCCGACGCGCTCGGCGTCGTCGGGGAGGAGTTCGGCGAGGGCCTGGAGGGCGGAGCTGGCCTGGCCGATGGCCTTCATCTCCTGCCAGTGCCCCAGCAGCATGACCGTGATCAGCGCCGCGAGCTCCCACCAGAACTCGAGATCGAACCAGTCGAGACTGGTGGCCAGCGATGCGACGTAGGCGACGCTGATCGCCATCGCGATGAGCAGCATCATGCCGGGCTGGCGGGTCCGGGCTTCGGACCAGCCGCCCTGGAGGAACGGCCAGCCGGCCCAGAAGAACAGCACCGATCCCAGCACCGGCCCGACGAGCTCCATGCCGGCGAAGTCGAGGCTGTAGCCGAGCCAGTCCATGACCATGTGGCTGGTCGCCACGACCGGGACGGTGAGCAGCAGGCTCCACCAGAAACGCCGGCGGAACATCTCGGCGTGGTCCCCGTGGCCGGCGTGGTCTCCGTGGCCGGCGTGCTCGTCGCGCGCCGAGTGGTGGTGGCGATCTGCTGTGCCTCGGTCGGTGTGGGTGGTGCTCATCGTGTTCCTCGTGATCGACTTGTCGATGGCGTTGCGGCGGCGCTGACCCGGGCGAGACCGACGTGTCCGTGGCGGGCCACGAACTCCGTCACCTGGTCGGCCGCGACGCTGACGGCGGTGCTGGCATCGGGTCGATGAAGGCGTGCGGTCAGGGCCATGCAGTCATACCTATACCCCCGGAGGGTATATGTCAACGGGTGACGGCCAGCGCCGTCCTCGCACCGTCGTGCCCATCGAGCGACCCACGGTGTGGCGCTGTCGTCGTGTGCCTGAGGCCCGCCGTGGTTGGGTAGCGATCACGCGATGAGCACCCCCGACGTCGAACGCACGCCAGATGGGCGTCACATCGTCGTCGCTGGCCGCCGATGGCGAGCGACCGATCCGGGCATCCCGGAACCTCTGCGGAAGGAGTTGGTCGCGGAGCTGATGGATGCCCGGCGTGCTGTCCGGGACTCAGCCGGTGACGCCGATGCGCTGGCAGACGCTCGCCGGCGGGTGGGCGACGCCAAGGTCGCGCTGGGAGAGCGCGGGGAGCCGTGGTGGGGGCCGCGTTCTGCGACCGGGCTCGACTCGCGGGTGCGTGCAGCCGTGCGGGCGCTGCTCGCCAAGCGCGGTCCTGCCAGCTCGATCTGCCCCTCGGATGCCGCACGGGTTGTCGCCGCCTCCGAATGGCGGACGGTGATGGATGACGTTCGCGCCACGGTGGGCCGGATGGCGGATGAGGGCCTGGTGCTCGTCACCCAGGGCGACGAACACCTGCACGACATCGAGGCGGCAAGCGGACCGATCCGAGTGCGCCTCCCGACCGATGGCTAGCCCTGGGTGCCCGTGCTACGGATCCAGCGGTTGATCGTCGCTGCCAGTTCGCCCAAGACGACCGGCTTGGCGAGGAAGTCGTCCATTCCCGCCTCGAAGCAAGCGTTGCGGTCCTCGAGCATCGCACTTGCCGTCACCGCCACGACGGGGACATGGCGATCTGACGGGCCCTCCATCGCTCGCAGCCGACGGGTCGCCTCGAGGCCGTCGATGTCCGGTAGCTGCCAGTCCATCAGCACGAGGTCGAAGCCGTGGGTTTCATCGTGCAGGAGGTCGAGCGCTGCCGCCGCGGTGCCCACGATGATGGGCAGGTGGCCGAGCTTCTCGAGCTGCTTCCGGGCCAACAGCTGATTGACCGCGTTGTCCTCGACCACCAGGATCGTGGCCTGGTGGGACAGGTCGCCTTCGGGCATCAGGTCGCCTCCATGGCCGGTGCGGGTGATGCTGGCTGCGCCGGCACGGCCGGCACGGCAGGCACGGCCGGCAGGGACACCGTGAAGGTCGATCCGACGCCCACCGTCGACTCGACCGAGACCGTCCCGTTCATCGCCCGTACGAGTCGTTCGACGATGGCCAGGCCGATCCCGGTGCCCTCGATGCTCGACGGCGCGCCGCCCCGTTCGAACGCCTCGAAGATCGTGTCGAGGTGGGCGGCGTCGATGCCGACTCCCGTGTCCGACACCGTCACGACGCAACCGTCGCCGTCCTCGCTGGTGCTGATCTCGACCTCGCCGCCGCTCGGTGTGAATCGGACGGCGTTGGCCGCGAGGTTCGAGATGATCTGGAAGAGCTGTCCTTCGTCTGCGAAGGCCGTGCCGCCGGTTCCGGCCACCCGCACGGTGACACCGGACTCACACGCCAGCGGCGACAACAGGTCGGCGACCCGCTCCGCGAGGTCACCGATCTCCACCGGCGCGGCGCGCGTGGCGAGGTGTCCGGCCTCGATCGCGGTCACGTCGAGGACCCGATTGATGAGTCCGAGCAGGTGGTTGCCAGCCGTGCGGATCTGACGGAGCGACTCCTGGTCGTCCGAGCGCAGGCCTTCCAGCTCGATCAACTCGGCGAAGCCGATGATGGCGTTCATCGGCGTGCGCAGTTCGTGGCTGACGTTGGCCAGGAATGCGGTCTTGGCCGCGCTGGCACGCTCGGCGTCGTCGCGGGCGTCCTCCAGTGCGCTCACCGCGTCGCGGAGTGCGGAGGTTCGCTGGTCGACCGCTGTGACCAGCCGCTCGTCGCGCCGCTGGAACTTCCACACCGCGACGCCGGCGAGCGCCGCGAGCGCGACCGCCGCGAGCGACTGGGCGACCGTCCAACCCTCGCCGCCCCACCCTCCCGGACGGCCGAGCGACAGTTGCCACGTACCGTTCGCGACCGCGACCTCGACTCGCACCGGATCTTCCATCGGGCCCGACGTGCGGAATGGCTCGAAGGCGTCGGTGTCACGATTGAAGCTGGCGAGTTCGTATTCGTAACCGTCGAGCGCGAGCTCGCTCACCCGGCTCGCGGAGAAGAAGTCCTCGAGATCGATCAGAACCGTGGCGAAGCCCCAGAAGTCCGGGTCGACACCGGGGACGTTCCCGGCGTCCGGCAGGTAGATCGGCTGGCGACCGACCATGGCAGTGCCCCCCTGGACGAGGTCGAACGGCCCGGCGAGCGTCAGCTTCCCGGACTCGACCGCGGCGAAGGCCTCGGTCGTCCGCTCACGATCCACGAGCAGCTGGTGTCCGATCGCGGCTTCGTTGCCTTCGAGGGGGTGGATGTGTTGCACGACGCCGTCGGGTGCCAGTTGGAGGTTGGTGATGCTGGGCACCAGCGCTCGCATGCGGTCCGTGAACTCGGCGAAGCCGTCGATCCGGCCCCCGTTGAGCTGCACGTATGCCGCAAGTGCGATGGGGGCGTTGAGTGCTCGGTCGAGCTGGCGTTGCAGGGCGACCGCCTCGGTGCTGGCTCGTTGCACCGCCTCGCCTCGGGCCGATTCCTGCCACCTCGCGTTCTGCATCGCCGTGAACAGCAGGGTCCCGGCGAGGACCACGGCGGCCACGAGGACAGGAAGGGCGCGGGAGGCATTGCGGAGGACCATGGGTGCACGGTCGCCCGGCCGCCTCTGGAGCGACCCCTGGAAACCGTCAAGATCTGATCAAGTCCCGGCACGCCGTCAGCCGACTCCGACCAGGACGTGGGCTCTTTCGTCACGGGTCTGACAGCTCATGCCCCGCGCACCACGAAGTAGCTGTTGAGCGGGTCGGTCTCGACGGCCTTGACCTCGACGTGACCGAACCCGGCTTCGGCGAGCAGCTGGCGAGCGAGCTGTTCGCCCCACATCGTTCCGAGGCCCTCGCCGTCGAGGGACAGCGAGACGGTGGTGCAGTGCATGGTCGAGATCATGTAGAGGAACGTGGCCATCGGGTGCTCGATGTTGTCCTCGAGGTTCGATGATGCGGCGATGTCGACCATCAGGAAGTCGCCGTCGGGCCGGAGTGCGCGAGCGATGTTGGCGAGCACGGTGCGGGGTTCGGCTTGATCGTGGATGGCGTCGAACGCGGTGATGAGGTCGAACTGGTCCTCCTCGGACAGTCGAGCGACGTCGACGACCTCGAACCTGGCGTTGGTCAGACCGAGGTGCGCGGCCTCGCGGCGGCCGGTGGCGATGCCTTCCTCGGAGAAGTCGTAGCCGACGAAGCGGCTCTCGGGGAACGCCGCCGCCAACAGGTTGATCGCATGGCCACTGCCACAGCCGACGTCGAGGACGTCGATGCCCGCGGTGAGGCGTTCGGCGAGGCAGGGGACCAGCGGCACGACTTCGGCGAGCAGGCCGGCGTCGTGGGTTGCGGCGCTCTCTTCGGCCATGACGCGGTGGAAGTCGCCGTACTCGGAGTACGGCACGCCGCCGCCGTCTCGAAAGCATTCGAGCAGCGGCTTCTCGACGGTGGCCATCAGGGGGATGAACTGGGCGAGGCGAGCCAGGTTCTCGGGACCGGCAGCGCGGGTCAGGCACGCGGCGTGCGCAGCCGGCAGCTCGTACGTCGTCGCGGCCGGGTCGTAGACCACGACCCCGGCCGTCGTGACCGCCGCGAGCCACTCGCGCACGTAGCGCTCCTGCAGCCCTGATCGTCGTGCGATTTCCTCCGCCGTCGACGGGACGAGCCGTTCGAGCGTGTCGAGAAGTCCCGTCTGGTGACCGATGCTCAGCATCAGGGCGAGGGAGGCGTCGTTGAGGGCGCCGGCGATGCGTTCTGCGAACTGCTGCTTCGCGGGCAGGTCGATCGACGTGAGCTCGTCGGTGGCGGTCATCGTGGTCTCCTCGTCGCTGGTGGTCTTCCTCCGACAACCATGACGACGGGAGGCCACTCGGCGCATCGGTGATCTCGCCCATTTCGGAGTGTGATCAGGTGAGGTCGTGCCGGAGTGCGATGGCGGCGGCCTCGGTCCGATTCCGGACGGAGAGCTTCGAGAGCACGCTGGCGACATGGTGCTCGACGGTGCGGCGGCTGATGAACAGTCGCTCGGCGACCTCGGGGTTCGAGAGGCCTTGGCCGATGAGGCCGAGCACCTCTCGCTCGCGACCGGTGAGGACCTCGAGCCCGTCGCCGGCGGACCCGATGGCTCGGTCCGGTGTGCTGTGCTCCTCGAGCCACGTCCGTACGACATCGGCATCACGGGCGGCGCCGAGCGCGTCGAGGATCCGGAGGGCCAGCCGGGCTTCTGCACGGCCACGGTCGGGTTCATCGCGATGCAGGACCTCGGCGCGGAGGATCCGAGTTCGCGCCGCCTCCCACACCAGGTCCATCCGAACGAAGATGTCGAGTGCGGACTCGATGTGTGCACGCGCGAGAGCGACATCGGTGCCGGCCTCGATCCGACCGAGGAGTCGGTGGCCGCGGGCGCTGATGAGCGCGCAGGCGGTTCGTTCTCCCTCCTCCGCGAGGTGCTGACCGTGCAGGCGTGCCCCGTCATGGTCGTTGCGGGCGAGCGCGATCTCTCCGAGGAGCTCGCGGCATCTCGAAGCCTCGATGGCGCGACCCCCGATCGTTGCCAGGCGTCGGCTCAGCATGGTCTCTGCCAGCGCCGCGTCGGATCCGAGGTGGGTGCAGGCGAGCGCGATCGAGGCAACGGGCTGGTCCTCGTGGCCGACCAGGAGCGCGGCCGCCTCTGCGGGCCGGCCCTGGGCGAGGCGCAGCTCGGCCAGGCACGCAGCGATCTCCGCCCGCACCGCCGGCAGCGACGAGCCCGCCAGTCCCTCGGCCACCTGAAGTTCGTGTTCGGCGCGGGCCCAGGCGCCGGTTGCGATCAGGCTCGCGCCGTAGGTGGTGCGGCAGGCCGCGTGGACGTATGGGCTTCCACAGCGCTCGACGAAGGTGGTCTCGATCACGTGGCTCCACTCGACGACACGCGAGAAGTCGGCGGCCCGGTAGCTCGACTGGAGCAGGTTGCAGCTGGTGAACACGACCGTGTCGAGGGTCTCGATCTCGCCGCCCAGCGCGCCAGCGAGGGCAGCCTCGAGCATCTCGCCACCCTGCTCGGTGTCGCCCGCGTCGACGAGGGCCGTCCCGAGCGCGCTCATCGCGCAGAGCTCCAGGTCGACGTCACCCCACTCCTTCGCGATGGTCAGGGCAGCGGACGACCACCGTCGGCGCGGTTCGGGGTCGTCGGTGCACGTGGCATTGGCGACGAGCACCCAGCCGTCCAGTGGCGGGAGCCCGAGATCGGCGATCTGTTGGCCGGCGCGGGTCGCCCAGCCCTTGGCCACGGAGAAGCTCCCGATGTTGGCGGCGTACACGATGCTGATGGCCACCGCGACCTCGCCCGCCGAGGCGCGGTCACCGTCGCGCACGTACCGGGCGTACGCCGCCTCCCAACAACGCAACGCCTCCGTCGCCTCACCCATCCACCACAAGGCGGTCCCCAACCCATGATGGGCATCGGCCGACTCCCGAGTGGCCAGCTCGGCCCGATACCAGTCCCGGGCCTCGAGCCACCGGGCCTGCTCGAGGAGCGTGGCACCGGTGCGGATCGACGAGTCGTCGGTCACGGCCTGAGAATACGCCGCCGAGGAGAACGGCCACGTCGGTGGTGGCGTTCCTCGGCGACAATGGTTCCGTGCCTTCGGAGCATCGGGCTGCTTCGGCCTGTGACAGGGTCGCGGCCGACTACGACGTGCGGTTCCGCGACGAGCTCGACGGGAAGCCTCGGGACCGCGAGCTGCTCGATGCGCTCGCCGCGAGGTCAACCGGCATGGCTCCACCATGCGGCTCTACGTGGAGCTCACGAAGCAATGACCGGGATCCGGCCCATTCAGGCTGCGACGGAGGACGCCGCCTCGATGGGGCAGCCGTCCAGCGTGATCCGGTGCATGACCCGGCGCTGGCCCTTGTAGTCGTTCTTGGCGTTGTGCCACGTGGCGCGGTTGTCCCACATGGCGACCGAGCCCGGCTCCCAGCGGAACTTGGCCACCTTCCCCGAGCGGAGGACGTGGCGGTAGATGTTGGCGAGCAGCGGGGCGGAACGAACCGTCGACATGCCGTCGAATCGCACCGTGAAGCTGGGGTTCACGAACAGCGCCTCGCGGCCCGAGAGCGGGTGGCGGATGACCGCCGGGTGGGTGGTCGTCCCGAGCTCGTCGGCCACCTCGTTGTTCTGCAGCCGCGACTTCGGATCGATCAGCGCCAGCAGCTTGTGGGTGGTGCTGCCGAAGGCGAGCTTGGGGGAGTGCACGGCCCGCATCGTGCGCAGCCGCGCCCGGAGGTTGGCCGGTAGGGCTTCGAACGCGTCGTACATGCTCAGGAAGTGGGTGTCGCCGCCACTCGTGGGCAGCTCGCGAGCGACGAGGATCGAACCGAGCGCGGGCTCGGCGTCGTAGCTGTGATCGGTGTGCCAGAAGCCGCCGACGTTGAATCGCTGGTCGGGGTCCTTGGCGACGAGCGCGATCTCGGTGTGATCGGGGTGGGGGGTGAAGAACCGGTTGACGTTGATCGTCCCGATGCGGCGGGCGAGGGCGATGTGGTCGTCCTCGGCCAGCGACTGGCCGCGGAAGAACACCAACCCGTGCTCGTGGAAGACCGCGCGGATCTCGGCGAACGTGGCGTCGTCGACGGTGCGCAGGTCGACGTCGGTGATCTCGATGCCGGCGCCGGGATGGGGAGTGATCTGCATGGTCGGTCCTCGGTGGGGATGGTGGAGCGTGGTCGAGCGGGTCAGGTGATGGCGGCGCCGCTGGGCACCGACGAGGGAGCGGAGACGATGCCGAAGCAGGCATCGACGAGTTCGGAGGCGAGGTCGTCGGCGCTGAGGTCCGGTGCGATCCCGCCGACCTCGTACGCCGCCAGGCAGACGGCGGCGTAGCCGAACAGCGACTGCACGCGCAGCACGCGCAGGTGCTCTGGCACGTGATCGAGGCGAGCGGCCAAGCGGTCGATGGCGATCTGCAGGGCCTCGTGGCCCACGGTCTCGAGCACGGCGAGGCCGGTGGCCGGGTCGTTGAGCGCTTGGAGCAGGAACCGAGCCCAGTAGCTGGGTGTCGTCGAGGTCACCACCTCGGCCAGCGGGCGGATCATGACCTCGACGAGGTCGCGCGTCGTGGCGGTCTCGCCGAGCGCCAGGAGCATCGTCGTGCGGCGTTCGTTGGTCGGCCGCATGCGCTCCTCGATCAGCGTTCGCAGCAGTCCGTCACGGTCGCCGAAGTGGTACTGCACCGCCGACTTGTTGCGTTGGCCGGCCGCCTGCTGCACGGCCTGGACGGTCAGCGCGGCCAGACCACGCTCGGCCACCAGCCGTTCGGCGGCGTCGATCATCTTCAGAGCGGCTTCGTGCACGCTCCGATGGTAAGGACAATACCTTATGAAGTCAAGGAGAGATCCTTAAGTCACGCACCGCCGTCGGCCGGGCCACGACGCCGCGATGCCTCCAGCGCGAGCATCGCCGCGGTCGAACCCTCGCCCACGGCGGCGGCGACCCGTTTGATCGACCCGCTGCGGATGTCGCCGGCTGCATAGACCCCGTTGATGCTGGTCTCGAGCCACGCCGCATCATCGAGGCCCGTACGGATGAAGCCTTGGTCGTCGGTGGTGACCACGCCGTCGAGCCAATCGGTGTGGGGCTGCGCACCGATGAAGGCGAACAGCGCGTCCGCGTCGACCTCCGCCTGCCGCCCGGTGGCTCGGTCCTCGAGCACGAGACCGGTGAGCTGTCCCTGCCCGACGACGCCGGCGACCTGCACGCCCGTCCTGACGACGACGTTCGGCGTCCCGGCCAGTTGCTCCACCAGGTAGTCGGACATGGACTTCGCGATCGAGTCGCCCCGGATCAGCACGGTGACGTCGGCGCCGGCGGCCGCCATGTGTGCCGCCGCCTGTCCGGCCGAGTTGCCGCCGCCGAGCACGAAGGCCTTCATGCCGCCCGTGGCCGCGGCCTCGGTGGCGCCGGCGCCGTAGAAGACACCGTGGCCGACGAGCGCGTCGACGCCCGGGGCGTCGAGACGCCGGTACGTCACGCCGCCGGCGAGGATCACGTGTCGGCTTCGGACGATGTCGCCACTCGAGAGCGTGAGGAGCCGAGTGTCCCCGTCCGTCTCGAGGCCGGTGGCCGTTCTCGTGACGATCGTCTCGGCGCCGAGCTGCTCGGCTTGCCGGGCAGCCTGCGATGCCAGGTCGGCACCGCTGACACCCCAGAGGAAACCGAGGTAGTTGCGGATCTTCGCGCTGGTCCCTGCCTGGCCGCCGAGTGCGAACCCCTCGACGACCACCGTCTCGAGGCCCTCGGACGCGGCGTAGACCGCGGCGGCCAATCCGGCCGGGCCGGCGCCGACGATCGCAACGTCGTACTCGTCGCGCTGTGGTCTGGTGTTGGCCCCGAGCGTCTCGGCCAGCGACACCTCGTCGAGGTCTTCGAGCACCCGGCCGTCCCACAACACCGCGGCGGGAAGGCGTCGGCCGGCGAGCGGTCCCGCGACGAGCTCCTGTCCCTCGGTCGAGTCGACGGTGCGGAACCGGGCGGGAACCGTATTGCGGTTCAGCCACGTGCTGAGGCGCTCGCCGCTCCCGTCGCGACCGGCGTCGACGATGGTCACCTTGTCGAGTTGGACCTGCCGCGCCTTCGTCCACGCCCGCAGTGCTTCCCCGACGACGGGGTAGACCTCCTCCTCGGCGGTCGCCCAGGGATGGCCCACGAAATAATCGACCTGACCCAGCGTCAATGCTCGGCGGAGCGCCCCCTGGACCGAGGTGTCGCCGACGGAGACGACGGCGATGCGTCGGACGCCGTTGTGCAGGCGTCCGACCGATGGGAGCGCGTCGAAGTCGCTCGTACCGATCGGAGCGAGCACGACCGCAATCGATTCGAATGCCTCGAGCGCATCGTCGGTTGCGTCGTCGACCGAGAGGGCAGCGATGTCGTAGTCCACGCCGTAGCGGCGCTCGAGCGTCGTCTTCAGGTCGGAGCGCTGCGACGGATCGGACGCGACGACGAGGATCGTGCTCAACGGTGCTCGCCAGGTGGGGACTTGCGGTGGTGGTGGATGGGTCATGTTGCTCCATCCACGAGGTCAGCGGCCGGACTGCTCGGAGTTCGGGGGCGCGCGCTCTCGCTCGCCCCTTCCCGCCGGAGCGTCACGCCTGGAGGTCCGAGATGTCGTTGGGACGGCTACACGTGCTGGAAGCTGCCGACACGAGAGGACGATCCGGGTCCTGTCCGGATCGAGGCCCAGGTCGACCCGCTTCGAGGATGCTGCTCGGACGTTTCGCTGCGGTTGTATGTCCTCCGGGATGTACGTACATTCTCGTCATGGCTGTGATCGATCGCTCGAATCCCCTGCCGCTGTGGGCGCAGGTCCTCGATGATCTCCGTGAGCGTCTGAGCGCTGGGGAGTTCAACGTCGAGTTCCCGACGGACAACGAACTGACCAGTCACTACAACGTGTCGCGCCACACGGTTCGTGAAGCGATGCGTCGTCTGCAGAACGAAGGGGTGGTGAGTCGCGAGCGAGGGCGGGGGACCTTCGTGACCGCGCCGACGGTCGAGCAGGCCACCGGTGCGATCTACAGCCTGTTCCGGTCGATCGAGCAGATGGGGCTCGACCAGCGGAGTCGGGTGCTCGACCTCTCGCTCACCTCCGACGAGGTGGTGGCGAGCCGCCTCGGGCTGCGGCCGAACGCCAAGCTCGTCCGGCTCGAGCGGCTCCGATTGGTCGATTCCCATGTGCTCGCGCACGACACGGCCTGGATGCCGGCAGCGGTCGCGAAGCCTCTGCTCGACGTCGACTTCACCCACACCGCCCTCTACGACGAGCTCGCCACCCGCTGCGACATCCGGCCGGTCTCGGGGACGGAGTGGGTGACCACCGAGCTGCCTCCGAAGCGCGAGCGGGAGCTGCTCGAGATCGGGGCGAAGCAGCCCGCCTTCCGGATCCGCCGGCTCAGCGAGGGCGACGACGGCCCGATCGAGTGGCGCGAGACCGTCGTCCGCGGCGACCGGTACACGTTCGTCGCGACGTGGTCGCCGAGCAACGCGTACGAGACGACGATGTCGCCCCTGGAGTGATTCGGAGCCGCGCTCGGGCTCTTGACCGCAATTCCGAATGACCGTACATTCGAGGTGAGCGTGTCGTCGATCGTGAGGCGGGCATCCCAGGAGGTCGACGACCTGGAGTTCCGGGGGGAACGCACATGTTCGACACGACCACGGGCTGCAGCCGATGATCTTCGAGCAGCACTATCTCGACTGTCTCTCGCAGGCCTCGTACTTCATCGGTGACGAGACTTCGAAGCAGGCGGTCGTCGTCGATCCCCGCCGAGACATCAGCCCGTACCTCGCTACTGCGTCGGAGCACGGCATGTCGATCGGGATGGTGATCGAGACGCACTTCCACGCCGACTTCCTGTCGGGCCACCTCGAACTCGCGGCGGCGACCGGAGCCGTCGTGGCGTACGGGTCGGTGGCCGAGACCGAGTTCGAGTCCCGGAAGCTGGCCCACCGCGAGCGGATCAGTCTCGGCGAGGTGACCCTCGAGATCCGGCACACCCCGGGCCACACGCCCGAGTCGATCAGCATCGTGGTCTACGAACACGCCGACGACGACGAGCCCTACGGCGTCCTCACCGGCGACACGCTGTTCATCGGTGACGTCGGCCGGCCCGACCTGCTCTCGTCGAAGGGCGTCACGAGCGAAGAGCTCGCGTCGCAGCTCTTCGACTCGCTCCAGAGCGAGATCCTGACGCTGCCGGACGCATCCCGGGTCTTCCCGGCGCACGGTGCGGGATCTTCCTGCGGGAAGAGCCTGTCGACCGAGACGACCTCGACGATCGGCGAGCAGCGGGCGTCGAACTATGCGTTGGCGCCGATGTCCAAGGACGACTTCATCCGGGTCGTGACCGACGGCCAGACCGCCCCGCCGGCCTACTTCTCCTACGACGCCACGCGGAACCGTGAGAATCACCCGATCCTCGACGAGAAGTCGCCGCCGGCGCCGCTCGACATCGAGACGGTGATCCGCCGTCAGCGTTCGGGCGCCGTGGTCCTCGACACCCGCGACCCCAACGAGTTCGCGGTCGGCCATCTCGTCGGGGCCGTCAACGTCGGGCTCGGTGGTCGGTACGCGGAGTTCGCCGGCGGGGTGATCCAGCCCGGCGCTCCGATCGTGTTGGTCACCGAGCCGGGGATGGAGCTCGAAGCGAAGAACCGGCTGGCTCGCATCGGGTTCGACAACGTGGTCGGCCACCTCGTGGACCCGGTCACCACGATGCACGACCACCCCGACGACGTCGCGCAGAGCTCGCGGGTCGATGTCGCCGCACTCGCCGCGGCGCTCGACGAGGCCGAGGACCTCCAGCTCGTCGATGTCCGCCAGCCGGGCGAGACCGAGAGCGGCACGATCGACGGCGCCATCCTGATCCCGTTGACCCGGCTCAACGAACGGCTCGCCAGCCTCGATGCGGCGAAGCGGACGATCGTCTACTGCGCCGCGGGCTTCCGGTCGTCGATCGCGGCCAGCCGCCTCGCCGCCGCCGGGTTCAGCGACGTGTCCGATCTCCTCGGCGGCTACGGCGCGTGGCAGGCCGCCCGAGGCGAGGTGTCGGAGGTCCCCACCGCATGACCCGGATGGGGTTCCTGCTCGACAGCGACAGTTGCATCGGGTGCCACGCCTGCACGGTGGCCTGCAAGAGCGAACACGACGTCCCGCTGGGTGTGAACCGCACGTGGGTCAAGTACATCGAGACCGGCACGTTCCCCGACGTCGCCCGCAAGTTCAACGTGATGCGGTGCAACCAGTGCGACGACGCACCGTGCATCGCCATCTGCCCCACCTCGGCGCTGTTCCGGGCCCCGAACGGTGTCGTCGACTTCCAGGACGACAACTGCATCGGCTGCAAGTCGTGCATGAACGCGTGCCCCTATGACGCGCTCTACATCAACCCCGAGACCAACACCGCGCACAAGTGCAACATGTGCAACCACCGACTCGAGGTCGGGCTCGAGCCGTCGTGCCAGATCGTGTGCCCGACCGAGGCGATCAAGATCGGGGACCTCGACGACCCCACGTCGGAGATCAGTCGGATCATCGCCCGTGACGATGTCGCGGTCCGCTCGCCCGAGCAGAACACCAAGCCGAAGGTGTACTACCGCGGTGCCGACCAGGCCTCGCTCGATCCCACCCGCACGGCGATCGCCAACGACGGGATGATCTGGGCCGAGACCACCCCGAGTCATCCCACCGTGCCGGTGAAGCTCGGCACCAAGCCCACCGACGAGATCGGTGTGGTCGCCCGCACCGCCTACACGACCGCCCACCACATGACGTGGAAGGCCAAGGTCTCCGGCTACCTCGTGACCAAGGCCATCGCTTCCGGCGTGATGGCTGTGGCCGCGCTGTTGGTCCTGCTCGGCCACAGCGACCTGCAGGCCGCGGTCGGCATCGTCCCCCCGGTGGTGGCCGGTGTGTTCCTGGCCGCCACCGGATTCCTGTTGATCACCGATCTCGAGCAGCCGACCCGGTTCCACTACCTGCTCACGAAGGGCAACCGCACCTCGTGGCTGGTCAAGGGCGCCCATGTGCTCATGACGTTCTCCGTGGTGTGTGGGGCGTGGTTCATCGCCGGGGTCGCCGACCAAGGCGCCGCCCTGAAGTGGCTCGCTCCCCTCGCCGTGCTCGGCGCCGCCGGCACGGCCGGGTACACCGCCTTCCTGTTCGCCCAGTGCGAGGGCCGAGACCTGTGGCAGACCCCGCTACTGCTCCCGGTCCTGCTGTCGCAGGCGGTCACGGCGGGCGGCGCCGCCTACCAGATCCTCGACGTGGCGATGAACGTGCCCGAGGTCGATGCCCTGCGCTGGGTGCTGCTGGCCGGCGTCGGCGCGACCTCGGCCTTCGTGGCGATGGAGCTGACCTCGTCGGGGAGCCGCCACGTCGAGCTCGCCGTCCACGCCATGACCCGGGGCACCTACGCCCGACAGTTCTGGTGGGGTGGCGTCCTCGTCGGTCTCGCCGTTCCCGCCCTGCTGATGGTGGTGGCGCTGGCTGCTGGCACCGAGGGTCCGGCCGTGGGTGCCGTGGCCGCGGTCTTCACGCTGGCCGGCATGTTCGCCTACGAGGACGCCTTCGTCCGCGCCGGACAGTCGGTTCCTCTCTCATGAGTCCTCTCCCGACCTCGAACGAAGCGGACGTGTCGCCGTGACCGACCTGCACAAGTACCCACCGCACGAGAACTGGCACGACTGGCGTGAGCTCGACGCCAAGGCGTGGCCCGAGAAGAAGGAGCGCAAGTACACGCTCGTGCCCACCACGTGCTTCAACTGCGAGGCGGGCTGCGGACTGGTCGCGTACTTCGACCAGGAGACCGACCAGATCGCCAAGATCGAGGGCAACCCCGAACACCCCGGCAGCCGTGGCCGGAACTGCGCCAAGGGCCCGGCCACGCTGAACCAGGTCTACGACCCGGAACGCATCCTCCACCCGATGAAGCGCGTCGGCGAGCGCGGTGGGGGGCTGTGGGAGCGAATCTCCTGGGACCAGGCGCTCGAGGAGATCGGCGCCCGACTCCGCCAGGCGATCGTCGAGGACCGCCACAACGAGATCATGTACCACGTCGGTCGCCCGGGCGAGGACGGCTACACCGACCGCGTGCTCAAGGCGTGGGGCGTCGACGGCCACAACTCGCACACCAACATCTGCTCGTCGAACGCTCGTATCGGCTACCAGTCGTGGATGGGTCACGACCGTCCGTCGTCCGACTTCGCCAACGCCGAGGTCGTCTTCCTCATCTCCGCCCACCTCGAGGCCGGGCACTACTTCAACCCCCACGCCCAGCGGATCATGGAGGCGCAGGAGAAGGGCGCCAAGATCATCTGCGTCGATCCGCGGCTGTCGAACACCGGCGCGAAGGCCGATTACTGGCTGGCGCCGTGGCCCGGCACCGAACCGTTCCTGCTCCTCGCGATCGCCCGATTGCTCATCGAGGCGGGCACGTGGAACGAGACGTTCATGCGTCGGTGGACGAACTGGGAGACGTACCTGCGCGAGACCCGACCCGACCTCCCGGTCGAGTGGTCGTCGGTCCGGCAGGCGCTGCTCGACGAGTACGCCGAATACACGCCCGAGGCCGCCGAGCAGAAGACGGCGATCTCCGCGGACGTGATCCGCGAGCTCGCCGAGCTCATCGGCGCCCACCCCACGAAGTTCGCGTCGCACAACTGGCGAGCCGCAGGTGCCGGTCATCTCGGTGGCTGGCAGGTGGCCCGGTCGCTGTTCTTCCTCAACGTGCTCACCGGATCGGTGGCGACCAAGGGCGGCACCGCCGGCAACGGCATGAACAAGTTCAAGCCGTCCGCCCCCATCGGTGCGCCCGGCAACACGAAGTGGAACGAGCTCGAGTGGCCCAAGGAATACCCCCTCAGCTACCACGAGATGTCGATCCTGCTCCCGCACTTCCTGAACGAGGGTCGGGGCGCGCTCGAGGTCTACTTCTCCCGGGTCTACAACCCGATCTGGACCAACCCCGACGGCTTCACCTGGATGGAGGCGCTCACCGACGAGTCCAAGGTGCGCTGTCACGTCGCGCTCACCCCGACTTGGTCGGAGACCTCGTGGTTCGCCGACTACGTCCTGCCGATGGGGGTCTCGGTCGAGCGCCACGACGTCCACAGCTACGAGACCCACGCCGGCCGCTGGATCGGCTTCCGCCAGTCCACGTTCCGTCGCTACGCCGAGATCAAGAACGGGGGCGCGCTGGGACCCGACGTGCGCAGCTACGACTACAACCCGGGCGAGGTCTGGGAGGAGAACGAGTTCTGGATCGACTTGTCGTGGCGCATCGACCCCGACGGTGAACTCGGCATCCGGAAGTGGTTCGAGAGCGACGCGCACCCCGGCAAGCCCGTCACCATCGACGAGTACTACGAGCGGATGTTCTCCGAGAGCGTCCCCGGTCTGGCCGAGGCCGCGGCCGAAGCGGGCCAGACCGCGCTCGAGTACATGCGCGATCGTGGTGCCTACGCCGTGCCAGGCGACACCTATGAGCCGTACGAACATGCGGTGGACGCCGACTCACTCGAGGGCTGTGTCAAAGACGGCGAGGGCGTGTACCGGAAGCCGGGCACGGCCGGCTCGTGGGGTGGCGACCTCGCCGACCTCGACGACGTCGCCCTCGCTCCGCTGGGCGACGGCTCGCCGGCGGTGGACATCGACGGCGAGGCCAAGGAGGGGTTCCCGACCCCGTCGAAGAAGCTCGAGCTCTACTCGACGACGCTCGCCGAATGGGGCTGGCCCGAGTACGCCACGCCGAAGTGGATCCCCTCGCAGGTCCACTGGGAGGACCTCGATCTCGCCGGAACCGAACGCATCCTCTTGCCGACCTTCCGCATCCCGACCCTGGTCCACACCCGATCGGCGAATTCCAAGTGGCTGAACGAGATCAGCCATCGTCACCCGCTGTGGATCCACCCGGAGGACGCGGAGAAGCTCGACATCGACGAAGGCGGGCTCGTCCGGGTGTCCACCCGCATCGGGCACTTCGTCATCGTCGCCTGGCGAACCGAGGGCATCCGCCCGGGCGTCGTGGCCGCGTCGCACCACATGGGCCGCTGGCGCCTCGAGGAGGACAAGGCACGGTCCTGGGGTGCGGGGAAGGCCAACATCACCTTCGAGCCCAACGCCGACGGTGGCGCCACATGGAAGCTCGGACGTGAGCACGGCAACCAGCCGTACGAGTCGAGCGACCCCGACACCGAACGCATCTGGTGGAACGACACCGGCGTGCACCAGAACGCCACCTTCTGCGTCCAGCCCGACCCGATCTCCGGCATGCAGTGCTGGCACCAGAAGGTCGACATCACACCGGCCCACGCCGACGACGAATACGGCGACGTCGTCGCCGACACCGCCAGGTCTCGCGAGGCCTACCTCGAGTGGCTCGCCATGACCCGACCGGCGGCCAACGGGCTCCGTCGCCCGCTCTGGTACGCCCGCCCGCTCAAACCGGCCGCGTCGGCGTACCGACTCCCGTGATCGACGGCTCGAGAGCGAAGCGGCTGGTCACTTGTCGCTGAGCCCGGAGGCGTCCATGATGTCCGTGTATCGGAAGCACTGACGGAGGGTCCATGAGCACCACCAGCACCCGCACCGGGTCGAAGGCCACGATCGACGCCGTCGAGCTCCGCGGCCTCGTCCAGGACAACGAGGTCCGTCTGCTCGACGTCCGGAACGCCGCCGAGTTCGAGACGGCACACATCTCCGGCTCGTACCACGTGCCGCTCGACACCCTCAGCGAGCACTGCCCCGACATCTGCCGCGCTGACGCGTCGGTCGTGGTCATCTGCCAGTCCGGCGCTCGTGCCTCGCAGGCGGCCGAGAAGCTCGCATCGAGTGGTCTGGACGGCGTGCGGGTCCTCGACGGCGGCATCTCGTCGTGGATGAACATCGGTGCTCCCGTCGTGCGCGGCAAGGAGAAGTGGGGCCTCGAGCGTCAGGTCCGCCTCGTCGCCGGGAGCATCGCGCTGACGGGTGTGCTCGCATCGACCAAGGTCCCGGCCGCGAAGTGGGTCTCCGGCTTCATCGGCGGCGGGCTCACCTTCGCGGCGCTCACCAACACGTGCGCCATGGGCAACGTGCTGTCCCGGCTGCCGTACAACCGCAGCGGAGCGATCGATGTCGCCGCCTCGGTCGACGCCCTCGTGCAGAACCGGCCGGCACCCGCCCCGGCGGCCTGAGCCAGCACCTGACTCTCGGCGTCGATCACGCCGACGTCGTCACAACCGGATCTCCCGAGTCGTGGCGGCGAAGTCGGCGGCGTGGCGGGCGACGGTGATGCGGTGCGTTCCCGACGGCGCCACCCAGGCGTGTCGCTCCGGATCACGGGTCGCCATCCGATCGAGCGGGATCTCGATCCGGAACGGCGCCTCACCTCCGGCCGCGACCTCGACTCGCGTGAAGCCCAGCAACCGGTCGGGAGCGTCGGCGTCGGGAAGGTCGGCGTAGACCTGTACGACGTCGGCGCCATCGCGATCGCCGGTGTTTCGGACGACGCCGGTGGCGACGATCGCCCCTTCGGTTCCGTCCGTCGTGGTCTCCACGTCGGCGATCTCGAAGGTGGTGTAGGAGAGGCCGAAGCCGAAGGGGAACGCAGGCGCCCGACCGGTGCGACGCAGGTGCCACCAGCCGTGCCAGCGGTCGTACCGGAACGAGGTGGCGTCCCGGTCGAAGTCGGGGAGGTCGGCCTCGTCCACCGGGACGCTGAACGGGAGCCGGGCCGACGGGTTCACCGTCCCGGTCAGGACGTCGGCGAGGCCGGGTCCGGCTTGGCTGCCGCCGTACCAGGCCTGCACCACCCCGGCGACGTCGTCCACCCACTCGCTCATCACGATGGCGCTGCCGGCCTGGATGACGACGACGGTGCGGCGATTGGCAGCCGCGACCCGGCGGATCGATTCGACGTCTTCAGCTCGGAGCCGCAACGACGTCCGGTCGCCGCCGGTGCCGAAGCCGCGGGCTCGATCGGCGAGCCGTTCGGGCTTGGTGGTCGGGGGCAGAGCGGCGACGGATCGTTCGAAGCGCTCGAGCACCTCGGGCTCGTCCTGTGGCGGGAACAACGCCGGCAACGAGGCATCGGTCTCGCCGATGTATTCGCCCTCGTCGAGATAGGTGCACCCGACCACCACCACGGCCGCGTGCGCATCGGCGAGATCGTCGGTCAGCTCGAACACGTCGGCGAGGCCGCCGCGGACGGTCGTGCAATCGAGGTCCCAGACGTCGCTCGAACCGCCGTCGCCCAGGTTGACGACGTCGGCGAGGCGGCCGACCACGGCGACTCGACTGCCCACGGCCAAGGGCAACACCGCAGCACCGTCGACGGGCTCGTTCCGCAGGAGCAGAGCGGACCGCGCCGCGACCTCACGGGCCAACGCCCGGTGCTCCGGAGCGCACAGCACCTCGGGTGACGGGTCGGGGGTGGAGAGGATCGGGTCGAAGCGCAGCAGGGTGGCCACGATCCGTTCCGCAGCAGCATCGACGTCGTCCCACGAAGCGTCACCGCGCTCGAGAGCGTCGGCCAGGTGCTGTTGGCGGACCATGCGATAGGGCATCTCGATGTCGAGGCCGGCCGCGAGCGAGGTCGCGGCATCGCGGAGCCCGAAGATCCAGTCGCTGATCGCGAATCCCTGGAAACCCCACTCGTCGCGGAGCACATCCGTGAGCAGAGCGTGGCTCTGCCCGGCCCATTCGCCGTTCACCGAGTTGTACGCCGACATCACCGAGGCGACACCTTCGTCGACGATCCGCTTGAAGTGCGGCAGGTAGATCTCGTGGAGGGCGACCTCGTCGACCTCGATGTCGACCGAGAACCGTGCGTTCTCCATCGAGTTGCAGGCGAAGTGCTTCATGCAGGCCATCACGTGGCGCTGCAGGCCGCGCGTGAACGCCGCGCCCAG
The DNA here is from genome assembly GCA_041618235.1 of Acidimicrobiales bacterium. Classification (GTDB taxonomy): domain Bacteria; phylum Actinomycetota; class Acidimicrobiia; order Acidimicrobiales; family Salinilacustritrichaceae; genus Salinilacustrithrix. Next base: position 55,907 of record JBFJNI010000011.1, read on the forward strand.
CTCGCCGACGTGGAACGGATCCTCGCCGTAGGTCTCCTGGGCCCGGCCCCAGGCCGGGTGCCGCAGCACGTTCACGCAGACCGCGCCCGTCAGGTTGGCGCCGATGGCGCGCAGCTCACGCCCGACGGCCTCGCCCACCCGCTCCTCGAGGTCGGGATCCCAGGTCGCACCCCGCGCCATGGACACGGGGTACGCCGTGGCGTTGCCCACCACCGCACCGCGGGGCCCGTCGCTGAACGCGATGCCGGGGAACCCGAGCCGATCGACGCGAGCCGCGACGAACGGCGCCAGGTGGTAGCCGTCCTCGCCGAGGAAGCGAAGGCCGGCCCAGGTCGGGGCGTCGCCGTCGAGGCACCACAGGCGTTCCTCGGGCGTCAGCTCGGCGACCAGCGCGCGGGCGGCGTCCTCGGGTGCGGTCCCCGCGGCAACAGCTCGCCGGGCGTCGTCGTAGTGCATTCGTGCGGCTCCTCGGTGGTGGCGCGGGCGACGCTACTCGCAGCGCCTCCCAGCCGATTCCCAGGTTCGGTCCCTAGCCTCGCCACCCATGCGCACGCGCCTCAAGATCCTCGTTCCGGTCGCGATCGTCCTCGCCCTGGCGGTCGGCGGCGGGCTCTGGTGGTTCTTCCAGGACGATGCACCCCCGGAGGTGCGCCTCGACGCGGCCACCCGCGGGCTGGAAGACGAGCCCGAGGTGTCGACGGACACCACCGACCCGGTGGATCCCGCCGTCGACGGGATCGAGGGGACCTGGACGGTCGACACCGAGACCGGGGACTTCGACTACGAGTCGGCCAGCGGCACCTTCGTCGGCTTCCGGATCCAGGAGGAGCTGTCGAGGATCGGGTCGGCCACTGCCGTCGGCCGGACCAGCGATGTCACCGGCACCATGACCATCGAGGGCACGACGGTCGTGGCCGCGACCTTCGAGATCGATGTCACCACCATCATCACCAACGAGAGCCACGGCGGTCGGTGAGCTCACCATCCACGACGTCACGCAGCCGGCGGAGTTCGCACTCGAAGCGCAGCTGGTGAACGGCACGGTGGTGGTCGTCGGATCGACCGACGTCGTGTTCTCGGACCACGACGTGGAGGTCCCGAGCAGCCCCATCGTCCTCTCCGTCGAGGACCACGGCACGCTCGAGCTGCAGCCCCTCTTCACGAAGGAGTAGGAACGCTCGCCGGTCACGCCGGGCCGACCACTCCGATCAGGACCGCCGTGCCCCACAGGGCCAGGCCCGCGCCGACGGCCTTCGGGAGTGCAGCGCTGTGGGTGACCTTCTCGATGAGCACGGCGGTGGCGACGATCGCGATCCACCACAGGTTCATCACGCCCAGGACGAAGAGCAGCGCCATCAAGGCCCAGCAGCAGCCGATGCAGAGCGAGCCATGGAGGCTCCCCATCCGGAACGCACCAGCGGCGCCATCGCGCCACTCGGCGAGCAGGAAGCCCAGTGGCGCTCGGCACTTCCCGAGGCAGGCCTCCTTGAGGTTCGTGAACTGGTAGGCGCCGGCGACC
>JBFJNI010000012.1:0-57139 GCA_041618235.1 Acidimicrobiales bacterium
ACCATCACGACCACCAGTTGCCACACCTCGGAGCGGGCCGACCCGAAGGCCACCATCGCCGCAGCGAACGCGCCGCAGCCGAGGGGCATGAGCCAGCGACCGTCCATCCTCCGCCGGATTACACCGGTGAGGCGGTTCACGGCCAGGCTCGCCACCGAGAACGGGGCCAGGATCAGTCCGGCGGCGAGCACGGTACGACCTTGCCCGTAGCCGGTGCTCACCGGCGTCTGCACGTAGCGGATGGCCAGTGAGAACAGGAAGTACATCCCCACCCCGGCCAGCACCGCCACGGTGTGGGCCACGCGCACCGACGGAACGGACAGGCTCCGGAGGTCGACGAGGGGATGGCGCGCCGCCACCGCTCATGCGCTGGTCCAGTTCGGCTCGCGCTTCTCGGCGAAGGCGCGAGGGCCCTCCCTGGCGTCGGGCGAGGTGAACACCTCCACCAGCACGTCGCCCTGGAGCTCGAAGGCCTCGTCTTCGCTGACGTCGAGCGATCGCTTCACCATCTGCTTCGACAACCGCGTCGCCAGGGGGGCGTTGCGGCAGATCCGCTCGGCGAGAGCGACCGCCGCGTCGAGGACCTCGTCGCCGGGCACGACGCGGTTGACGAGCCCGAGCCGCTGCGCGGTGGCCGCGTCGACGGGATCACCGGTCATGGCCATCTCCAGGGCGACGGCCAAACCCACGCGCTTGGGCAGGCGGACGAGTCCGCCTGCGCCGGCGGCCAACCCGCGCTGCACCTCGGGGATACCGAAGGTCGCGTGGTCGGCGGCGACGACCAGGTCGCAGGCGAGCATGATCTCGAACCCGCCGGCAAGTGCGTGGCCGTTGACCGCGGCGATGAGGGGCTTCGGGAAGTCACGCCGGGTGATACCGGCGAAGCCGCCGTTCACGCCCATCACGTTCCCGCCGCCCCCGGCGAAGGCCTTCAGATCCATCCCGGCGGAGAAAGCCTTGTCCCCGGCACCGGTGAGCACCACGGCCCAGACCTCCGGGTCGGCCTCGGCCGCGTCGAAGGCGTCGGCGAGTGCCTTTGACGTGTCGTAGTCGATCGCGTTGCGGGCCTCGGGGCGGTTGATCGTGATGACCTCGACCCGGTGCCGGCGCTCTGTGTGCACGAGCATGAATCGTCCTTCCTTGTGTGGGGCCCCCCATGGTGGCGCATCGAGGCCGTGCCGTGCGACGCCGCTGACCGTCTGTCTCACCGGGCACGGGTCGCGCAACGGCGGAGCCGCTCGCCCAGTGGCCCTTCAAGCCGGATCCGGCTGCGCCTCGAGATCGGGCTGGAAGCGCAGCTCGACCTCTGCCGCCGTCGTCGGCGACGTCCGAGCAGATCTGGTGACCGTGCTGGAATCCTTCCGGGTGGCGATCACGAGGACGGGCTTGGGCGGGGTGATGACGGACCTCTGAGGCGGCCGACGCTCAATGACTGCGTCCCTCAGGGGGAGACGAGGAAGCCCTCGTAGTCACCGGCGGCGACGTCCTCGCACCTGGCCCGGTAGTTGGCGAGCCCGCCCACGTAGGGCATGAAGACCCGCTTCTTGCCGGGGATGTTCGCACCCAGGTACCAGGAGTCGGCGCGGTTGAACAGCCCGAACTGCGATGCCTCGGCGACGTGGCCGGTCCAGGCGACCTCGGCCTCGCGGGTCGGCTCGATGACCCGGCGGCCGGTGCGACGCAGGTCCTCGATGCACCGGGCGATCCACTCGACGTGCTGCTCGATCGAAGTCGGCATGTTCGTGAGCACCGACGGGCTGCCCGGCCCGGTGATGGTGAACAGGTTTGGGAACCCGACCACCTGCAGGCCCAGGTAGGTGGCGGGACCGTCCGCCCACTTCTCCTCGAGAGTGAGTCCGTCCCGCCCCGTGATGCCCATGCGCAGCAACGGCCCGGTCATGGCGTCGAAGCCTGTGGCGAACACGATCGTGTCCACCTCGTGGTGGCCGGTGGGGGTCTCGACGCCCGTGGGGGTGATGCGGGTTATGCCGCAGTCGGAGATGTCGACGAGGGTGACGTTGTCTCGGTTGAAAGTTTCGTAGTAGTCGGTGTCGATGGGCGGGCGCTTGGCGCCGTAGGGGTAGCCCTTCGGGCAGAGCTTCTCGGCCACCTCGGGGTCGTGCACGACCGAGCGGATCTTCGAGCGGATGAACTCCGCCGCCGTCTCGTTGGCCCGCTCGTCGAGGAGCAAGTCGAAGAAGCCGCCCCACAGGAACTTGAACCCGCCCTCCTCCCACAGGGCCTCGTAGATCGCGGTGCGCTCCTCGTCGTCGAGGTCGAGCGCCGAGCGTGACGACGGGGTGTACGGGAACCCGGCGAAGGACTCCTTGGTGGCCCGGACGACCTCGTCGTAACCGGCCTTGATGCGCACCCACTCGTCACGGTCCATCGGGCGGTCGCGGGCAGGAACGGTGTAGTTGGGCGTGCGCTGGAACACGTAGAGGTGGTCGGCCTCACGGGCGATCACCGGCGCGGCCTGGATCCCAGTGGAGCCGGTGCCGATCTGGGCGACCCGGCGGCCGGTGAAGTCGACGCCCTCGTGGGGCCAGCGGCCGGTGTGGAACCACTCACCGCCGAAGTCCTCGAGGCCGGGCACAGAGGGCACGTTGGCCGCGGAAAGGCACCCCACGGCGGTCACGACGTAGGTGGCCGCCAGCGTGCGACCCGTGTCGGTGCGGACGATCCAGCGGGACGTGTCGTCGTCCCAGGTCATGGACTCGACCCGGGTGTCGAAAGCGAAGCTGCGGCGCAGGTGGAGGCGGTCGGCGACGAACTCGAGGTAGCGCAGGATCTCGGGCTGCTCGGGGTAGCGAGACGACCAGTCCCACTCGTCGAGCAGGATCTGGGAGAACGTGTAGCAGTAGTAGAAGCTCTCCGAGTCGCACCGGGCGCCGGGATAACGGTTCCAGTACCACGTGCCACCCGGCCCACCCCCGGCCTCGATGCCGACGACGTCGAGGCCGAGCTCCTCCCGGGCCTGGTGGACCATGTAAAGACCGGAGAACCCGGCCCCCACCACGATCATGTCGTGGACGTCATCGAACTGGTTTGCGGCGCTCATGCGCACCCCCTCGTGTGACCGCCGGCGGCGGGACGCCCGAGACAGCATACACCCATCGTGTCGCGCCTCGCGGATCGGTGACCGATACCAAGATACATCATTGCATCTATGTCGCACCGTTCGGGTAGGTTGTGGGTGTTCGCACGAATCATCACATGGAGGCTCCGATGACCGCAACGCTCCGCCGCCCGCCCGAGCCGGTCGCTCCCCGACACACCGAGTTCGACCTGGAGACCCCACGTGCCCACTGGCTGGTCGACGACGCGCAGGCCACGCACACCTTCAACGTCGGCAACCTGTTGTTCCCCACCGGTGAGCGGTTCTTCAACGACTCGCTGCGCAACGCCTTGCCCTACGTCACCGACGAACGCATCCGCACCGAGATTCGCGGGTTCCTCGGCCAAGAGGTCACCCACGGCAACGAACACGAGCGCTGCGTGGCCCGCATGGAGGAGCACGGCATCGGCTTCCGTCGTGAGCTCGAGCTGTTCGAAGCGTTCCGGCGGCGGTTGAACGACCGGGTGCGGTCACTACCCGAGCCGCTGCGCAAGCAGGCCGTACTGCTGATGGTGGCCACCACCGCCGCCGCCGAGCACTTCACCGCGTCCCTGGCCGGGTACATCCTGTCCGACAACACCTGGTCGGACACCGATGTCGACCCGGGGATGGCGCATCTGTTCCTGTGGCACGCCGCCGAGGAGGTCGAGCACCGCCACGTCGCTTACGACGTCTACCACCACATCGGCGGCGGCTATCTGCGCCGAGCCTCGACCATGGTCCCGCTCGCCGGCCTGGTGCTGCTCGGTTGGCCGCTCCTCACCAGCGAGGTCATGCGGCGGGATCCGGCCGCGCGGGGGCGGTGGAGCTGGCGTGCCCACCTGCGCAGCGCCCGCCGGGGCGAGGTCTTCTCGCTCGTCCGGGCGTTCTGGGACATCCGCCTGTACTTCGATCCCCGGCACCACCCCGGCGATCTGCCCGGTTCGCTCGAAGCGGCGCTCGAGTACCTCGCCACCGCGCCGTCCGTGCTGGGCCACCGCGGCCGACGTCGCGCCTGACCCACCCCGCGCGCCCGGTGGGCGGGTGCGCTCAGTGCACCTGCTCGGCGATGAAGCGGGCGACGCGATCGATCCCCTCGTCAGCCTCAGGAACCGCGCCGGCGAAGAAGTGCCAGACGTGGATGAGGTCCTCCCCCTCGAACAGCGTCACGTCCACTCCCGCGACCCGGGCGCGCTCGGCCAGGCGACGGGCGTCGTCGAGCAGCACCTCGGCGGTGCCGACCTCGACGAGAAGGGGAGGCAGGCCGGCCAGATCGGCGAACAGCGGGCTGAGCCCTGGCGAACCCGGCTCGTTGGCGGAGCCGGCGTAGGCCGCGGCCCAGCGCGCCAGGTCCTCGGCGTGGACCATTGGGTCGGCGTCGGCCTTCTCCGACATGGTCGCCCCGGACTGGGTCAGATCCGCCCACGGCGACAGACACACACCAGCCGTCGGAAGCGGATCGCCGGCGTCACGCAGGGCCACCAGCGTCGCCAGCGTGAGGCCACCCCCGGCCGAGTCACCGGCGATGACCACCCGGGAAGGCTTGGCGCCGCCAGCGACTACCCAGCGATACGCGGCGCAGGCGTCGTCGAGGGCCGCCGGGAAGGGGTGCTCGGGCGCCAGCCGGTAGTCGACGGCCAGCACCCGGCCGGCGACAGCCGAGGCCAGGTGGGTCAGCATCGACCGGTGGCTGTCCAGCGAACCGATGCAGTAGCCGCCGCCGTGGACGTAGACGACCACCGGTCCGTCGCCGGTTCCGATCCACTCGGCCGGTACGCCACCGGCGTCGACCTTCTCCAGCGCGACACCCTCGGCCACCGGCAGTAGCGCGCCGAGGCCGTCGTAGGTCTCCCGCCACTCGCTGACCGTCATGTCGGCGTCGCCGCGCTCGGCGGCCTGGGCCCGGAGCATGGTGACGATGTTCTCGAGCGCTTCGCTGCGCATGGGGCTCTCCTGTGTGGTGGGCGGATGGTCAGACGTGGGTGCCCTGAGTGCCAGCCGTCAGGTCGTGGAACGCCACGTCCTTGTCGGTTCGCGGCTCGCGAGGAAGGCCGAGCACCCGCTCGCCGATGATGTTGCGTTGGATCTGGTCGGTGCCGCCCCCGATGGAGATGAGGTAGCTCGACAGGCCGACCTCGTGGACCCGTCCGCCGAACGGGGCGTCGTCGCCCCAGAGGGTGGCGTGGGGGCCGCAGAGGCGGAACAGCGTCTCGCGCATTGTCTGGAGCAGGTGGGAGGCGGCGAGCTTGCCGACCGACACCTCGGCGCCGGGCCGCCCGCCCCGTTCGATGGCGACCTTGGCCCGCAGGTCGGTGTAGCGGGCGATCTCGATCAGGCTGTGGATGCGGGCGACCTCCTGGCGCACCACCGGGTCGTGGGACCCCCCGAACCGCTCGAGCACCGCGGCGATCAGATCGGCGGCACCGCCGCGGCTGCGACCCTCGGCGCGGGGCTCGTCCCGCACCAGCTGCCCCGCCGGCGCATCCAGGTCGATGGCGCGGATGGCTGCACCCGACCCGGAGCTGCCGAAGGAACCGGCGCCGAGCATGGTGCGCTCGTTGGCCAGCGTGGTGAGCGCGACCGCCCAGCCCTCGCCGAGCCCGCCGATCTGGTTCTGCGCCGGCACCCGGGCGTCGGACAGGAACACCTCGTTGAAGATGGACCGACCGGTCATCTCGCGGATGGGCCGGACGTCGATGCCGGGCTGGTCCATCTCGATGACGAAGTACGTCAGCCCTGCGTGCTTGGGGACGGACGGGTCGGTCCGGGCGATCAGGATGCCGTAGCGGGCGATGTGCGCGCCCGAGGTCCACACCTTCTGGCCGTTGACCACCCACTCGTCGCCGTCACGTTCGGCCCGGGTCTGCAGCCCGGCGAGGTCCGAGCCGGCGCCGGGCTCGGAGAACAGCTGGCACCAGATCTCACCGGTGACGATCCCCGGCAGGAAGCGAGCCTGCTGCTCCGGGCTGCCGTGGGCGACGATGGTGGGGCCCGCCAGGTTCTGGGCGATACCGCCCGGCGGTGGGGCCACCCGGGCATCGCGGCGGGCGTCGGCCACCATGCGGGCGGCATCACCGGAGAGTCCGCGTCCGTAGGTCCCCGCCGGCCAGGTCGGGAACCCCCATCCCGAGTCGGCCAACCGCAGCCACCACTCCCGCAACGCCAGGTCCGGATCCCAGTTCTGCTCGAACCACGTCCGGGCCTCGCCGTACACGTCGTCGACCACGTCGGACTCACCCCCATGAGACATGTCCTCTACTCTGTCACGTCTAGCCCGCCGATGTGGCGGACGCCAACCGAGAACCGGGGGAACAACTTCATGAGTGGGATCTGCGACGGCCGGGTAGTCGTCATCACGGGTGCAGCACGCGGCATCGGCCGGGCGCACGCCTTGGCCTTCGCGGCCGAGGGGGCCAAGGTGGTGGTCAACGACCTCGGCGCCGAGGTCGACGGGCGTGGTTCGTCGGACGGCCCCGCCGGCGAGGTGGTCGACGACATCCGCGGCATGGGCGGCGAAGCCGTCGCCAACGGCGACGACGTGGCCGACTGGGACGGCGCCGGACGCCTCATCCAAACCGCCATCGACACCTTCGGCGGCATCGACACGCTCGTCAACAACGCCGGCATCCTCCGTGACCGGATGCTGGTGAACATGAGCGAGGACGAGTGGGACGCGGTCATCAACGTCCACCTGAAGGGAACGTTCGCACCGCTGCGCTGGGCGGCGGCGCACTGGCGGGAACGAGCCAAGGCCGGCGAGGCCAACGACGCCCGGATCATCAACACGTCGTCGGGGTCCGGCCTGTACGGCAACCCGGGCCAGCTCAACTACGGAGCGGCCAAGGCGGGCATCGCGGCGATGACCAACATCGCGGCCAAGGAACTCGGTCGCTACGGCGTCACCGTCAACGCCATCGCGCCGGCGGCGCTGACCCGGATGACCGAGAACCTCGGCTTCGGCCAGGCGGCCCGCGACGTCGAGCCCGGCTCCTTCGACTCCTTCGCGCCGGAGAACATCTCGCCCCTCGTGGTGTGGCTGGGCAGCGCCGAGTCCGCCGACGTGACCGGCCAGGTGTTCAACGTGGCCGGCGGCCGGGTCTCGGTGGCCGAAGGCTGGCGGCGTGGCCCCGAGCGCGACAAGGGCGACCGGTGGCAGCCCGCCGAGCTCGGTCCGGTCGTCACCGAGCTGCTCAGCCAGGCCCGATCGCCCGAGACGCTCGGCGTGTGAGCGGCCGCTTGGCTTCCACGTGGTGACGGTGGTACGAATCTCGAACACCGTTACACCTGCACCCTGTCCCGCGACCATGCGCCGCGACTCGAGAGGAAACCCATGTCCCACGCCTTCCTGAGCGATCCCTGGTTCGACGCCGTCGAGGAACTGCGCTCCGAGCAGCCCGAAGCCCCCGTCGCGCTGGCCGATGCCACCATCAACATCAGGGTTACCGGAGGCCCGGACGGCGACGTCGACGTCCACCTCGCCGGAGGCACCTTCGACCGCGGCCACACCGAGGGTGCGCCCACGAAGCTCACCGTTCCCTACGAGACCGCCAAGAAGCTCTTCATCGACGGCGACCAGTCAGCGGCCATGCAGGCGTTCATGTCCGGCCAGATCAAGGTCGAGGGCGACATGACCAAGGTCATGGCCCTACAGACGGCGGCACCCACGGCCGAGCAGCAGGCGTTCCAGGCCAAGCTCGCCGACCTGACCGCCTGAGTCAGCTCAGTCGCGGACGATGGCGCCAGCGCAGTAGGTGCGGAGGAACTCCCGCTCCTTGGCCTGCGACCGCGTGCGGGGGCCAGCCACCGACAGCAGCGACAGGATGATCCGGAGAACGAACTCGGCGGCATCCTCGGCGATGATTCCGTCACGCAGCTGACCGTCTGCGCGCGCCTGCTCGAAGACGGGTCGCAGAAAGTCCTGCGTCAGCTCGTACAACGCCGTGGATGCCCCGGCGATCGAGGTCGTGTGGCCGGCGACCTCCGGTGCGAACAGGAGGGCCAGGTGCTGGTTCTTGCGGACTGCCGCGACCGTGAAGAGCACACCTTCGACGATGGCGTCGCCAAGGGTGTCCTCGCGCTGCACCCGCCGGCCAAGTGCCTCGAGGAACTCCTTGCCCTCCCGGAGGACGACGCCGAGGATGATCTCGTCCCGACCGCCCTCGAAGTATCGGTAAACCGTGGCGCGAGAAACCCCTGCCTCGGTGGCTATATCCTCGAGGGTCGTCTTCGCTACGCCGAAGCGGGTGAAGCACGCCTCAGCCGCATCGATCAAGCGGTTGCGCGCGTCGTCCACCGAACTCGGCGCGTCGCTGCGCCAGGACTCTCTCAGCATCCGGGCCATGGCCGCAGTCTAGCCCTACACGAGCTGCGACCACACGAGACACGAGCTACGTTGTGTTCCATGACTGACTTCGCAGACCGGTACGACGACGACATCGCCCGAGGAATGCTCGACGCTGGGAGTGCCGCTGGTGGCCTCCCCGGCTACCTGGGCATCGAGCACGTGCGCTTCGAGCCCGGTCGGTTCTTCGCCACGGCGACGATCGCGCCGGAGCTGCTGACACCGTTCGGCAACGCCCACGGGGGCGTGACGGCGGCGATCGTCGACCACGTGACCGGTGTGGTCGTCTACCCCCTGATGCAGCGGGGTCAGTGGGCCGCGACCACAGAGATCAAGGTGAACTACCTAGCCCCCCTGAAGGCCGAGACCGTCGACGCCGAGGCAACCGTGGTGGCCATGACGAGGCGGTCGGCGGTGGTGCGCTGCGAGTTGTACCGACAGGACGACGATCGGCGCGTCCTGGCCGCCGCCCAGGCGACGCTCACCATCGTTGACCCACGCTGAGCGAGATCGTGCTGGATGGCCGAGAGGGAACGCTCGGCCATCCAGCACAGAGGCAGCGGCAAGGGGGCGCCGCTGCCAACGCACGTCACCCCAGGGTCGGGGGGGGTGACGAACGGTCCTGGTAGAGCTCCAGTACGGCGTCGAACGCTGCGGCCTTGACGGCCAGCTCACCAATCGATGCCAGTATGCGGGCGCCGGACAGCTCCACGGCATGCTGGTGGAGAAGCAGCCGGCGGGCCTCGGCAACGATCCCTTCCACCGTCGCTTCCTCGAACTCGAAGTCTCCGGCCAGCGCGAGGACGTGGGGCAGGCTCGCGTACCCGTTGTCACGCAGTCGATGTTCGATCTCGAGGGTTTCTCGGACCAGCGGATCGTCGACGAAGAGATCTGAGGGTCCTTCCGCCGGTCCGCTCACCCTGCGGTGGCCTCCGCCAGCTTCGCCTTCGGATCCCGACCCTCGGCCTCCCACTTGGCGCGGAGTGCGGAGCCCAGCACCGCCTTGGGTGGGGCCTGGATCTTGGACCGGCCGCCGAGCGTGCCCTCGCCGGTCACACCGTGGGAGCCCGCCAGCAAGACGTCGAGGTGGGTCTGCCAATCACCGGCCCGGCGGCGCAGCTCCATGGTGCTGGCCAGATCCTGGATCATCATCTCCCCCTCGGCCAGTTGGGTGTGGAGATCGGCGAGCATGAAGCCGAGGATGCGGACCGTCGGAGCGTCGACGATGTCGGAGGTCACCTTCTGGTGGAAGGTGTAGACCGCGAGCAGGTGCGGTACGAGCACGCGGTAGACCCCGACCAGCTTCTCGACGGTCAGGTCGCCGTCGTCGGGTGAGGTGAGCTCCTCCATGAACGCGGCGAACTCGGGGTTCGGCGGGGCAGCGCGGTGCTCGTCGGGTTCCTTGAGCTCCGGCAAGCGGAGACGCCACAGATCGGCGTGCCACGCGTGCTGGTAACAGTGCGGCCCGAGCATCGCCTTCACGTCGAGCTCGGGGATGGTCGCGACCCAACCACCCAGGGCCGCGGACATCTGCTGCTGGGCCCAGCGGTAGTTGACGATGCGCTCCACCGACTCCTCGACGGACCACTCCCCCAACAGCCGCCGCCGGTCCCAGTACGGGAACGGGCGAGCATGGCGCTCGGGTCCGTGACCGACCACCGCGTCGCCCGCCGCCCGGCGTCCCTCGGTGATGGTCATCGGCCCGTCACCTTGGGTCCGGCGCCGGCCACCTCGGCGATGTCGGCCTCGGAGAACCCAGCCAGCTTTCGCAGCTCGGCGGCGATCGGGAGGAACGCCGCCTGGTTGGCGCCGTCGTAGCTGCCCCGCAGCCCGCCGAGGCTGAAGGCGCGGTCGACCTTGCGCTGGAAGGCCACCACCTTCTTGCGCCGCTCCGGGTCGTCCTCGGTGAGCGCCTTGGACCACACCTGCCCGAAGCGAACGTGGGTGACCTCGTCGGCGGCGACGTAGTCGACGCTGCGCCAGATCGCCTCGTCTTCGGCCAACTTCCCGAAGCGGATGGTGTCGTCGAAGACGTCGAGGGCCAGGCCCTCCAGACAGCGGTTGACACCGACGACCCGTTCTGCCGGGTCGTCGGAGCATCCGAACTCGAACAGGAACAGGTTCTCGGGGAACTCCCCGATCTCGCAGTCGACGTGCTCGAGCAGCGCCGAGTAGGTCTCCACGTGGCGGGTCTCGTCCCAGCACTGTCGGGCCATGTCCAGCTGGAACTTCCAGGGCAGCTCGTCGTCGTCGCAGAAGTCCCACGCCGAGCGACCGGCAGCTTCGAGGGCCTGCATCTCGCCCATGAAGATGCCGTGCATCTGGGCTTTGATGAACAGGGGTGCCTCGTCGTCGGTGGGACGCACGCGCTTGAAGAACTGAGACGCACCGGAGTCCCCCGACTCCATCATCTCGCGCATGTCGTCGTTGGCCATGAGCATCTTCATGGTCTCCTCGACCTGCTCGACCGTCACCTCCTCGGCCATGAGGAAGTCGAGCGGGACGGGTGTACGCGTGAACCGCGTGTCTCGCTCCAGCTCGTCAGGGGTCATGAACTTCTTCACGGGGCCTCCTCGGACCTCAGCTGGGAATCGACCATGTCTCGAACATGAACGGCTTGTTGGAGTCCCGCACGGCGACGGCGCGCGGATCATCCATGGGGATCACGACGTTGACCGGGCACGGGTCGTAGCAACGGCGGCAACCCGGGCACTGCTCGCCATCGACCACGAACTCGAAGTCGTCGCTCATGAAGATGGCGTCGTACGGGCACACCCGCTCGCAGATGCCGCACTCGATGCAGCCGTCGATGATGACGAACGGCGCCCCCGCCCGCTTCTTGAAGGATCGCGCCATCAGTGACACCGTACACCTCTTGCATCATGTGTCAACGACGAATCAATCCAGCTCATCGGAGATCTTCGTCAGGAAGCACTTACCGCCGTACTTCTCCTTGTCCGGGCTCGTGAAGTAGCCGGTCGCGGGTGTGCGCACCGCCTCCTTCTTCTCGGCGTCCCACTTCCACTGGGCGATCCACACCAGCTCCGAGCCTGTCTTGCAGTTCGGCGCCATGGAGATGATCGGCGGCGTGATGCCGGTGTCGAAGTTCTCGACCGAGGCGATCCAGTCGAGGATCCCCTGCTGGGTGATGTTCTGACCCTGGGCCTCGAGGGCGGCGACGAGCAGCTTGGCGCCGGACCAGTAGCCGATCGTGGCCGGCGACTCGTAGTGCGTGAAGGAGGCGATCTCGGGGTGGTAGCGCTTGATGGCGTTGACGTACTCGTCATGGGCCGCCGTCTTCTGCCGCGGCGCGCCGGTGGGCTGGTCGCCTTGGGCGCCGCCCCAGATGCCTTCGACCCACGGCCCGACCTGACTGGCCAGGCCGCCCACGCTGGTCGGCCAGTTCCCCCAGCCGAGCTTGGGCCGGTACTGCTGGCGCTGCGCAGCGGACGCGCACAGCACCCAGCCCAGGCCCTGGAAGTCCCAGTAGTCGATGTCCAGATCCTTCATCTTGAGCACCAGGTTCGTGCAGTCGCCGTCTGTGAGGTTGAACGGATCGGTGGACACCACCTTGGCGCCCGCGTCCTCCCACGCCTGCTTCAGGAAGGGCAGGTACTGGCCCACGTCGAGGATCTGGGTGTCGTAGAACATCCCCACCTTCATGCCTTCCTTGAACACTCCCTGGTCCTTCAATCCGGCGATGACCTCTTGGGTCCAGATCAAGGCGTTCCCCACGATGGGGTAGACGGTCGGGTACTTCGAGGCAAAGGACTTCGGCGTGACGCCGAAGACGACGGTGGGGATCTTGTTGCGGGTGACGTAGTCGGCCACCGGGTCGCCGAAGGCCAGGAAGACGCCGGCAACCTTGTCCTGCTCCCACAGGCGCCGGACGTTGGCGAGGGTCTGTGACGGGTCGAAGCGGTCGTCGTAGGTGATGAGGCGGAGCTTGCGGCCGTTCACCCCACCCCGGGAGTTGATCAGCTGGAAGTACGAGTCGATGGCGCCGAAGGCTTCTTCGCCGAGGAAGCCGGCGATTCCCGACAGCGGACCGGTGGCGCCGAGGCGGATCTCGGTGTCGGTGACTCCCGGCGAGAGGGGGCCGGTGGCGGCCGTGCCCTCCCCCCCGCCGCCCCCGGCGGTGGCCGCAGGACCCGCGTCGCCGCCGCTCCCTGCCTCGCCGCCGCTCCCTGCCTCGCCGCCGCCCCTTGCCTCGCCGCCCTCGACGACCGAGGCATCCTCGCCGGCGGTCGGATCGAGACCGCCCGAGCTGTCGACCGCTCCGCCGTCGGAGCCCTCCACCGTGGCGTCCCCGCTGGTGAAGCCGGATTCGGTTCCGGTTCCACCGGTCGCCACCTGCCCGTCGGTGACCCTCGTCCCACACGCGGCGGCGATCAGCGCGAGGACGAGGCCAACGACTGCGATGGAGGCACGGTGATGGGACCTTCGGGCGGGTGGTGCGTACACCATCGGGTTGCTCCTTGGTCGGCGGCTGGTCGAGCCGGCGTTCAGACGGGGGTGGTCTCGTTGGCCAGGTAGGTGTCGATGAGGTCGGGCGAGGCTCGCAGCGCGTCGGCGGACCCCTCGAGGGCGATCTCGCCCTTGTCGAGCACGTAGGCCCGATCGGCGATGCCGAGCGCCACGTGCACGTACTGCTCGACGATCACGAGGGTGATGCCGGTGGCGGCGAGGCCGCCCAGGAACTCATAGAGTTGGTCGACAATGACGGGGGCCAGCCCCAGAGAGGGCTCGTCGATCATGAGGACGGACGGCTCGGCCATCATCCCCCGGGCGATGGCCAGCATCTGCTGCTCGCCCCCGGACAGCGATCCAGCGCGCTGGTCGATCCGTTCGGTGAGGCGCGGGAAGCGCTCGGTGACCCGTTCGATGTCATCGCGCAGGGCACGGGCCGGCTTTTGCCTGTGGTACGCGCCCATGACCAGGTTCTCGCGCACGGTGAGGTCGGCGAAGACCCCGCGGCCCTCGGGTACCAGGACGATGCCCCGACGGACGCGGTCCTCCGCGGCCATCTCGGTGATGTCGGCACCATCGTGGGAGATGCGGCCGCCGGACAGCGGTAGCAGCCCGGCGAGGGCCTTCATCGTCGTCGTCTTGCCGGCACCGTTGCGCCCCAGCACCGCCAGGACCTCGCCCTCGCGGACCTCGATGTCGACGTCGCGCACCGCGGTCACCGGCCCGTAGCTGACGGACACGCCGTCGGCGCTGATCATCCCGTCGCCCCCGTCCCCAGATAGGCCTCGGCCACACGTGGGTCGGCGAGGACGGCAGCCGTCTCGCCCGAGGCGATGACCTGACCGAACTCGATGACCGTGCACTCGTCGGCCAAGGCCCGGACGAAGGACATGTCGTGCTCGACCACGAACACGGTGAGCCCGAAGCGCTCATGGGCGCGGGCGATCACGTCGGCGAGCGCTGCGGTTTCGACCGGGGACATGCCGGCGGAGGGTTCGTCGAGCAGCAGCAGATCCGGGTCGCAGGCCAGGGCCCGGGCGATCTCCAAGCGCCGCCGGTCTCCGTAGGACAGCTCGGAGGTGGCCACACCCATGGCATCGCCCAAGCCGACGAACTCGAGCGCGGCGGCGCCCAGCTCTCGCATCTCACGGTCCTGCGCCCGCAGCCGAGGGGAGCGGACCAGGGCACGGGCCAGCCCGGCGCGCCGGAACCTTCCGAATCCCAGGGTGACGTTGTCGAGGACGCTGAGGCTCGTTACCAGCGACAGGTTCTGGAAGGTGCGGGCCATCCCCCGCCGGGCGCGCTCCTGGCGGCTGAGGGAGGTGACGTCCTCACCTCCGAGCAACACCCGACCGTCGGTGGGCGGTTGCGCGCCGGTGATGACGTTGAACAGCGTCGTCTTGCCCGCCCCATTGGGGCCGATCAGCCCGGCGATGGAGCCCCGCCGTACCTCGATGTGGACGTTGTCGTTGGCCACCACTCCGCCGAAGCGGACCGTGATCCCGCGCACCTCCAGGTGTGGTGCATCGGGGGACGGCCCAACTGCGGTGACGTCGATCGCCGGCGACGCGGCAGGAGCCTCGCTCATCGCTGCTCGCCGGCCTCGATCTGGGAATCAAGTCGGTGGCGCAGGTCGTCGAGCTCGTCGAGGACCTGGGCCAGCGCGTCACGGTCGCGGGTGTGCTCGAAGGAGATCAGCAGGGTGACGCCTACGGCGATGAGGGCGGCGCCGCCGAAGCCGCCCGAGCTGATGTAGGGCATCTGCTCGCCGGGATCGAGGGTGCCGGACACCCCGAACCAGGCGATGATGATGCCGAGCATGCCCAGCACCACCAGGGCGCCGCCGACAGCTTGGCGCCAGTCGAGCGATTGCAGCGACCCTGCCGTGGACGACCGGAAGGCGACCTGGCGGGCGCCGGCGGCGGGCTCGGCCGACCGCCGGTGGGCAACGGGGGCCGGCTCGGCCCGGAGGGTGCCGAGCGGGTGGTCCTCGAAGGAACCCTCGGGTCGGCGGGCTCGCAATGGAGCGATGCGGGTGGTGGCCATCGGTGTTCTCCTCATCGGCGAAGGGGTCGGGTGGGCGCGAACGTCCGGGCTCTGGTGAGCAGCGGGATCGCCAGGGCGAGCAGGGCGAAGGGCGCCATCCATCCGCCGTCGATGCCCCATCCCGCGGATTGGACCGAGCTGGCGAAGGGTTGGTCCGAGAGAGGCGGCGCCTCGCCCCCGGCTTCAGGCACCTCGGGCAGGGTGAACCCGTCGCCCGCCGCAGGGCTGGAGGGCACGTCCGGGCCTGTGCCCCCGCCGAGGTCGCTGGAGCCTCCGCTGGCCCCGCTGGGGTCCATCGTCGCTCCGTCGCCCGCGACGTCGACGCCTCCGAAGTCCCCCTCCGACGAGAAGGGCTCGTCGTTGGCGGCGTTGAGCGAGACGGCGACGTTGCCGAGGGTGAGACGCACGTCGGTCCCGGAGGTGAGGATCCGGTACCTGATCTCGAGGCACCCGAAGCGGCGCTCCACCGAGGTGCCGTCGTCGCTCACCTCGACCCGTGGTTCTGGATTGGGGGTGATGGTGACGGCGCCGATGTCGGCGGGCCCGATCTCCCCGCCCTGACCGCCGAGACCGGCGAGCGCTTCTGCCGACGGGATGTCGATCTCCTGGCCTGGGATGGTCACCGCGTCGGAACCGAGTGCAATGCGCTGCCCGGCCATCTCCGCCCCGGTGATGTCGCAGCCGAGCGCCTCCTCGAACGTTTCTGCCGTGCCTGCGGTGGCACCTGCGTATCGGGCGATGACCGAGTCGAGCTTGAACTGGCCGCCGAGGTCGAAACCGGTGACGCTGGCGCTGGCCGTGGTCGTGGCCCGGCCCTCCACGATGCCCCCCTCGGCGGTAGCGCCCATGGCGGCGGCAGAGCCCGCCGCCAGGGGCTGGCCGCCGCTCGGGGCGACCCCGGCCACGCTGGCGTCCGAGCGGGACGACAGCGTGCTGGGCTCCTCGGTGTCTCCGTCGGCCACGGTCCGGGCGCTGGACGCCCCGACCCGGTAGCCGAAGAAGTCCTGGGCGCCACCACCGCACTCGGCCTCGCGTGGTTCACCGGGGAGGTTGGAGGTGCAGCCGAGCGGCGGAGCGTCGGGCAGGGGCAGCGTGGTCGCCAGCTGGGCCAAGGGCTCCACGGGAACGGTGCTGGGATCGAGCGGTACGGGATCGAGACCGACGAGGGTGGGGAGGCCCACGACCAGTCCGGGGAGGAGTCGGATGCCGATCGCGAGCACGCCGGAGGTCCCGCCGAGGAGGTCCGTGTCCTGGGCGAGGGGCACGAAGAGCGGTGCGGCCGTCGATTGGATCCGGGGCTGGGAGTTGACGCCGACCTGCGCGTAGGAGAGTCCAGCGAGCACGTCGAGGGGCAGCACCGCCGGTGCCGACACCTCGATCAGCATGCCGATGGCGGCGGTGTTGATGCTGAAGCTGTCCGGGGCGTCGTCGACCTGAGCGGCAGCCGGGACGGGCGCCACCGCCCCGACGGCGACGAGTGCGGCCACGGCGATGCCGTGCCGGAGTGGGAGACGGGTCATGCGAGAACCTCCGGTCTTGGCCGCAGATCGATGTCCGCCTCGCCGTCGATGACCGCGGCTTCGTCGTCGAGGGAAGTGGGCTCGTCGTCGTCGGTGGCGCCGGCGCGTCGGTCATGCCAGCGGGCGACGGCGAGCTCGAACCGGCCGAAGGAGTGCGAGGCCGCGGGTGGGGCTGTGTTGGCGCCGGAGCCCCTGGAGAAGAGCGACGCCAGGCCGCCGGGGCGCAGCGCCAGCAGCGCCAGCACCATGGCGCCAGCGACGAGGTCCGGCACGGCCGAAGCCGCCGTGGACGACTGACCCTGGATGAGCTGGGGCACGACCCCGAAGAGCACCCCCGCGACGAGCGGGCCAGCGAGGGTCTGCACGCCGCCGACGACGGCGTAGACGAGGAGTGCGATCGACAGGATGAGCGAGAAGTCGAAGGGCTGGAAGCCGGTGAGCAGGACCCCGTAGAGGCCGCCGCCGAAGGCGGCGATGAAGGATGCGAAGAGGAAGGCCCACATCCGGGTGCGGGACGGGTTGGCTCCGAAGTGGGCGACGGTGGTGGCGGCGTCGCGGGAGGAGATGAGCAGGGGGCCGAACGTCGATCGGCGCACGTTCCACACGGCCACGTAGAGCACGACGGTGGCCGGCAGCATGAAGAAGTACAGGTTCGAGTCGGGGAAGATGTCGACCCCGAACAGCGTTCCCCGAGGCAGCGACTTGGGAAACTCGGTGCGACGGAACAGCCACTCAGAAGCCGCGCCCGAAAAGACGAGTGAGGCAATGGCGAACTGCAACCCTGACAGGCGCAGCGCCGACAGGCCGACGATGGCGCCCATCGCTACGCCGGCGAGGCCGCCGCCGATCAGCGCGACCTCGAGGCCCCATCCGTGGTTCTCGACGAGCAGCGCGGTGGTGAACGCGCCGATCCCCACGTAGGCGCCGTGCATGAGGCTGACCTGGCCGCCCCAGCCGACAAGAAGTACCAGGCTGAGGGCCTGGATGGTGAAGAACAGACCGCGGGCGCCGACGAAGCCCCAGTAGCCCGAGCCCGCGGGAACGATGACGGCGAGCAGGGCGGCCACGGCGGCGGCCGGCCAGCGCAGCGCGTGCACCCAGCCGCGCAGCGCCTCCCCGAGCGGCGCGACCCGCCGGAGCAGCTCTGAGGGTTGGCGGAGCTTGGTCTCGGCGGTGCCCTCGAGATCGGAGGGCCAGTTGCGGCGCAGGAAGAGAAGGGCCACGACGAGCAGAAGGGTGACGAGCTCCTTCGAGCCCGGCGCCGACAGGTTCTGCACGGTGATGCTGTCGGCCACGCCGATTCCGAGGGCACCGGCGAAAGTGAGCGGCAGCGACATCAGGCCGCCGACCAGCGTGGCTACGAGTGCCTTGGCGAGCAGGAGCGTGAAGGTGCCGGCGTTGATCGGGCTCAGGGGTGCGAGCAGGACGCCGGCACTGCCGGCGAGCCCGGCGCCGAGCAGCCAGTTGAACCGCCCGATCTGCGTGAGGCTCACGCCCATCAGCCGAGCGGTCTCCGGGTTGGACGCCACGGCGCGGATGGCCGTGCCGAAGCGCGTGGTCTTCAGGAACCAGCCGAGCCCGGCGGCCGAGACGGCGGCCAGCAGGAGCGTCGCGCTCTGCTGGTGGCCGATGCGCAGGTCGCCGATGGTCACCGCCCCGTCGGGGAGGAGCAGGGGGGCGCTGGTTGGCTGGAATCCGTAGATCAAAAGCACCAAGGCCGTACTGAGTTGGACGACCCCGAGCGTTGCGATCATCTTGGTCGCAGCCGGCGAGTTCCGGATCGGGCGCAACACCCGTTCGACGATCAGGCCGTAGACCAGCGTGATGCCGACAGCCGCCGCGGCCGCGATCACGTTGGGCCACTCACGCGTGCCGGCCAGGTCCGCGTACACATAGGCGGCCAGCGTGGCGAACCCGGCGTGAGCGAACGACAGGAAGCCCGTGGACCGGTACATGAGCGTGATGCTGACGGCCAACAGCGCGTAACCGCCGCCGGTCACCACCCCGATGATGACCGAGTCGGCATCGATGAACCCGAACATCGCACCCCCCGGAGCGAGGTATCGCAAGACACCCATTGTTTCGTGTCTCACTTGTCTGACCTGTTGTTCGACGCCGAGGGCGTTGGTTCCTGCTTAGCCGCGCGCTTTTCTTTTCCCGTCGCTCAGGCGCCGGCGCCGCGGCCCCACAGCACCCGCAACAGCGTGCCAACCTGACCTGCGCTCGGCCTGACCGTGCCGAACATCGACCCTGTCAACCCCGGCAGGACCGCCAGCCGGCTGGTGGCCACTGCCTTCGGCACTGCGAACTCGCGGATGCCGGCGTCGCCGTGCAGGCGACCAAAGCCGCTGGAGCGCACACCACCGAAGGGCAGGCCCGGCAGGAGCGCTGTCGCCAACGCGTCGTTGACGCTGACGGCGCCGGTGGCGAACCGCTCGATGACATCGGCGACCACCCTCCGGTCTCGCCCGAACACGCTGCCGGCGAGCCCATAGTCGCAGTCGTTGGCCACCCGAACCGCGTCGTCGACATCGTCAACGGGGATGATCGACAGCACCGGCCCGAACGTCTCCTCCCGGGCCAGCGTCATGTCGGGCCGGACGTCATCGACGATGGTGGGCTCGAAGAAGCTGTCACCCAGGTCGTCGCGACGCTTGCCGCCCACGAGGATCGACGCTCCGGCAGATGTGGCATCGCGCAGGCGCTGTTCGATGACGTCGATCTGCGGCCGCTGCGTGATGGCACCGACGTGCTTGGTGCGCTCGGGCCCGACCGTGACCCGCTGTGAGGCGCGGACCGCCGCTTCCCGGAAGGCGGCATGGTTGCGGCGGGTGACGAGGACCCGCTCGACCGCGATGCAGGTCTGGCCGGCGTTGGCGAAGCAGCCAGCGACGGCGGTGCGCGCTGCCGCGTCGATGTCGGCGTCGTCACAGACGATCATCGCGTCCTTGCCGCCCAGCTCCATGACGGTGGGCGTGAGGTTCTCGGCTGCGGCCCGCAGGATGTGCCGGGCCGTGGCCGGGCTGCCGGTGAAGGCGATCTTGTCGACGCCGCTCGACGACAGGGCCGCCCCTGTGGCCCCGTCCCCGGTGACCACCTCGACGAGGGGGGCGCCAGCCTCGTTGATGATCTCGGCGAGGAGGACGCCGGTGAGGGGTGTCAGTTCCGAGGGCTTCAGGACGGCGGTGTTGCCGGCGGCGAGCACGGCGGACAGTGCCTGCACGGGTACGAAGGCCGGGTAGTTCCACGGGCTGATCACACCCACGACGCCGTACGGCTCGTACCGGATCTCGGCGCGCTTCACGTACAGGGGGAACGAGGACACCTTCTCGGGCGCCAGCACCTTGGGTGCTCGTCGCGCCGCGTGGGTGAACAGGACAGCGCACGAGAGCACCTCGGCGATGGCGTCGAAGTCCGGCTTGCCGGTCTCGGATGCGATCACCTCGGCGAGCTCTCCGGCCCGCACGGCGAGACGGGCGCGGATGCGCCGCAGGTGGTCGGCGCGCTCGGCTGGTGAGCGGCGGCCCCAGTCGGCCTGGTTGGTACGGGCGCGGGCAACGGCGGCGACGACGTCGGCGGCGTCGTGCACCGCCACGGTGCCCACGGTGCGGCCGTCCCGGGGGTCGGTGGACGCGAGGCGGGGGCGGCCCTCGGTGGCAGGCCCTGCGGTGATGGTCATGACGGCAGACTCCTCTGGTTGGGCATGGCGGGGGAGGCAAGGACGCCGGACCCCCGCCACGCGCTCATGGTGGTGGGCTGGTGGACGTGGGGTAGTTCACGTCGATGTCGACTGCTGCGCCTCGGCGGGAAGCGGTGCACAGGCGGCGGTCATCGGAGACCCCGTGCATGGTTCAGGTCCGTTGCAGGATGTGCACCACGCACACGGAGCCGGCACCGGCCATGTGGCACAGCCCGGTCCGGGCGCCCTCGACCTGGCGAGGGCCGGCGCCACCGCGAAGCTGGAGCACGGTCTCATGGATCTGGGCGAGCCCGGTGGGTCCGCCGGGATGGCCGCGGGCGGTCAGGCCGCCGTCGGTGCTGAACGGGATGCGCCCGCCGAGGCTGGTCTCGCCGGTGGCGACGAGCTTGTCCCCATCGCCGTCGCCGCAGATGCCGAGCAGCTCGTAGTAGACCAACTCCTCGATGGGAAACGCGTCGTGGACCTGCACGAGGTCCAGGTCGCGAGGACCGAGCCCGGCCTGCTCATAGGCGTCCTCGGCGGTGTCGCGGGTCATCTGGGCCGGTCCGATGACCGCTCCGAGGAAAACGTGGCCGTCGGTGTAGGTCTCCGAGCGCTGCTGTGACGCCACCACCTCGATCATCGGGCCCCCGAGGCGGCGAGCCACGTCTTCGGACGCCACGATCGCCGCCGCACCACCGCCGCCGGCCGCACATGCCATCTTCGACGTGTGGGGATAGGAGATCATGGTGGAGGCCAGAACCTCTTCGACCGTCACCTCGTGGTCGGCCCGACGCTGGGCCATCGGGTTCTCGCGGGCGTGGTTCCAGTTCTTGGCCGCGATGGCGGCGAAGGTCTCCACCGACGTGCCAACCTCGTGCATGCGCCGGGTGGCCCACATGGCGAAGAAGGCGGCGGGCAGCATGACGTCCTCGGCACCAAGGCCACGCTGGCCGCTGCGGCCCAGACCGCCCATGCGGTTCATGTCGTCGAAGCCGAGCGCCATGGCGACATCGACCCGGCCTCCGGCCACCGCATGGACCGCCTCACCGAAAGCCGACGAGCCGGTCGCCGAGGCGTTCTCGACGTGGGTGACCGGGATGCCAGTGAGACCCAGGTCCTTGGCCAGGTGCACCCCTGCCGTGATCCCGCCACCGATGTAGCCGTTGTAGAGCGCCCCCACCTCGGGGAAGTCGACGCCGGCGTCGTCGAGGGCGGCGACCCCGGCCACGTAGCCCATGTCGGTGGCCGGGATGCCCTCGTTGCCGAACGCGTGCATGCCGACGCCGACCACGAAGACCCGGCGGCTCATCTTGGAGGTCATCGGACCACCTCGAAACGGAACGTGACCAACTCGTGGCCGTCATCGTCGGTGCCGACCGGGAACAGGGTGAGCGCCATCTCGTCGCCGATGGACCAGTCCTGTTGTGACCCCATGAGCGGTGCCTGCACCCGGACGCCCTCCGGGAGGTCGACCTGGCCCACCGCATACCCGCCAGTGTCGCCGAAGGACACCTTGCCCATCCGCGGCACGTGCAGGAACGTCCAGGCGTACAGCGTGCCCGTGGGGCCGAGCTCGACGTCCTGTACGGGGGTGCGGGTGACCGGGCAGCGCTTGCGGCGGGGCCAGAAGTGTAGGTCCGACTGGAGTGCATAGGAGCCCAGCAGCCGGGGACGGTCCTCGCCCTCCACCGGGAGTCGGAACAGGTGCGGATCGGTGGCGAGCATCAGCTGGCCAGCTCCTCGTCCTGGTCGCCGTCGCCGAGCTGGTCGACGAAGTCGACGACCGCCGCGGTAAAGGCGTCGTTGCGGTCGCCGACGACCATGTGGCCGGCATCGGCGATGTCGACGAAGTGGGCGTGGGGGCACTGCTCGCGGAACGTGGCCACCCCTTCCAGACTCAACATGTCCGACATGCGGCCCCGCACCAGCAGGGTCGGCACGCTGAGGTTGCGGGCTGCGTCGCCGAGCGTGTCGATGTCGGTGCGGCCGTCACGGCTCTTGCCCGAGAGGAACGCCGGATCCCAGTGCCAGCGCCAGCGGCCGTCCTCGCCCTGTCGCAGGTTCTTGCGCAGCCCGTCGTGGTTGCTCGGTCGGGGTCGGTTGGGCCGGTAGGCGGCGATGGCGTCGGCGGCCTCGTCGAGGCTGGCGAAGCCGTCGGGCGCCGCGGACATGAACCCGACGATGCGCTCGACTCCGGCCGCCTCCAGCCGAGTCGCGATGTCGACGAGGACGAGGCCCGTGAACCGGCCGGGACGCAGCGTTCCCTCGCTGACCAGGCCCACCATGCCTCCCATCGAGGCACCCACGAGCACCGGCGGTCGGCCGATCTCGGCACACACGGCGTCGAGGTCCTCGACCATGGCGTCGGTGGTGTAGTCGCCATCGGACGCCCAGTCGGAGTCGCCGTGGCCACGGAGGTCCATCGTCCAGGCCTCGTACCCGCGTGCCGCCAGCTGGCCGGCCGTTCCGGCCCAGCTGTGACGGGTCTGGCCGCCACCGTGCAGGAGCAGCACGGGTGGGAGCCCGGAGGGTTCGCCGAAGCGTTCGAGCACGACGGTGAGCCCTGCCCCGGTGCGAACCTTTCGCACCTCGGTTCCGGACGGATCGCTCATCGCTGGGTTCCCACCTTCAGCTCGGCGAAGGGCACATCCTTGTCGACCCGAGGCTCACCGGGCAGGCCGAGCACCCGTTCGCCGATGATGTTGCGCTGGATCTGGTCGGACCCGCCGGCGATGGAGATGGCCGGGCTGAACAGCGCCAGCTGCTGGAGCATGCCCCCCAGCGGCGTGTCGTCGCCCATCAGCTGGCCGTGGGGTCCGAGCGCCTCCAACCCGACGTCGCGCAGCTGGCGGACCATCTCGGAGGCGACGAGCTTGCCGGTGGAGACCTCGGGACCGGGACCCCGACCGGCGGCCTTCGCAGCCTGGACCCGCAGGCTCGTGTAGCGGGTGATCTCCATGAGCGTGTAGATGCGCATCACCTTGTCGCGCAGGACCTTGTCGTCGGCGCGGCCAACGAGTGCCGGCAGCCCGGCGATCATGGAACCGCCGCCGCCGAAGGCGGCGGCCATCCCGGCCATCTCCCCCCCGCCGCCGCCCTTGCGGCCGGCCGATCGATCCAGGTCGTTGCGCCCGATCATCACGCCGCCGGCGGCGCTGGCCATCCCCGACGCGCCGAGGGAGTTGCGCTCGTGGGCGAGCGTGGTGACCGCGACCCCCCAACCGCGGTTCGGCTCGCCGATGACGTTGCTGTGAGGCACCCGCGCATCGGTCATGAAGACCTCGTTGAACGTGGCGCCTCCGGTCATCTCCTTGAGCGGTCGGACCTCGATGCCGGGCTGGTCCATGTCGATTACGAAGAACGTGATGCCCTCGTGCTTGGGCACGTCGACCGAGGTGCGGGCGATGAGGATCCCCCACTTGGAGAACTGCGCCCCGGAGGTCCAGACCTTCTGTCCGTTGACGACCCACTCGTCACCGTCGCGCTCGGCTCGGGCCTGCAACCCAGCCAGGTCGGAGCCTGCTCCAGGCTCGGAGAACAGCTGGCACCAGACCTCCTTGCCGGTGACCATGTCGGGCAGGAACCGCTGGCACTGCTCCTCGGTGCCGTGGTCGATGATGGTGGGGCCCGCCATCATGACGCCGATGCCGCTCGGCGGACCCACGGCGCCGACCGCGGCCCGGGCGGCGTCGGCCTGCTTGGCCTGGTCGCTGCCCAGACCCCTGCCGAACCAGCGCTCGGGCCACGTCGGGAAGCCCCAGCCGCTGTCTGCGAGCCGCTCCCACCAGTGGCCGAGGGGGATCTCAGGGTCCCAGTTCTCACGGAACCACGTCTCCGCTTGCTCGCGCACGCTCGCGGGGCTGACCGTCGTCATCTCGTCCTCCTGTGGACCTCACGTGTCCGCCCGGCGGGTCGGACTCGGTTCTGGCGCGACGGTAGGACATATGATCGCTCCTGTCACATGTGCCGGGGAGACGCCCAGGCGGAAAGGACGAGATGACCGACATCGGATTCGACGGACAGGTTGCGATCGTGACGGGGGCCGGGCACGGGCTGGGACGCCAGCACGCGCTCCAGCTGGCCGCTCGTGGAGCCCGCTTGGTGGTCAACGACCTCGGCGGCACGGTCGACGGCACGGGCGCCGATGCCGGACCGGCCCAGCAGGTCGCCGACGAGATCAACGCCGCCGGTGGCGAGGCGGTCGCCAACACCGACTCGGTGGCCAGCCAGGCCGGCGGGGAGGCCATCGTGCAGACCGCGCTCGACGCGTTCGGGCGGGTCGACATCGTCGTCAACAACGCCGGCATCCTCCGGGACAAGGCGTTCCACAACCTGACGCCGGAGCTGCTCGACCCGGTCCTGCAGGTGCACCTGTACGGCGCCTTCTGGGTGACCCTGCCGGCGTGGAAGCTCATGCGGGAGCAGAACTACGGGCGGGTCGTCAACACGACCTCGGCCGCCGGGTTGTTCGGCAACTTCGGCCAGACCAACTACGGGGCGGCCAAGATGGGCCTCGTCGGGTTCACCAAGGCCCTCGCCCAAGAGGGTCGCAAGCGCAACGTTCTGGCCAACGTCATCGCCCCTGGCGCCCGGACGCGCATGACCGAGGACCTCCTCGGCCCGATGGCCGACTCCCTCGATCCCGAGGCTGTCACCCCCGTGGTCGTCTACCTGGCGTCAGAGCAGTGCGACGTCACCGGCCAGATCCTGTCCGTCGCCGGCGGGCGCGTGAGCCGCGTGGTGGTCGCCGAGCCCCTCGGCTACTACTCCAAGGAGCTCACGCCCGAACAGGTGCGCGACAACTGGGACACGATCGCGTCGCTCGACGACCTCATCGTCCCCGACAACGCCAACGAGGAGATCGGCCAGCTCCTCAACGTCGTGAACGGGTAGCGGGGCGCGCGGTGAACGACACATTCGTCCTCTTCCTAACGGTTCCCCTCATCACCGCTTTCATCGGCTACATCACGAACTGGGCGGCGGTGAAGATGGTCTTCCACCCCCGCGAGCCCTGGGGCGTGGGGCCCTTGAAGTGGCAAGGCATCGTCTACCGGTTGGCGCCGAAGTTCGCGGCCGAGATCGCCACCACCACCGGGCACGTCCTCAGCCCCGAGGACATGGTGGAGCGGCTCGACGCCCACGGCCTCGTGCAGCGACTCGTGGGCGAACACCCGGCCGAGATCGACGCCATGCTCGGCGAGGCGCTCGACATAGTCGCCCCCGGGACCTGGGACGCGATGGCGCCGGATGCCCGGGAGCAGGTGCGAGGACTGATCCTGGCCCAGGTCGAGCAGAGCGTCGGCCAGGCCCTGGTGGGGATGGGCGAGCACGCCGAGGACCTCATCGACCTCGACCGGCTCGTGGTCGAGGAGCTGAGCGGCCCCAACGCCGACCGGCTCGCCCGGGTCGCCCAGGAGGTCGGTCGCCAGGAACTGCGTTTCATCGAGATCTACGGCGGTGTCTTCGGCTTCGTGGTCGGCATAGTCCAGGCCGCCGCCTACTCGGCGTTCAACGCGTGGTGGTCGATGCCGATAGTCGGCGCCATCGTCGGCCTCGGCACCAACTGGCTCGCCATCCAGATGATCTTCCGCCCGCTCGAGCCCCGCCGCTACCTCGGGCTCGTCACGTACCAGGGCATGTTCCCGAAGCGCCAGGCCGAGATCGCCCACGACTACGGGCGCATCGCCGGCAACGAGGTGCTCACGCCGGCCAACCTCATCGACCACGTCAGCGCCAACCCGGCGGCCGGCGAGCTGGTCGCTGAGCTGGTCGCCACAGCCCGCGGCCAGCTCGACCAGTTCCGGCCGATGCTGGCCATGATCGCCGGCGCCGAGCCGACCGACGAGCAGCTCGACAAGGTCACCTTCGTCCTCACCCAGCGCCTCGGCGACCTCGTCCCCCAGGCCCGCGCCGTCGTGGAGGAGCACCTATCCCACAGCCTGCGCCTCGACGAGCTCATCGAGGAACGCCTGTCGGTCCTCGACAAGCACCAGTTCGAGCGCATGCTGCGCGGCATCTTCGAAGAGGACGAGATCATCCTCGTCCTCATCGGTGGCGTGTTGGGCGGTGCCGTCGGCGCGCTGCAGGGCGCCATCGTCCTTGCAGCCGGTTGGTGACCTGCACCGGCCGGTCTGTGTGCGGGCTACTGCAGCCGACGGTTCCACCCTCTATGCAGCATGGCTGCCTACGCGAGAAGTGCCGTAGTCCTGGGACGCCACTCCCACACGAAGCGTCAAGTTGTGGCGAGGCCTTCGAGAAGTAGCTGTGCTAGGTCGGTCAGAACCTCAGCGGACTGGAGCGATCCTCGGACGACGATTTCGTGAAGACCGACGAGGACAACGGCCCCGAAGATGGCTGAGGCCGTTCGTTCCACGTTGACCTGTCGCAGCGACCCGTCGCTCGCACCCTCGGTGATGAGGGAGCGGACCGGCTCGTGGAACGCAGCGTCCACTGCGGTTGCGATGTCGGTGAGCCTGCCCACTCGTCCAAGATTGGTAACGAGCAGCTGAGCCGTCTCCAGGTTGCCACCCAGGACCTGCAATTGGGCTTCCAGCACCGCCCAGAGTCGATCGACGGCTGGGCCGGAGATCGCGACTGCGGCTGCGACCCGGACAGCGACTTCGTCGAGCATTGACTGGAGAAGGGCGGCGAGGATGTCTTCTTTCCCCGCGAAGTAGTAGTAGAGCGTCGCCCTCGGCACCCCTATTGCGCGTGCGATGTCGTCGATCTTGGCTGTCTCGAAGCCATGCTGGGCGAATACCGCTGCGGCGCTCGGCAGCCTCGTCATGATGTCGGGTGGAAATGCTCGGGGCATCGCAACCTCGTTTGGACTTTGGCGTCCAAACGACACTCTAGACTGGCCCGGTGAAGGGGGTCGGTATGTTGGATCGACTTGCCCGATGGTGCCATCGGGAACGGAAGTTCGTGGTCACAGGGTGGCTGATCGCGTTGATCTTCGTCGCGGGGTGCGGGTCCGCGTTCGGTGGGTCCTTGTCCAGCAGCTTCGAGGCTCCAACATCGGAGTCGCAGCGTGCCCTGGACCTGCTGTTCGACCGGTTCCCGGAACAAGCCGGAGCGGGAGCCGAGATCGTCTTTCGGTCCGTCACCGCCGTGGACGATCCCGCCGTCGTCGCTCGGATGCAGGAACTGTTCGCGGAGGTCGAACGTCAACCGGGTGTGGCTGAGGTTGTGAGCCCGTACGGGCCGCTCGGCGGATTCCAGATCTCCGAGGACCGCAAGATCGCGTTCGCTCGGGTCAGGTTCGCGGCATCGACGTTGGACATCCCGGCCGGAACGGTCGATGAGATGCTGGCGACTGCTGAACAAGCGAACACCGACACCCTCCAGGTGGAGGTGGGCGGCCAAGCGGTGCAATTCGCAGCCACGGCGGAAGGGGGCGCTCGAGAGGCGATCGGGTTGGCGGCCGCCATCGTCGTGCTGCTCCTCACCTTCGGGTCGGTGGTCGCCATGGGCCTTCCGCTCGCGACCGCGCTGATCGGTCTCGGCGTTGCCTTGGCTGCAATTCCGCTGTTGAGCGCGTTCATCGACGTGCCGATCTTCGGACCGTCACTGGCAATCATGATCGGCCTGGGCGTCGGGATCGACTACGCCCTGTTCATCTTGACCCGCTTCCGGGCGTGTCTCCACGAGGGTGCGTCGTCGGAAGACGCGTGCGCAACTGCCTTGAGCACCGCCGGCCGTGCCGTGCTCTTCGCAGGCGTGACCGTGTGCATCTCCATGCTGGGCCTGTTCATCATGGGGATCTCCTTCGTGAATGGCATGGCCGTGAGCGCGATCTTGGCCGTGCTGTTGACGATGGCCGCCTCGGTCACGCTGCTGCCAGCCCTCCTCGGCTTCGCCGGACCGGCGGTGGACCGGTTCGCCATCCCTCGGCTCGGCACCCGAGCCAAGACCGGTCCCGACTCGAACTGGTACCGGTGGAGCCGATTCGTGCAGCGCCACCCGTGGCCGATGGCCCTGGGGGCGCTTGCCGTGCTGCTCGTCCTCGCCTCTCCGGTCCTGTCGATGCGCCTCGGCTCGGCAGACGCCGGGTCGAACCCGAAGGGCAGCACCACCCGTGAGGCCTACGACTTGATTGCGCAGGGCTTCGGCCCCGGGTTCAACGGGCCGCTGCTGCTCGTCTCGGAGGTACGAGACCCCACGGATCTCGACACGCTCGGCCGTCTCACCGCTGCCGTCCAGGCCACCCCGGGCGTCGTGTTCGCCGCACCACCACTGACCAACCAGCAGGGCGATGCAGCCGTGGTGTTCGTCGTGCCCGCTACGGCACCCCAGGCCGTCGAGACCGAGGAGCTCATCGAACGGCTCCGCGACGAAGTCGTGCCCGCTGCGATGGACGGATCAGATCTCCAGGTGAGCATCGGCGGCGTCACCGCCATCTACAACGACCTCAGCGACATCTTGGGCAGGCGGCTCCCGCTGTTCATGGGCGTCGTCATCGGCCTTTCGTTCCTGTTGCTGCTCGTCGTCTTCCGGTCCGTCCTCGTACCCGTCAAGGCGGCGCTCATGAACCTGCTCTCGATCGGAGCGGCCTACGGCGTGATCGTCGCGGTGTTCCAGTGGGGATGGCTCAGCGAGCTCATCGGCATCGACCGGACCGGCCCGATCCAGTCGTTCGCGCCGATGATGCTGTTCGCCATCTTGTTCGGGCTCTCCATGGACTACGAGGTGTTCCTCATCTCACGCATGCGTGAGGAGTACCTGCGAACCGGGGACAACGCCACCGCCGTCGCCGACGGCCTCGCAACCACGGCCCGAGTCATCACCGCAGCCGCCGCGATCATGATCACGGTCTTCGCGTCGTTCCTGTTCAACCCGAACGCGATCCTCAAGCTCTTCGGCCTCGGGCTCGCAACGGCCATCTTGATGGATGCCACGATCGTCAGAACCGTCCTGGTTCCCGCCTCCATGGAGCTCCTCGGAGACAAGAACTGGTGGTTCCCTCGGTGGCTCGACCGGCTCATTCCCCAAGTCGCTGTCGAAGGTGATGCTCCGCTCGACCCACCCCCGATCGCACGCCCAGCACCCGCTGTCGCCATAGGGGGATGACACTCATCGAGCCAGGACATCTGCTTGCGCCCGGAACAGAGGCGCCGGCCTTCAACTCGGGTGCTCTGCCAGTCCGCGCCCATGTCGCCAGCAACGGGACCGGCATCCGGTGACTGCCGAAGCCTCCGAGGGGCGAGGCGTCGCCGTCCGCCCCTCGACAATGGCGGGCGCGGGTGTCCTACTGGCAGTTGACCTGTGGGGTGACGCGTCCGACCCGCCGGTGGTGTTCCTCCACGGTGCCGGGCAGAGCCGACGGGCCTGGGACGAGGCCGCGGCGACGGTCGCGGCCGCCGGGTGGCATGCGGTCACCGTCGATCACCGCGGGCACGGGGACAGCGAATGGCCCATCGACGCGGACTACGAGTTCGAGCACTTCGCCGACGACCTTCACGCCGTCGTTGGGTCCTTCGACCGGCGACCCGTCGTCGTGGGCGCTTCGCTGGGGGGACTCGCTGCCCTGGTCGCACAGGGGCGCAGCATCGAACAGCTGTACCGGGGACTCGTACTCGTCGACGTCACCCCCCGCATGGAGCTGGCCGGCGTGCAACGGATCATGGGGTTCATGTCCGCTCACCCGGACGGCTTCGCGTCCCTCGAGGAGGCGTCGGCGGTCATCGCGCAGTACACGGGACGGCCCCAGCCGTCGTCGACCGACGGCTTGCGCCAGGTGCTGCGCCAACGACCAGACGGCCGGTGGGGCTGGCATTGGGACGTTCGCTTCCTCGATCGCAAGACCGCCGCAGTCCAGACGGCGACCGAGGCGACCGAACGCTACGAAGACATGCGTCGGGGCCTGTTGGACGCTGCCCGACGCGTCGAGGTCCCGACGCTGGTGGTGCGCGGCGTGCAGAGCGACCTGGTCACCCCGGAGGCGGTCGAGGAACTCCTCGAAGCAGTGCCCCAAGCAACGTTCGTGGATGTGGCCGGTGCTGGCCATATGGTCGCAGGCGACCAGAACGACCGCTTCGCAGAAGCCGTCGTCAACTTCCTCAACAGCCTCCGCGACGAAGATGACGGCTCTTGACCGGCATGTCCCGCACACGGTTCCGTCGATGAACACGCAGACCTCGAAGCCCGCGTCGCAGCCACCGCGATGCAGCGGCTCGCCCACGCCCTCGTCCGACGCCAGACTGGCTCGGCGCGCGACGAGGGCTTCCTGCACATCACGGAGCGGAGCGCCAGCATCGACAGCAGCGGTGATGCCCCGACTTCGATGAACTCGCGGCCATTCCGCGGCCACGGGCCCTCCTGGGTCCATGTATTCCCTGGTCCGTGGCGTGTCCGCCTTGTTCCCCGCCTACAAGCCGGCTCACCATCGCATCAATCGGCCGTCGGGATCAGCCGGCGGCCACGTCGGCAAGGAACCCGCCGACGAGATCCGCATAGCGGTCGGCTCGCAGCCGCAGTTCGACGATCGACGACACCCGCTCCAGGCGCGCTCCGGGCACACGCTCGGCCACGTACCGAGCGTCGGCCTCGGGATGCAGAGCGTCGTGGCCGTGGGCGATGACCATCGTCGGCACGGCTGCCGCAGCCAGCGCATCGACGCCGTCGAGCACGGACTGGTGGTCGTCGAGCAGCATCCGGAGCATCGCCGCACCGGCCGCCGGCTCGAGCGAGACGAGGTCGGCGATCGCGCCGAGCTCGGGCAGCGGCGATCGGCGGAGCGGCGCGGCCAACCGCCCGACCGGACGCACGAGGGCCCCGCCGAGGTCGAGGGCCGAGGCCAGCGTTCGGAACGCAGGGTCGGCGACGCGACGACCCACGTCGAGGACCGGCATCTCGATCAGTGCTCCCGACAAGCGTTCGGCGTCTCGATTGGCGAGCGCCAGGGTCACGTCGGCGCCGAGCGAGAGCCCACCCACCACGGCCCGGTCGATGCTGAGGTGATCGAGCAGGGCGACGACATCGGACGCGAAGCCATCCCACCGATAGGCCTCGGTGTCACGCGGCCGTGACGACCGGCCGTGTCCTCTGAGGTCGAGCAGCAGCAGACGATGACCGGGAAGTCGCCGAGCGAGCCGCTCGTACAGCCGCCGGGAGAAGAACAACCCGTGGAGGAGCACGACCGGTGCACCGTCGGGGTCGCCCCGCTCGGCGTACCAGAGATCGATGTCGCCATTGCTCAACGCGGGCATGAAACCACTCCTGTGGCAGATCGCATGCGCACTGGGTACCAGGTCGGTGGCCTCGGATCCGAGCGCCGACACAGATACCGTTGGGCGGACCATGACGCCGCCGCTCTCGATCCTCGACCTCGCCAGCATCAATCGGGGCATGACAGCGGCCGATGCGTTCGCAGCCAGCGTCGCCCTGGCCCAGCGGGCCGAGGCTCGCGGCTACCAGCGGGTCTGGTACGCCGAGCACCACAACATGAGGACCATCGCGTCGTCGGCCACCAGCGTGCTGATCGCCCACGTCGCCGCCCACACCAGCACGATCCGACTCGGTTCCGGCGGGATCATGCTGCCGAACCACTCACCGCTCACCATCGCCGAGCAGTTCGGCACGCTGGCCACCCTGCACCCGGGCCGCATCGACCTCGGCCTCGGCCGGGCGCCGGGCAGCGACCAGAACACCATGCGGGCCCTGCGCCGCGACCACACGTCGTCCGACTCGTTCCCGCACGACGTCCTCGAGCTGCAGGCCTACCTGGGTGACGAGAGCCGGATCCCCGGCGTCCAGGCCGTACCCGGCGCCGGCACCCACGTGCCGCTCTACATCCTGGGTTCGTCCCTGTTCGGAGCCAAGCTCGCCGCCGCGTTCGGGCTGCCCTATGCGTTTGCCTCGCACTTCGCACCCGACGCGCTCCAGGACGCCGTCGCCACCTACCGTCGCGAGTTCCGGCCGTCCGAGCAGCTCGACCAGCCCCACGTGATCGCCGCCGTCAACGTGATCGCGGCCGACACGCAGGAAGATGCCGAGGAGCAGCATCTCCACGTTCGCCGCCGCCGTGCCGTGTTCTTCGTCGGTGGCGGGCGGAGCCACACCGACGAAGAAGCCGACCGCCTGCTCGATTCGCCCCAGGGCCGCCAGGTCTCGCGGATGATGCGGTACTCGGCCATCGGCTCACCCGACGCGGTGCGCGAGTACCTCGACGAGTTCACCGTCCATGCCGACGCCGACGAGCTCATCGTCGCCCACGCCTCCCCCACCACCGAGGCCAAGCTCCGCTCTGTCGACCTGCTGGCCGACGTCGCCGGCCTCGTCCCGGCCTGAGCGATTCGCTCAGCCGCTGTCGGACTCCCGGTCGAGGTTGACCGGCGCCGGCTGCTCGCCGAGATCGAAATCGACCAGCCACAGCTCGTAGAAGGTCGGGTCCACCAGCCGTTCCGGGTGGTGGTCGCGCATGGCTGCGATGGCCATCGCCGGTAGCAGGTCGAACAAGAAGCTGATCGACCACACGAGCATCCGGAGATGAGCCACCGGATTGAAGATCCGCCGGGTCGTCCACATCATCGACAGCGTGCCCACCACGGTGAAGAAGGCCAGCAGCAGCATCGACACCGTCATCGCCCACAACCGACGCAGCCGCCCGCCCCCGGTTGCTTCATAGACGTCGTGGGCCACCGCCTTGTGCTCGACCTCCTCGGCGAGGTGCCACAGGAACAGGGCCGTCGGCTGCACATCGGCCCCGGCGAACAAGGACTGCTGGCGGGTCGCCGTCCACCGAGCTGCCGTGAACGCCACCGTCTCGAAGCCGGCGGCGAAGGCGAGCCCGAAGCGGTCGGAGGTGTGGCGTCGGAGCATGCCGAAGGTCCAGCCCATCAGCCGCTCGATGCGGGTCAGTCCCGGGAAGGCCGCGACGACGTGGTCGTTGAACCGACGGTGCTGGCCGTGGTGCTGGCGCTCCTGGCGCACGAAGATCTTCGTCTGCGATGCCAGCGGCTCCTCGAGCTCGTCGACCGCGCCGGCGACGGCATCGACGACGTAGGGCTCGACGTAGGGCATGAGCAGCGAGATGGCGTTGGCCGACAGGGCGAGCTCGGGCTGCCGGGTCCAGATCGGGCGGAACGGCTCCGACCAGTCGAAGCGCACCCGCCGGCTCTGCGGCCCCGATCGCCGCCCGTCCGGCGTCCATCCCATGCCCACTGGGTACCAGGTCGGGCCGACGCGACGGCGTCACCCGGAGAAGTCGGGCATCACGACGTCCGGTGTCGGTCGGACCCGGCTCAGTCGGGAACGGATCGCCCGAGCAGACTGCCGCCGCGGAACACGGTGACCGGACCGTCGTCGCTGACGGTGATGACGACCGCCGACGGCTCGTCGTAGCTGTACCGCCGGCCGGACGTGTGCCGGGTCCCGCCGATGGGCCGCACGTGTGATTCGGCCTCGACGCTCGGGAGCAGCCGGATGCCCATCAGCTTGAGCGTGCCCGTGTGATCGAAGATCGTCGCCCCGTCGGTGTGGGCCAGCGCGTGGCGGAGGGGCGCGAGGTCGTGGGGTCGATCGATGCGCAGCGCCGGCGGCGTCGGGATGCTGCGCTCGTGGGCGACCTCGAGCTGTCCGGTGGGATGGAACACCAGGAGCGAACCGATGCCACGGGCGCCCAGGTCGTGGACGGCGAAGGTCAGGAGCCTGCCGAGCACGGTGAGGTGACCCGACTCCTCACATCCGGGGATCTCGGTCAGCCAGCCCTCGAGCGGCGGCTCGTGGTGCCACCCGGTCAGATCGCGGCGCACGACGCCCCACGGGCCCACGATGCGGACCACGCCCATGGGGTCGCGCTGCACGATCAACCCACCGGCCGCCCCGGCCAGGATCACGACGTCGCGTTCGGACCCCGCCGATCGGTCGAAGACGACGAGCTCGTTCACCCCCGCGTCGGTGCGGATCGCCCAGCTCGAGTTGCCATCGGCGAAGCGACGGATCTCGGCATCGCCGAAGTCTGCCGTCGGGAGACGCTCTGCGGTCAGCTCGGTGGTGACCTTCCACGAATCGGCCGGCGCGGTCGGCGACACGACGGCTCCGTAGCTGGGAACGCGACGCTCGTGCACCGGCGGGCGTACGGCGTAGTCGAGTTCCTCGAGGACCTGGTGGCGATGATGGTCGTCCAGGACGAAGCCCAAGCCCTCCTCGACGAGCTCGTCGGCGAGGCGTTCGAGCCGCTCTGGTGTCGGCGGCAGTCGTCGGCTCTCCATGTCGATGACGATACGGCGGGTACGGTCGTGCGCCACACGCCCTCGGAGGAACCATGGATCCCATCGACACGCTTGCCCGCTGCCTCGCCCACACCCGGGCGACCGTCGCGGCCGTCCCGGACGGGGAATGGACGACGGTCACCAACTGCGAGCCGTGGACCGCCGACGTCCTGCTCGGCCACATCGTGGCGTCGCAGCTCCTCTGGTTGGGGGCCATCGACGGAAACGAGCGGGTGAGCGTCAGCCAGGTCATGAAGCCCGAGGCACTCGGAGGCGACCGTCTCGCCCGCCTCGACGAGGTCATCGACGAGGCCCTCACCGTCTGGAGAACCGACGGTGTGCTCGACCGCGACATCACCGGCGCCTTCGGCACGCTTCCCGGCTACGACACCATCGTGTTCCCTTCGATCGACGCCCTCGCCCACACCTGGGATCTCGCCAGCAGCACGGGGCTCGACCCCGACCTGCCGGATGAGATGCTCCCGATCGCCAAGGACCTCGTCGCCCGAGCGGTCAACGACACCACCCGCCAGTTCGGCCTGTTCGCCGAACCGCCCGCGCTCGACGCCCACGCGACCGAGACCGACCGTCTCATGGCGCTCGCCGGCCGCCGACGGACTCGCTGAACCGGGTGCCCTTTCCCGCTCTGGCCACGATCCCGGACGCTTCCGACCGTCGCATCGCCGTCCGCGTCACCAAGGACGCGCTCCGCCACGTGAAGGCCGGACATCCCTGGGTGTTCGACGGCGCCGTCGAATCGATCAAGCCCGAGGGCCAGGCCGGCGACCTCGCGGTGATCTTCGACGACAAGCGGCGGTTCGCCGCGATCGGCTTGTACGACCCCGCCTCTCCCCTCCGGGTGCGCATCCTGCAGGCGGGAACACCGGTCACGGTCGACGAGTCGTTCTGGCGCGATCGGCTTGCATCCGCCATCGATCTGCGCCGGGCGCTCGTCGACGACCCGGAGACCACGGCCTACCGCTGCGTCAACGGCGAGAACGACGGCCTGCCAGGTCTCATCGTCGACCGCTACGACGACACCGCGGTCGTGAAGCTCTACACCGCAGCGTGGTTCCCACACCTCGATGCCATCCTCGACCCCCTCGTCGGGCTGCTCGAGGTCGACCGGGTCGTGCTCCGGCTCGCCCGGTCGGTGCAGGCGGGTGAGACCCACGGTCTGCACGACGCCATGACACTGCACGGCACACCCCCGGATGCGCCCGTCGTCTTCCTGGAGCGTGGGCTGCGTTTCGAAGCCGATGTGCTCGCCGGCCAGAAGACCGGCCACTTCCTCGACCAGCGCGAGAACCGGGTGCTGGTCGGCGGCCTCTCCGACGGTGCCGCCGTGCTCGACGTCTTCAGTTGCACGGGCGGGTTCTCGGTCCACGCCGGCGCCGGCGGCGCCCACACGGTCACCAGTGTCGACCAGAGCGAACCCGCGCTGGCCACCGCTCGTCGCAACTGGGAGCGCAACCGAGACCAAGCAGCGATCGCAACCGCAACGCACACCACCGTCGCCGGCGATGCATTCGACGTGATGGCCGACCTCGCATTCCACCGTCGGCGCTTCGACGTCGTCGTCATCGATCCGCCTTCGTTCGCGTCGTCCGCCGCCCAGGTCGATCGGGCCCTGCGCTCGTACCGCCGGCTCAGCGTTCTCGGGCTCGGCCTGGTCGCCGATGGCGGCATGCTCGTGCAGTCGTCGTGCTCGAGCCGCATCGACGAGCACCAGTTCCTCGACACCGTCCACGCCGGGGCCGCAGAGGCCGGCGTGCGGCTCGAGGAGTGGGCCCGCACCGGCCACGCCGTCGACCACCCCGTGAGCTTCCCCGAGGGGCGGTACCTCAAGACGCTGTTCGCGCAGGTCGGCCGATGACCCTGGCGTTCCAGATCAGCGCCCGCTGGCCGACACGTGCATGATGTCCTGGAACGAGCGCCAGACCCCTCCCCACCCCCACCCGGCATCCGTGAAGCCCGCGACATCTGCGGCCGACAGCATCCCCGGACGAAGCGTCGTGCGATCGGCGTACGCCGAGGCCAGCTCTGGCAGGACCAGGTCACCCTTGACGTAGGGGTTGTGGAACGGGTTGATGTCGACGGCTCGGCCGTAGGCGTGCTCGGACCACGACGTCGAGCCACGGGTCGGCCGGCAGACGAAGGCGCTCGTGTTGTTGCCGTCGCCGGTCGGTGGCGCGTCGAGCTCGTCGACGCGGGTGATGCGCATCTCCTCGATGGGGAACCGCCGGTCGAAGAGACGCCCGAAGCCGGCCACGATGGCGTCGACCACTTCCGCGCTGACCAGCAGCTCGCCGGTGTGGAGCTGTTCGTCGAACCCCCAGAACGGCAACGTCACGTAGCGAAGACCGTCGATGCCGATCGGGCAGGCGTCCGACCATGTCGAGCGGGCCAGGACCTCAGTGGGCACCGGACCGACGTCAGCGGAGAACATCGGCGCGGTCGGTGGCGGCAGGAGGTCGATGGTGGCGAAGCGCCGATCGACGAGCTCGGTCGGCGTCGGCTCGACCGCCCCGAAGCCATCCGGACCGACGGGCAGCACCCGGGTGCCGAGCCAAGCCGGGCGAGGGGTGGTGGGAGGAGGCGCCGGGGCTGCAGTCGACGTCGTCGACTCAGCGAGGACCGAAGACGTCGTTGCGGAGGGCGATTCGGGACGCGTGGCCTCGACCTCGGACCCGGTGCTGCACGCGGCAGCGAGCACCGCCGCCACCACGATCGCCACACGTCGTCCCACGCCGTTCGACGGTAGTGACGCGGCCGGCCGATTCGGCGTCACGCGTCGGGCAGGTGGCCGACCTGGTTGAACCCGTGGAGCGAGACGCCGCGAGGCGAGACCGAGATGCGGGTGACCGACGCCGGCGCCACGAACATCTTCCAGGCCACGCTGTCGGGCACGTCGAGCGACCACGCCACCGCCGCCTTGATCGGCGACACATGGGTCACCACGACGACATCGCGCTCGGCCGCATCGGCCAGGAGATCGTCGCACGCGGCCCGCACCCGCCGGCCCAGGGAACCGATGCTCTCGCCGCCGGGCGGGGCGAAATCGAGGTCGGAGCGCCAGCCCTCCCAGAGCTCGGCGGGGACCTCGCGGAGCGGCGTACCGTCGAGCTCGCCGTAGTCGAGCTCGATCCATCGCTCGTCGGTCTCGACCGGCAGGCCCCACGCCGCCGCCGTCTGCTGCGTGCGGCGCAGCGGCGAGGCCACGATGCGGTCGACCGGGCCGATGTGTTCGGCGAGCGCCGCGGCCTGCGCCTCGCCGGTGGGGTCGAGAGCCACATCGAGCCGGCCCAGCAACTGCCCTGCCCGGTTGGCCTCGGTGCGGCCGTGTCGGACGACGATCAGCACGATCCGGTCACCGGCGGCGTGGTCGCACGGGGGAGACGCCCGTTGGCACGGAACTCGGCCCGGTTGGCGTCGTCGTCGAGACCGACGCGACGGATCCACCAGGCCGCCAGCGCGACGCCGGCGAGCTCGAGGACCACGGTGAGCCCGCCGCGAGCGAGCTCGGGCGGGCGCTGGTCGGACAGCCCGAGTCCGAACAACGGCCACCAGAACGCGGTCGTGTCGGCCCACACGCCCGAGAACACCAGGTGGCAGAACAGCCCGATGGGCACCCCGAGCCAACGCCGGCGGACGAGGCGGCGCTGTTGGGTGGAGAGCATCACGACCGCGAGGACCACGACCGCCGTCACCAGCGAGTGCAGCGGCCCCGGCCGGCCGAGGACGACCTCACCGACGGGCAACGCCGCCCCGAGCATGACGAACCGGTAGTCGATGGCCGGGCTGTCGAACACTGCCCACACGCCCACCGCGGCGGTGACGACGTACCAGATCAGCACGACGAGACCATGCGGGCGCCGCGCGGAGCGAAGCAGCTCACGACCGCACGAGGAAGCGGCCGCACTCCTCGCAGGTCACCTCTTCGTCGGGCGACAGGTGCTGGATGCGATCGCGCTCGACGGCGGACAGCTTGAGGTGACACGCCTGACAGACGCCGCCCTCGAGCGCAGCCACGGCGGTCCCGCCGAAGCTGTTGCGCACCGACTCGTAGCGGGCGAGCGCCTCGGGTGCCACGCCTTCGGTGGCGGCAGCACGCTGAGCGAGCACGCCGGTGCGCTCGTCGCCGATGACCGCCTCGGCTTCGGCGAGCGCCTTGGTGACCGTCATGGCCTGGTCGTCGAGGGCCGCTCTGCGGTCGCCCAGCTCGGCGAGGCGGGCGTCGACCGGCTCGATCTGCTCCATGATCTCGAGCTCGTCGTCCTCGAGCGACGAGATGCGTCGCTTGAGGCTGTCGAGATCGGTCTGCAGGTCCTGGAGCAGCCCGGGGTCGGAGCTGCCACCGCCGTAGAGCTGCGATTCGACGTGTGCGACCTTCTCCTCGACCGAGGCGACCTCGTCCTCGATCTTCTTCAGCTCCTTCTGGAGTCCGTGACGCTCGGCCTCGGCCGCCTCGATCTCGACACGGACGACGGCGAGCGCAGCCTCGGCGTCGGCCAGCTCCGCACGCTGCGGGAGATTGGCATCGCGGTGGTCGAGCTGACGGAGATGGGTGTCGAGGTCCTGGACCACGAGGAGCTGCTGCCAGGTGTTCATGCTCGGATGCTCATGGTTCGACGAAATCCCCGGTGGTCGGTGGCGCCGATGACGGTGGCGCCGAGGTGGGCGGATCGGTGGCCGTGGTTCCACCGGTGGTGGTCGACGGAGAGCCGCCGGCCGCGGTGGTCGGCGAGGTGGTGCGCGGGCGAGGCCGCGGCGACGGTGCCCGGTAGCTGAGATCGACGTCGGGGTCGACCTTGAGCGAGCCGGTCGACGTGCGGCGAGGCGCCGGCGCGAAGTCCTCGGGCTCGATGTCCTCGAGGTAGCCGCCCAAGAAATCGCCGAAGATGGCGGCGGGGTACGAGCCACCCGTGACGCTGCGGCCACCGACACTG
The DNA here is from genome assembly GCA_041618235.1 of Acidimicrobiales bacterium. GTDB lineage: Bacteria > Actinomycetota > Acidimicrobiia > Acidimicrobiales > Salinilacustritrichaceae > Salinilacustrithrix. The sequence continues at coordinate 39,316 of JBFJNI010000012.1, forward strand.
CGCATCGGGACGTTGCCCTCGATGGCCCCCATCCAGACCGCCACGGCGAGCTGGCGGCTGAACCCGGCGAACCAACCGTTGGAGAAGTCCTGCGCCGTGCCGGTCTTGCCGCCGATGTCGTGGCCCGACACCCGAGCGCGGGTACCGGTGCCCCCGGTGACGTTCTGCTTCAAGATGTCGGCGGCGAGCTGGGCTGTCTCGATGGAGAATGCCCGGTAGCCCCCGCTGACGTGTTCGACGATGGTGCGGCCACGCCGGTCGAGCACCCGATCGACGAGGTAGGGCGGATTGAAGTAGCCGTCGTTTGCGATGGCCGCGTAGGCACCCGCCATGTCGAGTGGCGTGACGCCCTGCGTTCCCAGCGGGGTCGAGAAGATCGCCGGGTCGAGGTCGACCACCTCGCCCTGGGCGTTGCGGGTCCGCAGACCGAGATCGCCCGCCAGGTCGACGACGTTGTCGATGCCGGCGATCTGGCCGAGTCGGACGTAGCCGCAGTTCGACGAGTTGGTGGTCATCGCCGTGATCGAACCGGTGAAGCCGCGGGAGTTGCCGAAGTTGTTGACCTCGTAGGGCTCCTTCTGATCCGGGATGCGGAACCGGCACGGACCCGCACCGGAGATGCGATCGGACGGCGAGTACCCCTGTTCGAACAACTCGAGGAGCACGAAGGTCTTCATCGACGAACCCGGTTGCCGGTAGCCCTGCGTGGCGAGGTTGAACTTGTACTCGTCGCCGAAACCGGGGCCACCGATCATCGCCCGGACCGCGCCGGTGTCGGGCTCGACCGCCGCCATCGCGACCGTGCCGATCGCGTCCTCGCCCTGCTGGTTCTTCCCCGCGATGAACAGCGCCGGCTGACCCTCCAGGGAGAAGCCTTCGAGGTTCTGGTTGCGGGCGACCGCGGCCAGGAACTGGGCCCGGAGGTCGATGGTGGTGTGGATCTCGAGGCCGCCACGGAACACAGCGTCGAAGCGCTCGGTGGCCGTGGCGCCGAGGCGCTCGTCGCGGAGGAGCTGCTGCTTGACCTCCTCGACGAAGTAGTCGTCGGGCGGCGGCGTGTACTGCACCGGCGTCGTCGGGAGCGGGTCGGCGTTGTGGAACGCCGCGACGTCCTCGGCGAGCTTGCCCTCCTCGACCATGCGCTTCAGCGCGATGCGGCGCCGCTCGAGCGCGACCTCGGGGTAGAGGAACGGGTTGTAGTCGATGGGATCCCGGATGAGGCCGGCGAGCAGCGCCGCCTGGCCGACGTCGAGGTCGGGGGCCTCGACACCGAAGTAGGTCTCGGCGGCCGCCTGGATGCCGTAGGCGTGGTTCCCGAGGTAGATGGTGTTGAGGTAGCGCTCGAGGATCTGGCGCTTCGACATCTGCTTCTCGAGCCGCACGGCCAGGAAGGCCTCACGCGTCTTGCGGTCGAAGTCCTGATCGGCGGTCAGCAGGCTCTGCTTGACGAGCTGTTGGGTGATGGTGGAACCACCCTGGCTGATCGCGCCGCTCTCGACGTTGGAGAGCAGGGCTCGGACCGTGGCCCGCACGTTGATGCCCGTGTGGTCGAAGAAGTTGGCGTCCTCCACTGACAGCACGGCGTCGATGACGTGTTGGGGCACGTCGTCGATGGCGACCGGCGCCCGGTTCTCCTCCTCCTGGAGGGTGGCGATCAGGGTGCCGTCGACGGCGTACACGTACGAACGGGTCGACAGGTCGTCGAGCGCGATGTCGGGCGCCACGCCGTGGGTGGCGGTGGTCAGCGTCCCGAGCTGGGGCCCGATGAGCAGGCCCGCAGCGGTGAGGACCACCGCGGAGAGGGCGAGCAGGAGCGCGAGACGGGACAGGGCGGACAGGACACGCGACACGATCCGGTCAGCGTACTGGCGGGACCTGGTTCCGACCGATCACCTCGGACGCTTCGTCGCCATGCCCTAGCCTCCGCCGCAGACCACCACGAGCACAGGAGCACCGCCCCGATGGCCCACCCCCGACCGTTCCGCTTCGGCGTCCAGATCGCGAAGGCGGAGTCCGCCGACGAGTGGGCGACACTCGCCCGTCGCGCCGAGGAGCTGGGGTACTCGAGCGTGTTCATGCCCGACCACTTCGGCGACCAGCTCGCCCCCGTGCCGGCGCTGATGGCCGCCGCCGACGCCACCACCGACCTCAAGGTCGGCGCGTTGGTGTTCGCCAACGACTACAAGCACCCGGTGGTGCTCGCCAAGGAGGTCGCCACCATCGACGTCCTGTCCGGTGGCCGCTTCGAGTTCGGCATCGGCGCCGGCTGGATGAACACCGACTACGACCAGTCGGGCATCCAGCACGACCGTCCCGGCATCCGCATCGACCGGCTGGCCGAGTCGCTCGCCGTGTGTCGTGGGCTCTTCGCCGACGGTCCCGTCACCTTCTCGGGCGAGCACTACCAGCTCGAGGGCATGGAGGGCTTCCCCAAGCCCGTCCAGCGCCCCCACCCGCCCATCCTCATCGGCGGCGGCGGCAAGCGGGTCCTCACCCTGGCGGGCAAGGAGGCCGACATCGTCGGCATCAATCCCAAGATCGCCTCGGGCGAGGTCGACACCGCCACCGCCCGCAACGGCGCGCCCGAGCTCACCGACGAGAAGATCAGGTGGGTCAAGGCCGCCGCCGGCGACCGCTACGCCGGCATCGAGCTCAACATGCTGGTGTTCGCCGTGGTGATCACCGACGACAAGCAGGGCGTCGCGGAGATGATGGCGCCGATGTTCGGCCTCGACGCCGATCTGGTCGCCGACTACCCGCTGGCGTGGATCGGCACCGAGGACGAGATCGTCGAGTCCCTCCAGGCGCGTCGCGACCGCTGGGACGTCAGCTACCTCGTGGTGCAGGCCGACGCCATGGAGGCTGCGGCGCCCATCGTCGCCCGCCTCGCCGGCACCTGACCCTCCCCCGGTCGCATGGCTGACTACGCCCTCGCCGGAGCCGGCTGGATCAGCGCGGTGCACGCCCTCGCGGTGGCCGCCCAACGCGACGGCCGGATCGTCGCCGTCGCCTCTCGCACGCACGAGTCCGCCGTGGCGCGGGTGGAGCAGTGCGGGGGCGAGATCGTGGCCTACGAGGACCTCCCCGCCGGCGCCGACATCGTCATCGTGTCGACGCCGCCGTCCCGGCACGCCATCGACGCGTTGCGGGCGATGGCGGCAGGGGCCGCGGCCGTGGTCGAGAAGCCCCTGTGCACCACCCTGGAGGACGCCGACCGCCTCGTGCGGGTCGTCGAGGCCGGCGGCATGCTCACCTACGCCGAGAACCTGCTGTTCGCCGAGCCGGTGAGCCGAGCGCTGACCGAGATCGCCACCCTCGGGCCGCTCACCCACCTCACCGCCCGAGCCATGCAGCCCCGCCCCACGTGGGGCGACTTCACCCGCCGGCACTGGGGCGGTGGCGTGCTGTTCGACCTCGGCGTCCATCCGCTGTCCCTCGTGCTCCGCGCGGCCCGGTCGGCCCGCCCGGTGGGCGTCATGGCGGCGTTCGAGGCCAGCGACGACGTCGAGGTCGAGGACCGCGCCAGCGTCGCCCTCCGGTTCGACAACGGGCTCACCGCCACCATCGAGGTGTCCTGGCGCGAGGAGACCCCGGTGTGGGACCTCCAAGCCGCTTCGGATACCGGCGTGGTCTGGTTCGGTCTGATCCCCGAGGTCTCGCTGGAACGCAGCGGCGAGCCCATCGAGCTGGCTCCGCCTCCCGAGGCCGACCACCCCCCGCAGCTCGACCAGTTCGGCTACGTCGAGCAGCTCCGAGACGCCGAGGCCGCGTGGCGCGACGGACGGTCGTCGTCGCTCAGCGACGTGTACCTCGGTCGTGACCTGCTCGAGATCGTGTGCGCAGCGTCGCTCTCCGCACGCTCGGGCACCGAGACGCCGCTCCCCTACGCCGGCCCACGCGACCGCTCGCCCATCGATCTCTGGCGACCCACCGGCTGAACCTCCGGGCCGGCGCCACCGCGCTCTCGTTGGCCGCGGCCCGACCGCCTCGCCCTACGGTGACCCCGTGACCGCGCCGATCATCGACCGCCGCGCCGAGCGCGACCGCTCGATCCTGCGGCGCGGCATCACCCTGCTCGTGGAGATGATCCGGTCGAACCCGTGGCCGTTCGCCGGCGCAGTCGGCGGCGCGCTCCTGTTCTCGCTGGCATCGGTCGGCGGCGCCATCGTCCTCGGACGCGTCACCGACGACCTCATCGTGCGGTCGTCGGACAGCTCGGTCACGGTGCGCTCGGCGTTCGGAGCCGGCGCGATGATCGTCGGGATGGCCGTCGCCCGCGCCGCCGGCGTGGTCGGCCGGCGCTACTTCGGCATCATGACCACCCGTCGCATGCAGATGTCGTGGTTCAACCGCCTGTCCGACCACTACCTCGAGCAGCCCCTGCGCTTCTTCCAGACCCAGCCCACGGGCAAGCTGCTGGCCCACGCCGACAACGACGCCGAACGATCGGCGTTCGCCATGCAACCGCTGCCGCTCTCGCTCGGCGCCGCCGTGCTGCTGATCTTCGCCTCGATCAGCCTCGCCGTGCTCGACCCGCTGCTCCTGCTCATCGGGCTGCTGCTGTTCCCGACGCTCATCGTGATGAACCACCTGTACACCGCCCGCGTCGAGGAGCCGTCGGCGCGGGCCCAGGCCCACGTGGGCGACGTGAGTGCCGTGGCCCACGAGAGCTTCGAGGGCGCGTTGGTGGTCAAGCTGCTCGGACTCGAGGAGCGGGAAGCCGAGCGCATGCGAGAGGCGGCGGATCGCCTGCGCCAGGAGCGACTCGCCATCGGACGCCTCCGCGCCGCATTCGAACCGGCGATCGAAGCCCTCCCGGCGCTCGGCACCGTGGCGCTGCTCGCCGTCGGCGCCTCGCGCGTCGACTCCGGTGTCATCACCACCGGCGACCTCGTGCAGGCGATGACACTGTTCGGCATCCTCGCCTTCCCGATGCGGGTCGTCGGGTTCCTCCTCGAGGAGCTCCCCCGCTCGGTCGTCTCACGCGAGCGCATCGTCGAGGTCCTCGACGCCGACCACGCCGACGACTCGGCTCTCGTCACCGACGTCGGCGAACGCTGCCATCTCCCCGACGGTCCGCTCCCGCTCCGCGTGCGCGACGTCTCGTTCGGCTATGGCGCCGAACCGGTCCTGAGCTCGGTGTCGTTCTCGGTGCTCCCCGGCGAGGTCGTGGCCCTCGTGGGCTCGACCGGCAGCGGCAAGTCGACGCTCTGCTCCCTGCTCGCCGGCCTGGCCCGACCGACGGCCGGCGACGTCCACCTGGGCGACGTCCCGATGCGCAACGCCCACCCCGCTGATCTGCGTCAGGCGGTGGCGCTCGTCTTCCAGGAGACCTTCCTGTTCGCCGATTCGCTGCACGAGAACCTGACGTTGGGTGGCCGCGTCGACGACGCCGACCTCCGCCACGCCATCGACATCGCGCAGGCGGGGTTCGTCGACACCCTGCCCCAGGGCATCGAGACCATCGTGGGTGAGCGCGGCGTCACTCTCTCCGGCGGGCAGCGCCAGCGCGTCGCCCTCGCGCGGGCGATGCTCCGCCACCCGCGCCTGCTGCTGCTCGACGACGCCACCTCGGCCATCGACCCCACCGTCGAGCAACGGATCCTCGACGCGCTGCGCACCGAGCTCGACACCACCACACTGGTCGTCGCCCACCGGGTCGCCACCATTCGTCTCGCCGACCGCGTCCTCTACCTCGAGGGTGGCCGCATCGTCGCCGACGGACCGCACGAGCAGCTCATGGCGTCGCATCCGGGCTACGCCGCCCTCGTCCGCGCCTACGAGCAGGACGACCGGTCATGACCGCCGAGACCCCTGCACCCGAGTTCGACGTCCCCGACCTCGACGGCGCCGTCGCCGTCCTGCGCCGCGGCCTCGCCGCCACGCCCGAGCTCAAGGTCGGGCTCATCTTCACCGTCGGCATGGCCATCGGCAACGGCGGCGGCCGCCTCGCCGTGCCGATCCTGATCCAGCAGATCCTCGACCGTGGGGTGCTCGGCGAGGCCGGGTTCCGGCCGGAGTTCGTCTATCCCGCCTGCGCCGTCGCCGTCGCCGTGGTCATCGGGTTGTTCTGGCTCAGCAGGGCGACGTACCTGCGCCTGATCCGAGCCGCCGAGAACAGCCTGTACGGCCTGCGGGTCCGCACCTTCGAACACATCCACCGCCTCGCCGTGGCCGACCACATCGAGTCGCGGCGCGGGGAGATGGTGGCGCGGGTGACCTCCGACGTCGAGACGCTGGCTCAGTTCACGCAGTGGGGCGCAGTGAGCTGGATCGTGAACCTGTCGATCATCGTCGGCACGTTGGCGGCGATGACCGTGTACTCGTGGCAGCTCGCGCTCTTGGTGTTCCTGGTCTTCATCCCGCTCGTGCCGTTGATGCGCCGACTCCAGCAGCGCCAGCTCCGCGCCTACGACGACGTCCGCAACACCGTCGGAACGAGTCTCGCCGAGGTGTCCGAGGCCGTCACCGGTGCATCCGTCGTCCGGGCCTACGGCCTCGAGGACCGCACCCGCGATCGCCTCCGCACGGCCATCCGCCACCAGTACCGGGCCCATCTGCGCGCCGCGGTGTACTTCTCGCTCCTGTTCCCCCTCGGCGACATCTTCGGCTCGATCGCCCTGGCCGCGGTCGCCGGCGTCGGCGCCATCCACGGGGCAGCCCTCGGCGTGTCCCCCGGTGAGCTGGTGGCCTTCCTGTTCCTCGTCAACCTGCTGCTGTCGCCGGTCGCCGAGCTGTCCGAGGTCTTCGACCAGACCCAGACCGCCATCGCCGGCTGGCGCAAGATCCTCGGCGTGCTGGCGATCCCCGCCGACGTCGTCGATGCGGTGCCGGGCCGCTCGCTTCCCCTGGGCCCACTCGGAATCGAAGCGCTGGGTGTCTCGTTCTCGTATCGCACCGGCGATCCGGTCCTGCGCGAGGTCGACCTCCAGATCCCGGCGGGCACCAACGTGGCCATCGTCGGTGAGACGGGGTCGGGCAAGACCACCTTCGCCAGCCTCCTGTGCCGTCTCGCCGACCCCACCGAGGGCACCATCCGCATCGGCGGCGTCGACCTGCGCGAGGCCAGCGCCGACGCCCGCCACCGTGCCATCCGCATGGTCCCCCAGGACGGCTTCCTGTTCGACGCCACCATCGCCGACAACGTCCGCCTCGGTCGCGACGACGCCACCGATCGCGACGTCCGCGACGCCTTCGCCGCCCTCGGCCTCGACGGCTGGGTGACCTCCCTCGCCGCCGGCATCGCCACCCAGGTCGGCGAGCGGGGCGGCAACCTCTCCGTCGGCGAGCGCCAGCTCGTGGCCCTCGCCCGAGCCGAGCTCGCCTCGCCCGGCGTGCTGATCCTCGACGAGGCCACCAGCGCCATCGACCCCGAGACCGAGCAGGCCTTGGCGGTGGCCCTCGCCCACCTGTCCGAGGGTCGCACCGTCGTGAGCATCGCCCATCGGCTGTCGACGGCCGAGGCCGCCGACCTGGTGCTGGTCTTCGACCAGGGCCGCCTCGTCGAACAGGGTCACCACGACGCCCTCGTCTCGGCCGGCGGCACCTACGCCGGCCTGCACCGGTCGTGGATCGGCGCCACCCGCGACGACACCGGATATCTCGTGGATGACCCAGCCCTGGGCTGAGGAATCCACGAAATATTCGTCGATCGGCGAGCCGTAGGCTCCGAGCCATGACGGAACCCATCACCGCCACCGCCGCCTGGGCTGCGCTCCGGGACGACCACCAGACCACGGCTCCCCGTCACCTCCGCGAGCTGTTCGCCACCGATCCCGACCGGGGAACGGCCATGACGGTGACGGCCGGCGACCTGTACCTCGACTACAGCAAGCACCGCGTCACCAGGGACACGATGGCCAAGCTCGTACGGCTCGCCGACGAGCGCGACCTGCGAGGTCACTTCCGGGCGTTCTTCGCCGGCGAGCACGTCAACACCACCGAGGACCGATCGTCGCTGCACACCGCGCTGCGCCGCCCTCGGACCGACTCGCTCGTCGTCGACGGCGTCGACGTGGTCGCCCAGGTCCACGAGGTCCTCGACCGCATGGCCGCGTTCAGCGAACGGGTCCGCTCCGGCGAGTGGACGGGCACCACCGGCGAACCGATCCGCCACATCGTGAACATCGGGATCGGCGGCTCGGATCTGGGCCCGGCGATGGCCGCCATCGCCCTCCGCCGTCGGGTGCGCGACGACCTCTCGCTGCACTTCGTCTCCAACGTCGACGGCGACGACCTCGCCGACGCCCTCCGATCGGTCGATGCCGCGAGCACCCTGTTCGTGATCGCCTCGAAGACCTTCACCACGGTCGAGACGCTCACCAACGCCCGCAACGCCAAGAGCTGGCTCGTCGACCAGCTCGGCGCCGACGCCCGCGTCGACCGCCACTTCGTGGCGCTGTCCACCAACGCCGACGCGGTGCGCGACTTCGGCATCGACCCCGAGAACATGTTCGGCTTCTGGGACTGGGTCGGTGGGCGCTACTCCGTCGACTCGGCCATCGGACTGTCTCTGATGCTGGGCATCGGCCCCGAGGCGTTCGGCGAGTTCCTCCACGGCTTCCACGTCATCGACCGCCATGTCCAGGAGGCCCCGCCCGCCGAGAACGCTCCGGTGCTGATGGCGCTGCTCAACCTCTGGTATCGGAACTTCTTCGGTGCCCAGACCCAGGCCGTGCTCCCCTACAGCGACGTCCTCGCCCGCTTCCCCGCCTACCTGCAGCAGCTCGAGATGGAGTCGAACGGCAAGCGGGTGCTGCTCGATGGTTCACCCGTCCCGTGCGACACGGCCTCGATCGTCTGGGGCGAACCCGGCACCAACGGCCAGCACGCGTTCTACCAGTTGATCCATCAGGGCACGACGCTGATCCCGTGCGACCTCATCGGGTTCGCCAACCCCACCGACCCGCTCCTCGCTGACACCGATCACCACGACCTGCTCACGGCCAACCTGTTGGCCCAAGCCGAGGCGCTCGCCTTCGGGCGCACGGCCGAGGAGGTCGCCGCGTCCGGCGTCGCCACCGATCTGGTGCCGCACCGCACGTTCCCCGGCAACGTGCCGTCGACCACCATCCTCGCCCCGCAGCTCACGCCGTCGGTCCTGGGACAGCTCATCGCGCTCTACGAGCACAAGGTCGCGGCGCAGGGCTTCCTGTGGGGCATCAACAGCTTCGATCAGTGGGGCGTCGAGCTGGGCAAGGCGTTGGCGACCACGATCGCCGGCGAGATCGCCGACGGATCCGAGGGCGACCACGACTCGAGCACCACCGCGTTGCTGCGGCAGTACCGCCACTGGCGCGACCGGGGCTGACTCCCGGCCGACGGCTTCAGCCTTCGGCGAGCTCGGCCCCGGCCTCCACCACGTCGGCGTCCTCCGAGTCGACCACCTCGGTGCCCGCCGCGTTGCTCGACAGGAAGTGCTTGAGCACGGCGTTGAACTCGACCGGGTTCTCGAGGTTGGGCAGGTGCGAGCTGTCCTTGATGGTCTTGAGCTCGCCGTCGGCCACGAGCCGGGTGATGAGGGTCGACTCTGACAGCGGTGTGACGCGGTCGAGCTCGCCGGCGATGACGAGCGTCTTGCGGGGCATGCCACGCAGTGCACCCATCGCGTCGGGGCGGTTCTTCATCGCCTCGAGGGCGGCGATCCATCCCTCGGGCAGGTTGTGCTGCATCAGCGCGAGCACGTACTCGACCAGCTCGGGGCGGTCGAGCGACGCCTGTGACAGGAGGTTCTCGACCATGCCCTTGGACAGCGTGGCGAGGTCCTCGCCGCCGGCCAGGGCGCTCTGCTGCTCGGTGCGGCGCTCCCAGGCGTCGACGTCGTCGGACCCGGAACGGGTGGCGACGAGCACGAGCGGGCCGAGCTTGTCGAGGTGCCGGCGGACCAGGGCGAACGTCAGGTAGCCACCCATCGACGCGGCCACGACCGTGGGCTGCTCCAAGCCGAGCTCGGTGATGACGCCGGCGACCAGGTCGGCCCAGCGCTCCATCGATGCTGACTTCGGATCGGCCGGGGCCGGGCTCGAACCGAATCCGGGCAGGTCGATGCCGATCACTCGGTTGGTGGCCTCGAGGTCCGCGTACTGGTACTCCCACATCGCCGCATTGAACGGGAAGGCGTGCAGGAAGAGCACCGGGTCGCCGCTGCCGCGGTCGATGACGTGGACCTCTTGGCCGGCGACGGTCACGGTGGTCATTGGCTTCTCCGTAGGGGCGTTCGCGGGCTGTTCCGAGTTTCGCCCGGCGACTGCACCCACCGCAAACCCAGGTGACGCCTGACCGTCGAGGCCGTGACGCCCGTCTCAGCCACCCTCGATCCCAGAGCACCACCGGCCCCGATGTCCTGTGCGAAGATCCTCGGTCCATGGGTGCCCACCTGCGCATCGAGCCCCGGCTCCCCACCCCGTTCCGTCGGCTGCTCGCGGCGACGTGGGTGTCGAACGCCGGTGACGGCATCCGCAACGCGGCACTTCCGTTGATCGCTGCCGGACTCGACGGCCGGGCATCGACGGTGGCCCTCGTCGCCGCCGCCGGGACGCTTCCCTTCACGCTGCTCGGCCTGGTTGCGGGAACGCTCGCCGATCGGCAGGCCCGGATCCCCCTCATCACCCGGGCACATCTCTTCCGGGCCGTCGTCGTCGCCGCGCTGGCCGCACTGCTGGCCGTCGACGAGATGACCGTGTCGGTCCTGGTCCTCGGCGCGTTCCTCCTGGGCTGCGGCGAGGCCATCGCCGACTCGGCCGCTCCGGCCGCGATCCCCGACCTCGTCGACAAGGGAGATCTCGAGCAGGCCAACAGCGAGCTCGAGACGGCGGAGCTCGTGGCCAACGACCTCGCCGGCCCGCCCGTCGGCGGCGTGCTCCACTCGGTCGCGCCGGCATTTCCGTTCGTGCTCGACGCCGTGTCGTTCCTCACCGCCGCCGGCCTCGTGCGGTCGGTCGACAGCGCCGAGTCACACGTCGAGCCTGCGGCGTCGAGGACGTGGCGCTCGGACCTCGGCGAAGGAATCCGCACGGCATGGACCAACCCCGTGCTGCGCACGACGGGCGGGCTCATCGTCGTGCTGCAGTTCGGCAACGTCGCCGCCATCGCGCCGATCGTCGTCTACCTCACCGACGGGCTCGGCCTCGAGCCGGCCGCCTACGGCCTGTTCCTGGCCGCAGGCTCGCTCGGCGGAGTCGCGGGCGCCCGAGCTGCGTCCAGCATCATCCGGACCATGGGATCCTTCGCCACGCTGGTCGCGGCGATCTCGGTGGTCATCGTCTCGTTCCTCCTCATGACCGTGCCGTCGATCTGGGCCGTCGGCATCGGTTTCGCGACCTCGTTCGGGGGCGTCGTGGTGGGGCGCATCGTGGTCATCACCGCCCGCCAGCGCAGCGTGCCCGCCCACCTCCTCGGGCGCGCCCAGGGATCGATGCGCACGCTCGTCTGGGGTGCGGCCACGGTGGGCGCCCTTGCTGGCGGCCTCGTCGCCGATGCGGTGAGCCCCCGTGCGCCGTTCGTGCTGGCGGCGACGGTCTCCCTGGTCGCTCTCGTGGCGGCGTGGCGACCACTGCGGGGCATCTTCGCCGCCGGAGACGATGTCAGCGCGGCGTCAGGTGCTCCGGGATCCACCGACTGAGACGTTCACGGAGGACATCACCGGCCTCGACGAGGAGGTGTCCGGTGTCGGGCAGGATCACGAGCTCACCGTGTCCGCCCGCCAACTGCTGCACGACCTCGCTGGCGAACGCGGGCAGGATCTCGTCGCGGTCACCGTGGAAGAGCAGCATCGGGATCTCGGCGAGGCCCTCGGCGTCCTCGCAGCCGGCCGATTGCGTGGCCAGCGTGACCACGCCACCGGTGAAGTCGCCCATCGCCATCCCGAGCTGCACGGCCACCGCGCCGCCGAACGAGTGACCCATGGTGACGAACCGCTCGACACCTTGGCGGGCGGCGATGTCGGCCACGGCCAGCGCGTCGTGCACACAGGTCGCGAAGTCGTTCGGGCGGCGGTAGGAGACCCGCAGCGTGGCGATGCCCTCGTCGGCCAGGGAGGCGCCGAGGTCGTGGTACAGCCCGTCGGCCGGACCGAGCAGGCCACCCATCGCACCCCCGACCGCGACGACGGCACGGTCGGCGTCGGGCGGCCCGTGCCACAGCACGGTGAGCAGTCCCTGCATGGTGAACAGCTCGAGGTGGCGGAGGCCCGGTGCCAGGTCGACCGACTGTCGAGCGAGGACGCCGAGCCGTTCGTAGGGCCCATCGGGTCGGGGCATCGCACGCACCTCCTGTTGCGATCGGGCCCGGCGGATGTGGGTCCGAGACAAGGGGTCGACGACCCGGTCTCGGCGACCGTACCCCGTGGCCGGGACACCACGGAGGGCGAAGCACGGGATCCCGAACGCGGCTACCGTTGGCCCAGGGAGTGGGCATACACAGCACACGACACAGGCGGCCTGATCTCCATGGACAAGACCGAGCACCTCCCTGGGGGGAGCGATCCGCTGCCCCCAGCGACGCGCTTGCTCGACCCGTCGGTCGACCCGGCCGGCGTCGACCCTCTGCTCATCTCCCGACTCATCGAGTTGGTCGAGCACCTCCCCCACGTCATCGGCATCACCGACGGTGCCGGCGGGGTGCTGTGGGTCAACCCGGCCGGTCGCGACTACGTCGGCGCCGGGCCCGACGACGCGATCGCCATCGACGACCTGTTCACCGAAGACACCGTCGAGCGGTACTTCGCCGAGATCCGACCCGAATTGCTGGCCGGGAACACCTGGCGAGGAGACCTGGAGGTCCGCCGGCATGGCGGCACCAGCGTGGTCGAGGCCTTCGTCACCGGCCGACCCGGCCCCGAGGGCACGCCGCGCTGGCTCGCGATGCTCGCGGTCGACGTCACCGAGCAGCGCCGGCGTGAGGCCGACCTGGCCCACCGAGCGTCACACGACCCGCTCACCGGCCTGCCGAACCGTGCGCTGCTCGAAGATCGGCTCTCCGTGGCCCGATCGGTCGCCCAGCGCATGGGCGCGCAGGTCGCCCTCATCGCCCTCGACCTCGACGGGTTCAAGCAGGTGAACGACACGTTGGGTCACGCCGCCGGCGACGTCCTGCTCCAGCAGGTCACCGCTCGGCTCAACGCCACGGTGCGACCGGCGGACACCGTGGCCCGTTACGGCGGCGACGAGTTCATGGTGGTGCTCCACCCACCCGAGAGCGCCGCCGCCGCCGTCCACGTCGCCCAACGCATGCGCCAACGCCTCCGCGCCCCCGCGTACGCCATCGGGGCGACCGAGGTCCGGATCTCGGCCAGCGTCGGCCTGACCGTGGTCGAACCCGACGACGACGCCGACGTCTCCGTGCTCCTCGCCGCCGCCGACCGGGCGATGTATCGGGCCAAGCGTGCGGGCGGCGATTGCGTCCGCCTCGCCGGCACGGGCTTCGACGACAGCCTCGACCATCTCGACGACACCGGCGCGGAAGTGGCCGCATCGCTCGCCGATGGACGATTCTCCGCCGCCTTCGACCCCCTCGTGGACACCCGGACGGGGGAGGTCGTGGCGGTCGAGGTCGTACCGGTCTGGGACCACCCGATCCGGGGACGCCTCGACGCCCACGACTTCCTCGAGGACGCAGCCGTCACCGGCCACGCCGACGTGATCCGGTGGGCGGCCATCGAAGACGGTCTCCGGCGCGCCGCCGAGGTCGGGGTGGACGTCCCCGTCGAGCTCAGCCTGTCGCTGTCGCAGCTACGTGAGGACGACACGCCGGCCCGCCTCTCGGCCATCGCCGCCGCAGCGCCCGGGCTCGATCTGTGCGCCAACGTCTCCGAGCGCGATCTCGTCGAGCTCGGCGGGGCGACGATCGCCGTCACCGATCAGCTCCGCGCCGCCGGCTACGGCATCGTCCTGTCGGACCACGGTGCGGGCGGCCTCCCGGTGGCCCTGCTCGCCGACCTCGAGCTGCGGATGGTCGAGATCGACCCTGCGATCACGATCACGGTCCGCAGCCAACCGACCGCGGTGGCGCTCGCCGCGTCGCTGGGCGCGGTCGAGGGCGTACCGACCGTGGCCACCGAGGTCGTCACGCTCGCCGCCCAGGAGCTGTTGAGCGTCCTCGGCGTCGACTGGGTCCAGGGTGCCGTGACCGGCGGCCCGGTGGCCGCCGATCAACTGGCGGAGATCATTCGGCCCAGGCCTTGACCTTCTCGATGGTGCCCAGCGGGTCGTCGCCCACGGGCGTGATCGACAGGTGCGTCACACCGGCGGCCCGGTAGGCCTCGATGCGTTCCTTGACGAAGCCCTCGTCGCCGACCATCGCGGTGGCGTTCAGGAACTCGTCGGGGATGAGTGCCGCGGCCTCGTCCTTCTGACCCGAGAGGTAGAGGTCCTGGATCTTCTCGGCCTCTTCCTCGTAGCCGTAGCGCCGGAAGACGTTGTTGTAGAAGTTCTTGCCCTTGGCGCCCATGCCACCGACGTACAGCGCCGTCATCGGACGGCCGAAGTCGCGGACGCCCTGGGCGAACGCCTTGTCGTCGGTGATGGCGACGGTGCCGCCGGCGACGATCTCCATCGGGCCGAGCGACGCATCGCGCTTGGCGTATCCGGCGTCGAGGGCATCGCCCCACACGTCGCGCGCCTTCTCCGGGTGGAAGAACACCGGCAGCCAGCCGTCGGCGAGCTCGGCGGTCATCTCGACGTTCTTGTCGCCGAGGCTGGCGATGAGGATCGGGATCTCCTCGCGCACCGGATGGTTGATGAGCTTCAGCGGCTTGCCCAGCCCGGTGCCCTGGTCCTCGGGCAGCGGCAGCGTGTAGGCCTTGCCGTGGTACTCGAGGCGCTCGCGCTTCCACACGATGCGACAGATGTCGATGAGCTCGCGGGTGCGGGTGAGGGGCTTGTCGTAGGGCACGCCGTGCCAGCCCTCGATGACCTGGGGACCCGACGCGCCGAGACCGAGGACGAAGCGGCCCTGCGACACGGCGTCGAGGCCCGCCGCCGTCCCGGCGATGAGCGCCGGCGTGCGGGAGTAGATGTTGAGGATGCCGGACGCGAGCTGCATGCGCTCGGTCTTGGCCGCCAGGTAGCCGAGGATGCTGACCGCGTCGAAGCTGTACAGCTCGGCGACCCAGATCAGGTCGACGCCGGCCCGCTCGTAGTCGGCGGCGGTCTGGGCGGCCTGCACGGGGTCGCCCGAGTAGTTGAGGGTCATGGAGAGCTTCATGGCCACCTTGCTACCACGATTCGATCGCTCACGATCCGGATTGGACCGTCAGCCCTCCCAGTCGAGCAACGCGGTGAGGCCGGGGAGCACGAGCGCGGTGTAGAGCGTGGCGAGCTCGTCGGCACTGCGTTCGGGATGGTCGTGCCACCAGCGTCCCAGCGCCTCGAAGGCGCCGTTCATCGCGGTGGCGACGGCGCCGAGCAGCTCGGGGTCGACCTCCCGGCCCTCGGCCTCGGCGTC
Source organism: Acidimicrobiales bacterium (assembly GCA_041618235.1). Lineage (GTDB taxonomy): Bacteria > Actinomycetota > Acidimicrobiia > Acidimicrobiales > Salinilacustritrichaceae > Salinilacustrithrix. The sequence goes on from JBFJNI010000012.1 coordinate 54,757, forward strand.
CGCGGTGAGCTGGGCGGCGACGAAGGCGTCCTGGCGCGTCCGGATCGCGTCGATCGCCGCGGTGGCCGGCGCGTCCTGCGTCGCCAACAGCGAGTCCCATACGGCCCGATGTCGACCGATGAACGCGAACCAGGCCAGCGCGCCGGCCCGCAACCGGGCCTCGGGATCCTCGCCGGCCCGGGCCACGGCGTCCGCCACCGAGCCGGCCAGTTCGTCGGCCGCTGCGGCCATGCAGGCCTCGAAGACGGCGTGCTTCGAGCCGAGCAGGTCGTAGATCACCGGCTTCGACACGCCCGCTCTGGTGGCGAGCTCGTCCATCGACGCTCCGGCGTACCCCCGCTCGACGAAGAGGCCCTCGGCCACGGCCAGCAGCTGACGCCGGCGCAGCTCGCGCGGCACCCGGCCGTGGGCATGGGCCTCGACCTCGGCCTGGATCGATTCGAGGGTGTCGGACGTCACGGGTGCATCTCCTTGCCAGACCTACTCACAGTAGGTTACTACTGGTAGGTACAGATCGACAAGCCCTCCGAACCGCAGGAGCCAGCGCACGTGAACACCTCCTCCCAGCACACCGGAGTCGCCATCGTCGGCGCCGGCTTCTCCGGCATGGGCATGGCCAAGGGCCTGCTCGACGCCGGCCGCCACGACTTCGTGCTCTTCGAGCGGGCCGCCGACGTCGGCGGCACGTGGCGCGACAACTCGTATCCGAACTGTCGCTGCGACGTCCCCTCGCACCTGTACTCGTTCAGCTTCGCCCCCAACCCCGACTGGCCCGAGACCTACTCCCCCGCCGGCGAGATCTTCGCCTACCAGCGCCGGGTCGCCCACGAGCACGGCATCGTCCCCCACGTCCGCTTCGAGTACGAGGTGCTGGGCGCCGACTGGGACGCCGACGCCAACGTGTGGCGCATCGAGACCAGCCAGGGCCCCTGGACCGCCGACGTCGTCGTCTGCGCCTTCGGCCTGCTGGCCGAGCCCGCCATCCCCGAGGTCCCCGGCATCGAGACCTTCGAGGGCAAGACCATGCACTCGGCACGGTGGGACCACGAGCACCCCTTGCGGGACGCCAAGGTCGCGGTCATCGGCACGGGCGCCTCGGCCATCCAGTTCGTCCCCGGTATCCAGGCCGACGTCGAGCACCTGACCGTCTTCCAGCGGACCGCACCATGGGTGCTCCCCCACCGCAACCGGGAGATCACCCGGGTCGAGAAGTGGCTCTACCGACGCTTCCCCGTGCTCCAGCGCCTCGTCCGCAACGCCGTCTACTACAGCCGTGAGATCGTCGCCGCCGGCATGATCCGCAACAAGGGCGTCACCGAGGGCTCGAAGAAGCTCGGGCTGAAGCACATCCACGACAGCATCCAGGACCCCGAGCTGCGGGCCAAGGTCACCCCCGAGTTCCAGCCGTTCTGCAAGCGCATCCTGATCAGCGACGACTACTACACCGCCCTCGACCAGCCCAACGTCGACCTGGTCACCGACGGCATCGCCGAGGTCCGGCCCAACTCGATCGTCACCACCGCCGGCGACGAGATCGACGTCGACACCATCATCTACGGCACCGGCTTCCACGTCACCGACACGCCGATGTTCGCCCGGTTCCGCAACGCCGAAGGCCACTCCGTCCAGGAGATCTTCGACAAGACCCGCATCGGCGCCTACAACGGCTCGGTCGTTCCCGGCTTCCCCAACCTGTTCACGATCCCCGGCCCCAACACCGGTATCGGCCACACCTCGCTCATCGTCATGATCGAGGCCCAGGTCGGCTACGCCCTGCAGATGCTCGAGCTCATGGCCCAGCGGAACATCGCCGCGGTCAGCGTGCGCCAGTCGGTGCACGACGAGTGGTGCGACCTCATGGACACCAAGACCGAGCCCACGGTGTGGAACTCGGGCTGCTCGTCCTGGTACCTCGACAAGGACGGTCGCAACTCGTCGCTGTGGCCCGGCCTCACCACCGAGTTCCGCAAGCGCCTCCGCACCGTCGACCTGACGAAGTTCGACACCGTCCGCACCGGCGAGCGCGTCCACTAGGGGAATCTGGCGTCGATCGCCCCGAAACGGTGCCGACGATCGACGCCAGATTCGGGAAGGATGGGGCGGTGAGCGCATCGCGGTCGAACCGAGTCCCCGTCATCGACTGCTCGTCTGCTGACGCCGCCACCGCGATCGACGCCGCGTGCCGGCACGACGGGTTCTTCGTCGTGACCGGGCACGGGCTCGACCGGGAGCTGTTCGACCGCCTCGAGGCGGCCAGCCGCGAGTTCTTCGCCCGCCCCGCGGGCGAGAAGGCGCGGATCGCGATGGAGAAAGCCGGGCCGGCGTGGCGGGGGTGGTTTCCGCCCGGCGGCGAGCTGACCTCGGGTGTGCCCGACGGCAAGGA
>JBFJNI010000013.1:0-56166 GCA_041618235.1 Acidimicrobiales bacterium
GGTCGGTGCAACCGAGCCTCCTGGACTTCCTCCGATGAGCATCTCCGAGCCCATGACCGTCGACCACGCATCCGACGTGCCCGAGATCCGCTTCAAGGGAGGCCTGCCGGGCTTCCCCGAGCAGGAGCGGTACGCGCTCGTGCAGTGGGGTGACGAGGGCAGCCCGTTCTCGCTGCTGCGCTCGCTCGACGTCGACGACCTGTCGTTCGTGGTGGTCCCGCCGGCGTTGTTCTTCCCCGACTACGAGCCGGTCATCCACGACGACACGGCGTCGGCCATCGGCATCGAGACCGCCGAGGACGCCATGGTGCTCACCATCGTCACCGTGCGCCGGCCCGTCACCGAGTCGACGGCCAACCTGCTCGGCCCGCTCGTGGTGAACGTGCACGACCTCGTGGGCATCCAGGCGGTCCTCGACCCCGACAAGTACGCCTCCGCGGTCCCGCTCGCTCCTGCCAACTGAGCGGCATCCCGGGCTCCCGGCGCCCTCTGCGGGGCCGGGCACGGTAGCCTCGCGACGTGCTCGTACTCTCCCGCCGCGCAAACGAGAGCCTCATGATCGGCGACGAGGTCGTCATCACCGTGCTCGAGGTCCGTGGCGACCAGGTCCGCCTCGGCATCAAGGCGCCGCGGTCGGTGTCGGTGCACCGTGAAGAGGTCTACGCCGAGCTCATCGAGCAGAACAAGGCCGCCGCCAGCCCTGACTCCGACGCGTTGTCGTCGCTCGGCTCGCTGCGTCCTGCCTCCAACGACGAATAGGCAGTTCAGCGCTTCGGCCGGAGCCGGCGGAGCAGGCCCTCCTGCACCACCGAGACGACGAGGTTCCCGTCGGGGTCCCACATGAGACCCCGCGCCAGGCCTCGGCCGCCGGAGGCGCTCGGGGTGTCCTGGTCGTAGAGGAACCACTCGTCGGCCCGGAACGGGCGGTGGAACCACATGGCGTGATCGAGGCTGGCCATGAACAGGTCGGGTTCGTGCCAGCTGCCGTGGGGGAGCAGGGCGGTGTCGAGCAGCGACATGTCGGACGCGTAGGTGACGACGCAGGCATGCAGCACCGGGTCGTCGGGCAGGGTGCCGGCTGCTCGCATCCACACGCGCTGGCGGGGTGGGAGCTCCTCCCGACGGTCTTCGGGCTCCCAGTCGACGTAGCGCATGTCGATGGCGCGGGGTCGGTGGTACCAGTCGCCCATCTGGTCGGCCATCGGGGCGTAGCGGGTCTTGAAGTCGGGCAGCGATTCGGGCGGCGGGGTGTCGGCGAGGGGTGACTCGAACTGATGGTTGAAGCCCTCCTCGGGCACGTGGAAGCTCACCGACATGTTGAAGATCGCCTTGCCGTGCTGGATGGCCACCACCCGTCGGGTGGTGAACGAACGCCCGTCGCGGATGCGGTCCACCTCGTAGAGGATCGGCGTGGTGGGATCGCCCGGGCGCAGGAAGTAGGCGTGCAGCGAGTGGATCACGACCGCAGGGTCGACGGTGCGGGCGGCGGCCACCAGCGACTGCCCGGCCACCTGCCCGCCGAAGGTGCGCTGGCGGTCCTCCTCGGGCGACTGACCGCGGAAGATGTTGACCTCGATGGGCTCGAGATCGAGCAGGTCGACGACGGCGTCGAGGGCACGTTGATCCATGCGGGCCATCATGGCCGACCGTCCTAGGGTCACGCCGTGCCGTCGACCCCACCCGCGCCGATCGAACCCGACGTGCTCGCCGCCGCCCGAGCCGCCCGTGGCTTCATGCCCGACGACGAAGGTCTCGCCCTCCACGCAGCCGCCGCCGGCGTCGAGGTCCCGGGGCCCTTCTTCGAGATCGGGAGCTACTGCGGCAAGTCGAGCATCTACCTCGGTGCCGCCGCCCGCAGCCTCGACACGGTGCTGTTCGCGCTCGACCATCACCGCGGGTCCGAGGAGAACCAGCCGGGCTGGGAGTTCCACGAGCCCGACCTCGTCGACCCCGATGTCGGCCGCATCGACACGCTGCCGCGGTTCCGTCGCGCCGTCCACGACGCCGGCCTCGAGCCGCACGTCGCGGCCGTCGTCGGCGACTCGCCCACCGTGGGCCGCCACTGGACCACGCCGCTCGCGTTCCTCTTCATCGACGGCGGCCACGGGCGCGAGCCGGCGCACGCCGACTTCGACCGCTGGGTCCCGCACGTGAAGCCGGGCGGCACGCTGGCCATCCACGACGTGTTCCCCGACCCGGCCGACGGCGGCCAACCGCCCTACGAGCTCTACCTGCGGGCCCTCGCCGGCGGCTTCGAACCGGTGTCGGCCACCGGCTCGCTCCGGGTCCTCCGCCGCCACCCCTGAGGGAATCTTGCGTCCGCTGGCGCTCCACGTCACACGGAAACGGACGCAAGATCCGAGGGGGTGGGGGAGGGTTCAGGTGACGGTGGGGAGGACCTGGTCGTGGTCGGCGAACAGTGCCGCCGACGGTGAGTTGCCGTCGAGCGCCTCGGCCGCCAGCACCACGGCGGCAGCGGAGTAGGTCGAGGTCTCCTCGGCCGGGAAGTGCACCTCTTGGGGGTACACGATGCCGGTCCAGTAGCGGCCGTCGTCGAGCCGCTGGGAGTTGGCCCGCTCGAACAGCTCGAGGGCCCGGTCGCGCATGCCGACGGCCAGGTAGGCCATGGCGCACTCGCACGTCTCGGCGGTGGTGATCCACGGACGGTCGGACACGCAGCGGATGCCCTTGTCCTCGGGGGCGAAGGTCTCGTAGCGGGATTCGAGGTGCTCGCGGCCCCGGTCGCCGCCGATCACGCCGGCGAGGACGGGGTAGTACCAGTCCATGGCCCAACGGTGCTTGGGGGCGAAGGCGTCGGGGACGTCGGCCACCACGTGGTGCAGCGCGGCGGTGGAGGTCTCCCACTCGGGCTTTTCGTGGCCCAGCACGTGGGCGATGGCGATGGCCGACCGGAGCGAGTGGCAGATGCTCGACGAGCCGGTGAGCAGCGCGAACGCCCACGGTGTGCCGTCGGCGTGGCGGGCCCAGAGGATCTCGCCCCGCGGGGTCTGGAGGTCGAGCACGAAGTCGACCGCCTTCTCGATCATCGGCCACATCGATTCGAGGAAGCCCATGTCCTTGTGACGGAGGAAGTGGTGGTAGAGGCCGGCGGCGACGTAGGCGCACACGTTGGCGTCGAGCTTGTCCTGCTCGATGCTCGTGGTGCCGTCGTCGGACTCGACGTAGTACTGGTGCCATGCGCCGTCGGGGCGCTGCAGGCTCGCCAGCCAGGCGTACGCCTGCTCGGCTTCGGCCCGCAGGCCGCCGATGTCGAGCGCCATCGCGGCCTCGACGTGGTTCCATGCGTCGGCGTGGCCGCCGGGGAACCAGGGGATCATCCCGCTGGGGCGCTGCCACTCGGCGATGGCCTCGGCGGTGGCGACGACCTCGTCAGCCGTGATGAGGCCGTCGACCGCGGGGATCATGCGGTCGCGCCTGCAGTGGTCTTCGCGCTCGAACCGGCGCCGTCGACGACGGGCTTGGTCGAGTAGACGACCAGGCTCTTGCCGATGACGGGGTTGAGCAGCGCCTCGGCCAGGCGGGTGACCAGCGGCCGGTCGGTGATGTCCCACACCAGCAGTCGGTGGTACGCCTTGACCAAGGGGTGGTCGTCGGAGTTCTGCGGGTCGATGGCGCAGCGCAGCCACCAGTACGGCGAGTGCAGGCCGTGGGCGTGGTGGGAGTCGCCGGGCTCGAGGCCGGCGTCGCGCAGCTTCGTGCGCAGCTCGTTCTCGGAGTAGATGCGTACGTGACCGCCCTCGACGAAAGGGGCGTGGTACTCGTCGGACAGCTTCCAGCAGACCTGCTCGGCGAGCCACGCCGGCACGGTGGTGGCGATGGTGCCGCCGGGCTTGAGCACCCGGGCCAGCTCGGCGATGGCGCCGACGTCGTCGGGGATGTGCTCGAGCACCTCGGCCGCGATGATGCGGTCGAAGGTGTCGTCGGGGAACGGCAGGAACACGCCGTCGCCCCGGCACGCCGACCCGAAGTCGGCTCGTTCGATCTCGCCCTCGTGGGCCATGGCGCCGACGAGGTCACGCACCTGGCCGAGCTCGGCGACGTCGTAGTCGAAGGCCACGACGCGTGCGCCCTGACGCAGCGACTCGAACACGTGACGGCCCGCGCCACAGCCGAGGTCGAGCACGAGCTCGCCCGACTGGAGACCGAGTCGCTGGTAGTCGACGGTGAGCATCAGCGGCTGCCCCTCTCCTGGCCGAGGCGGATGCGGTACTGCTCGACGGTGCGCTCGGCGGTGTGGCGCCAGCTCCAGTTGTCCTGGACCCGCTTGCGGCCGGCGAGGCCGATCTCGCGCGAGCCCTCGGGGTCGGCGAGGGCGTTGGCGATGCGCACGGCGAGGGCGTCGCTGTCCCCGGGCTCGACCAGCATGGCGGTCTCGTTGTCGGGGCCGACGACCTCGGGGATCGCGCCGCCGGTGGTGGCCACCAGCGGGCAACCACACGACATGGCTTCGATGGCGGGCAGCGAGAATCCCTCGTACAGCGACGGCACGACGGCCAGCTCGGCCTCGGAGTAGAGCTCGATGATGCGCCGCTCGGGCACCCCGGTGACGAACTCGACGTGGTCGCGCAGACCGAGGGCGTCGATGGCCTGGCTCGACGCGCCGCCGGGCTTCTCCTTGCCGATGACCACGAGGTGGGCGTCGTCGCGTTCGGTGCGGATCTTGGCCAACGCCTCGAGCAGGTACTTGAGGCCCTTCATGGTCACGTCGGCGCTGGCGGTGGTGACCAGGCGCCCCGGGATGCGCTCGATCTCGGGCAGCGGCTTGAACACGTCGGGGTCGACGCCCACGGGGACGATGGCCATGTTGGCCGGGTCGACCTCGTGGTCGGCGACGATGTCCTTGAAGGAGTTCTCGGACACGGTGACGACGCGGCCGAGACGCTTGGCGACGCGGGTCTGCATCTTGGTGAACCCGTACCAGCGGCCCAGGCTCCAGCGCTTGTAGCGGCTCGGTGCGTGCTCCATCTCGAGCCGTCGGTCGACGGTGATGGGGTGGTGCACGGTGGCGAGCACCGGCAGGCCCATGCGCTCGATGAGCAGCAGCCCGTAGCCCAGCGTCTGGTTGTCGTGGACGATGTCGAAGTCGTTCTTGCGGTGGCGGAGGTGGTCCCAGGCCCGCATCGAGAACGCCAGCGGTTCGGGGAACTGGCCCGACGAGAACGAGGTGACCTCGATCCAGTCCTTCCAGTCCTTGAGCTCCCACAGCCCGGGCATGCGGGCGGGGAAGTGGTCGTTGTAGATGTCGAGGCTGGGCAGCTCCACGAGCGGCACCTCGTCGGGCAGCTCGGGGTAGGGCTGGCCGCCGAGGACTTCGACAGAGTGCCCGAGATCGACCAGCGCCTTCGCCAGCTGACGGACGTAGACGCCCTGGCCGCCCACGTGGGGCTTGCCCCGGTACGCCAGCAGGGCGATCCGAAGGGGTCGTTCGTCGCCAGTTGCCTGGTCCAGGGCGTCACGCATAGCGGACAATCGTCGCCGGTCGTTGACCGGACGGTCAACTCTCGGGCGTCAGAGGAGCTCCCAGGCCAGGGTGGCGTGGATCACCCAGCCGTCGCCCGCCTCGACCTCCGCGAGGTCCTCGCCCGAGTTGTGGGCATCCGGCGGGGCCGATTGGGGCTCGACGCAGACGGCCCCCGCCTGCTCGTCGTACACCACCACGTGCTCGCAGTCGGACTCGATCCACAGACGCAGTGCTCCGGGCCAGTGGAGCTCGACCGGCCCGATGAGCGCCGTGAAGCAGTCGTCCCACGGGCCTGGTGGTGGTTCGACGAGCGTGCCGTCGGGGATTCCCTCGGCGTCGCGGTGCCACATCGCCTCGGCGGGCAGCGTGATCTCGACGTCGTTGCTGGCCTCGCCATCGACCAGGTTGCGCCGGAACCACGGATGCCATCCGGCGCTCACCGGCATGGTCTCGTCGGCCACGACCCGGATCATCAGGTCGAGGCGATCGGCCGCGAGGTCGACGTGCTGCTCGGCGTGGCCGGTCCACGGCCAGTCGGGGCCGAGGTCGGTGCGCAGTCGCCCGGGCGCGGTCGAGGTCCACGGACGCAGGTGGGTCGTGCCGTGGATCGCGTGGGGCGGCATGGTGACGGGGACCTCGTGGGCCTGGCCGTCGAAGTCGAAGCGACCGCGGCGGATGCGGCCGGCGTACGGGATCATCGGGAAGCAGCCCCACCCCGTGGCCGCGTCGGCGCCGGCGTCCGGACCGACCAGCAGCTCGTGGTGACCGATCACGAGGGACGACAGCCGCCCGCCGTGCTCGTGATCGATCGTCACCGAGACGGTCGTTCCGTCGGCGCCGGTGGCGGTCAAGGTCTCCATCGGCGTCAGTCTGCCGTGCCACCTCCGCTGGGCCGCATACGTTGGGCCGATGCGAGCTCTGGTGCAGCGGGTCGGCGAGGCGTCGGTGACCGTCGGCGACGAGGTGATCGGCGCCATCGGCCCCGGGCTGTTGGTCTTCGTCGGCGTCACCCATGAGGACACGCCGGCCCTCGCTGCGAAGCTGGCCGCCAAGCTGGCCAAGCTCCGGTTGCTCGACGACGCCGACGGCGTGATGAACGAGTCGGTCCTCGACCAGGGCGCCGAGGTCCTGGTCGTCAGCCAGTTCACGCTCTACGGCGACACGTCGAAGGGCAACCGGCCGTCGTGGCTGGCCGCCGCACGGCCCGAGCACGCTGAGCCACTGGTCGACCAGGTCGTCGAGGCCCTCCGTTCGCTCGGCATCACCGTGGCCACCGGCCGCTTCCGCGCGGAGATGTCCGTGGCGCTGGTCAACGACGGCCCGGCCACGGTGCTGCTCGAGCTCTGACCGGCAGCTCCATTCCGCCGCGTAATCGCGACTTTCTGCGAGCACCGCCCGCGCGCAGCGCGAGGTCGGGGTGTTCGTTCCACACGAGGAGCCATCCGAGCTCGCCAGACTGCCCTCGTGCTGCGCGTGCGATCGACCGTTCCTCGCGACGAAGATGTGATCGACGTCTTCGGTGAACCGATCCACTGGACCATCGAGCAGGGCCGACGTTGCTGGGCGGACCACCGCGAGCCGTCCTGTCGTTTCGTGTTGGTCGACGAGGACGACCTCGTCGTTGCTGCCTGCGGAGCCTTCCTCCCCGAACTCCACGACCGTCGATTCTGGGCGTACGTGGAAGTCGCTCCCATGGCGAGGCAACGCGGGATCGGGACCTTTGCCATCCGCGAACTGCGCCGCGCACTGCCCGAACACGCTCGACTACGCGTCAAGTGCGAGGTCGACTCGTCCGGCGAACGCTTCGCTGCGGAGAACGGTCTGATCGAGCTCCAGCGGACGCAGAGCGTCGTGTTGAACCGCGAACCGAGCCAGACAGGTGGCATGGTCGACGACGTGTGGGCGACGGCCGCGTCCGACGCGGGAGACGAGGTCGTCGACGCGTGGCGCCGCTTCTACGTCGACGGGCATCGGTGGGATCCGCCGGCGCTGCAGCCGCTCGCGTTCTGGCGTTCGGTGCTCGGCGGGCCGGACGACACGGTGTTCGTGTGGCCGAGTGCGCCGCCGTACCGGGGGCTCGCCATCCTGGGTCCGGACGGATCGTGGGCCGGCGGGGCGGTCGACCGAGACGACCCGGATGCGTTGCGGATCGCCGATGCGTTGCTCCGGTCCGTCGCGGGCCGCCGCCTCGAGGTCGAGCTCGATGGGTGGATGGTCGAGGTCGCGGCGGCGCTCGACGGGCTGGCGACGTTGGTCATCGATGAGGCGGTGATCCTCGGGGATCCCCTCGACTGACGACGTGCGGGTCAGCGCTCAGCGCCACCAGCCGCGGCGCTCGACGAGCCAGCCGAGGCCCAGGCCGAGCGCGGCGAGCGCCAGCGCGAGGTAGTCGCCGACGCGGACGAAGATCGTGTCGCCGGTGCGGAGCTCGACCGTGTCGTAGAGGATCGCCCGCTCCGACACCGCGGTGCGTTGGAGGACGTCGCCATCGGGTGTGATCACTGCGCTGAACCCCGTGGGGGCAGCCTGCAGCACCCACCGCCCGTTCTCGATGGCCCGCATGCGTGAGTTGGCGACCTGTTGCGTCTGGACCTGCGTGCCGGTGAATGACGCACCGTTGGTGGGGTTCAGGAGGAGCTCGGCGCCGTGGGTGGTGGCGTCGCGGGCCCGCTCGCTGAAGAAGATCTCCCACGAGATCGACACGCCGAGCGTCCCGACGGGCGTCTCGACGACCGCCGGCGTCGTGCCGATGGCGGCGTCGCGTTTGGGGAGGGCGTCGCCAGCGACCCGCTCGAGCAGGTCGCGGAAGGGCACCCACTCGCCGAACGGCACCCGCTCGACCTTCTCGTAGCGGTCGACCTCGGTGCCGTCGGGGGCGTAGGCGACGGCCCAGTTGCGGAACCGGTCGGTGCCGAGGTCCTCGACGACGCCGGCGACGAACGTCGCGTCAGCCGACCGGGCGACGCCCATCAGCTCGCGTTCCTCGGGGCTTCCGGTGAGTTGCACCACGTCGACGACGTCTTCGGGCCACAGCACGAGATCGAGGTCGCCGGTGAGGGCCTCGGATGCTTCGAGGTGGCGCTCGATGACGATCCCGGGTTCGGTGGTGGCGGCGCGGGTGCCCTGCGGGCCGCCACCCTGCACGACGGCGACGGCGAGGGTCTCGCCGGTGGGCTCGCCGGCCGGGGCCTCGGCCGCGATCAGCAGCACCAGCACGCTGAAGCCGGCCAGCAGCGCGGCCGGCTGCCAGCACCGCTTCCATGCGGCGGCCAGCGCGGTGCCGACGGTCGCGGTCATCCCGACGACGAACAGCGGGCCGCCCAGCCGGAGCATCGGCGCCAGCACGCCGGCGACCTGTCCGATGGCGAGGTTCGACAGTGGGACGCCGCCGAAGGGCCAACGGAACCGGACCCACTCGGCGAGGATGATGCCGGCAGGAAGGGCGAGGAAGCGGCCCGGGCCCTTGGGTGCCATCACGGTGCCGGTGGCGAGGAACCCGGCGTAGCTGAACGCGGCGATCACGTAGCCCGGCGCGGTGAGGTCCTTCATCCAGAACAGCGACGGCAGGAACAGGGCGAACCACACGATCCACGCCCGGCCGAGCCGGACGATGCCGTGGGTACCGTCGAGGACGTGGTCGAGGAGGGCGACGCCCACGAATGCGAGCGGCCAGAAGCCCCACGGCGGGGTGGCGGCGGCGAGGCAGAGGCCGCCGAGCACGGCGATGGTGGGCTGGGGGATCGGACGCATGGGCGGCGGCGATTCTGGCATCCATCGTGGTCCGATCTGCGGTCGCCGGCCAGCCCTGGCTCGTCAGACGGAGTCGGTCAGAGCTGGCCCATGGGGCGGCCGCCGCCGAGCGTGTCGAAGAACTCGGTGGGCACGGTGTCGGGCTTCAACCGGAAGTGGCCAACGATGCGCTGGCGGGCCGACCCGCGGGGGTGGCACGCGAACAGCGTGGCGGTGGGTTCGGGCGTCTGCTCGATGATGTGGATGTCGGTGGGCACCACGACCTCGATGCGGTCGAGCACGTAGACGATGCGGTCCGTCCCCATCGTGAAGATCAGCTCGTCGCCCGGCGTCAGCTCGTTCAGTGACCAGAACGGCTTGGTGTAGGTGGTGCGATGGCCGGCGATGACCACGTTGCCGATCTCGCCCGGCATCGCACTGCCCGGCCAGTGGCTGGGCCCCCGGTTGATGGCGGTGAGCGTGACGCCCTCGAAGAACGGCTGCGCCAGCCCGATGGCGGGGATCTCGAGCATCCCGTGGCGGATCTCGGGGGTCGGCGCATACGCGTTCGCCGGCGGCGCCTCGGGGACGGGCAGCACTGCGCCGGTGGCGCCGGCCGCCCGGACGGGGACCTCGACCACCACGCCGGCCAGCGGATCGAGATCGACCGGGAGCTCGCCGGTTGCTGCGAGGGCCAGCGCGGCGCCGGCCAGGTCGCTGTCATCGCGGGCGAACCCGCCGAGCAGCGCCACGGCGTTGGCGGCGAGAACGAGCGCCACGAGCGCGCCGATCAGTCGATGCGACGGCCGCCGACCGGCGACGCGGAAGAACTGGCCGATCATCGACATCCTGCGTCCAGTGGTATCACGGATCGTCGGTTGCGGCAGCCCTGGCGAGCGGTTCGATCAGAGCGACAGCGTCGGCCATGGGGAGTCCGCAGCTGTGCAGTTCGAAGACCGCGTCAACCAGACCGTCGCCCTGCCAGCCGGCGGAGAGGTCAGCGTCGGGGCCAGGGATCGGCTTCCCGTTGGGTCCGATCGACCACCTGGAGCCGTTGCCACGCGCTCGGAAACGTGTCCCGAGTGACATCACGTCGACGGCCTCCGTCCGCGAACCTCGGTATGCGTCACACCTGCCGACGCTGCGCAGAACCACGTCGCCGTCTTCGTGCTCCACGAGGTAACCGCGCCCGTCCGGGCCGAAGACCCCCACCGGCCAGTCCGCCGTCGGACGCCACTCGATGCACTGGACGAACTCGTCGATGGTCTCGGGTCCCGGTGGTGACGGCTGGCCGTCGACCGGCTCGACGCAAGGGTGCACGCCGCCGAACGCTCGCACCTCAGGCGGCACGGGTTCGGCGTCGTCTTGTGATCGGCTGTACAGCGCGATGCAGAGCCCGAGGACGACGACGACCGCCACGATGGGCCGGGTCGCCCCCCTCGGCCAACCGGTGGGCTGAGGGGGGTTCGGCGCCGGCGTCGTCTCCAGGATCGTCATCGACGTCAGGTTCGACGCCGAAACGGTCGGAACCTGCCCTGGTCGTTCAGGCGAGCAGTTTGCGTGCGGCCTCGCGACCCTGCCGGATGCACGCCGGCACGCCGATGCCGCCGAGCGAAGCGCCGGCGAGCGCGATGGGCCCCGCCGCGGCGGCCGTTGCGTGGATGCCGGCGACCAGCTCGAGGTGCCCGGGGCGGTACTGGGGGAACGAATGTGGCCACCGGCCGACCCGGTGGCCGACCAGCCCGCGGGCGGGGGCGATGTCGACGCCCATCGTCGTGCGCAGGTCCGCGAGGGCGGTGGTGAGGAGTCGGTCGTCGTCGAGCGCGCACCACTCGGTGGGGTCGGCGTCGTGGCCGAGCGACACGCGGAACACGACGTGGTCTCCGTCGTTCCAGTGCGCCCACTTGGACGAGCCCCACGAGCATGCGGTGATCGAGGTGCCGGCAGTGCGGGCGGCGACGAAGCCGCTGCCGTCGAGCGGGTGATCGACGCTGGCCGCGTCGGCGACGATCGTCACCATCACCACCGAGGCGAAGTCGATGCCGGCCAGCGCAAGGGCCGCGTCAGGTGCTGGCCCGTCGAGCAGCGGCGCGGCGCCTCGGGCCGGCGTGGCGATGACGACGCCGTCGAATGCCTCCCCGTCGATCGTGACGCCGGTTCCGGTGCGTTCGACGGTCGAGACCGCTGCGCCCAGCCGGATCTCTGCTCGGAGTGCGTCGACCAGTCGGTCGGCGAGTGACGCCATGCCCTCGATGGGTGTAGCGAACACCGGAGCATCGCTCGCGGCCGTTGCCTTGACCTGCGCCGCCGCTCGCACGATCGAGCCACCCTTCATGGCGCAGCCCCAGATCTGCGGGGCGGTGGCGGCCGCCGACAGCCCGTCGGCCTCGCCGCCGTTGATGCCACCGAGGAGCGGTTCGACGAGGTGATCGCACACCTCGTCGCCGAGGCGGGTGCGGACGAGGTCGCCGACCGAGAGATCGTGGGTCGGTGGCGCCCAGTCGGCCTCGACGTCGGCCAGCGCGGCCGCCATGCCCGCGTCGGACAGCAGGCCGGTGGTGGCGAGCTCGTCGAGGTCGGTGGGGATGCCGAGGAGCTGGCCCTTGGGCAGCGGCCGCAACGCGCCACGCGCGTAGACGTACGCCTGGCCGGTGGCGGGGTGGACGAGGTCGTCGATGCCGAGCTCGGCGCACAGCTCGAGCGCCTCGGGTACCCGGGCGAGGAACGCGTCGGCGCCGTCATCGAGCGGGAACGCCAGCCCGGGCACGGGGGACGACTGCAGCTTGCCGCCGGCCGTCGGTCCGGCCTCGAAGACCACGACGTCGACGCCCGCCCGCTCGAGCTCCCATGCCGCGGCCAGGCCGGCGATGCCGGCGCCGATGACTGCGAACCGTGCCATCAGACCGTGCCCATCGGTCGGCGCTCGTCAGCCCAGGTCGACACTCAGGAACCGGCGCGGCCGTGCTCGTGGACGTGGTCGACGACCTGGGCGAGGATCCCGGGGTCGCTGTTGGGCAGGACGCCGTGGCCGAGGTTGAAGACGTGGCCGGGTCGACCGGCGTTGCGGGCGAGGATGTCGTCGACGGCGTCGCGGGTGGGGTCCCAGCCGGCGAAGGTGACGGCCGGGTCGAGGTTGCCCTGGACGGCCTTGCCCGGCACCCGATCGCGGGCGATGTCGAGCGGCACCCGCCAGTCGATGCCCACGACGTCCGCGCCCGCATCACCCATCAGCGTGAGCAGTTCGCCGGTGCCGACGCCGAAGTGGATGCGGGGTACGTCGAGGTCGGCCACGCCTTCGAGCACCTTGCGCGAGTGGGGCATCACGAAGCGCTCGTACACCGGCGGCGCCAGCGCACCGGCCCACGAGTCGAACAGCTGGATCGCACTGGCGCCGGCCTGCACCTGGTCGCGCAGGCTGGCGATGGCGATGTCGGCCAGCCGGTCGAGCAGCGCGTGGAAGAGATCGGGCTCGGCCCACATCATCTTCTTGGTGTTCTCGTAGGTACGGCTGGGCCGTCCCTCGATGAGGTAGCTGGCGACGGTGAACGGGGCGCCGGCGAAGCCGATGAGCGGCGTGTCGCCCAGCTCCTTCACGAGCAGCTTCACCGTCTCGGCGATGTAGGGCGAGTCCTCTTCGGGAACGAGCACCGGGAGGCGGTCGAGGTCGGCCTTGGTGCGGAACGGGTGCTCGACGACCGGACCCACGCCGGCGACGATCTCGATGCCGAAGCCGATGGCCCGGGCCGGCACGACGATGTCGCTGTAGAAGATCGCGGCGTCGACGCCGTAGCGGCGCACCGGCTGCAACGTGAGCTCGGCAGCCAGCTCGGGGTTCTCGACCGCGTCGAGGATCGAGATGTCGCCTTTGGTCGCGTTGTACTCGGGCAGCGAGCGGCCGGCCTGGCGCATGAACCACACCGGCACTCGCTCGGCGGGCAGCCCGCGACAGGCGGCGAGGAAGGGATGGTCGGGAGACGGCGCCATACGGCCGCCGACGCTATCCGGTCGGGCCCCGGATCCTTCCGGCGGCTCCGGTGCCGCGGAGCGGCCGGGGGTCGCCCTGCATGAAAGCGACGCCACTCCGGTATGGAGACACTCCCGCCCGCAATTCTCCGAGGAGACCCTCTTGAGCAAGATCTTGTTCGTCGTGACCGGTGCCGATCATTGGACGCTGTCCGATGGCACCAAACACCCCACGGGGTTCTGGGCCGAGGAGCTGGTGGCGCCCTACAACGTCTTCACCGACGCCGGCTTCGACGTCGTGGTGGCGACCCCCAAGGGCGTCACCCCCGTGGTCGACGAGTCGAGCCTCGCCCCCGACGCCGCCGGCGGCGAGGACGAGGCGGCGGCGATGCGCCGACAGATCGACGAGATGGACCAGCTCCAGTCACCGTTGTCGCTCGATGACGTCGACCTCGATGACTACGTCGCCGTCTTCTATCCCGGCGGCCACGGTCCGATGGAGGACCTGTCCGTCGACGAGCACTCGGCCGCCCTCCTCATCGAGACGTTGCGGGCCGGCAAGCCGCTCGGCGTCGTGTGTCACGCGCCCGCCGCGTTGCTCCCGACCGTTGACGAGGACGGTGCCTCGCCGTTCGCCGGCTACCGCCTGACCGGCTTCACCAACGCCGAGGAGGAGCAGGCCGGTCTCGCCGAGAAGGCGCCATGGCTGCTGCAGGACCGTCTGGTCGAGCTCGGCGCCGACTTCCAGGAGGGCGAGCCGTGGGCCGAGAACGTCGTCGTCGACCGCACCCTGTACACCGGTCAGAACCCGGCCTCGTCGGGACCCGCGGCCGAGAAGATGCTGGAGGCCCTCGCCTCCCGGTGATGGTCAGTCGGGCGGCGCCATCGGTTCGACCGGTGGCGGCCGCTCGACCAGTGCCACGAGCTTCTTCGGGGCGAGGATGCAGTAGCTCTCGGTCACCAATTCGCCGACCTCGTCCCAGTCGGTGTCGTCGTCGATGACCATGCCGATGACGTTGCGGCCCCACCCCGCCACGAAGAACGGGTGTCCAGACGCGACCAGCGCGTGGCGCTCCTCGTCGGGAGACCGGAACGACAGCATCGTCCGGACGTCCCCGGCCTCGTCGTGCAGCGAGAACACGTGGGCGAAGTTCCGCTTGCGCACCAGGAAGCGGTGTCCCGTCCACGCCGGCTCGGTCCACGCCTCGGGCAGCTCCAGGCACCGTTCGCCGAGACGCGCCAGCACGTCGGGATCGACGTCGGCGTAGTCGGGCACGATCGGAGATGTAGCAGACCGCGGTGATCAGCGCTGCGCCTGCCTGTGGTCGCCGCCGAGGAGCTCGACGCTCGGTCCTGAACGGAGGCGAGGAGCGTCGGCCGGCGAATTCTGCCGTCCACGGCCACGATGGGGTCGTGGTGAGCGACGCCGGAATGGACTGCGCACCTGCCGCCGTCAGCGGCCTACGTCCTCGCCGACCTCGACCAACGCGTCGTGCAGCGCCAGCCGGAGCCGGCGGGCGATGGTGGGGGAGAGGTGGGCGATGAGGCCGGCGCCGGGGTTGCCGACCTCCTCGACGGTGAGCACGACCCGGGGCTCGGCGTCTTCGTAGTCGTCGGAGATGGCGACGCCCCACGAGATGCGTTGGAGGTCGAGCTCGTCGGCGTCCGCCGGGAGGTCGGACTCGGTGAACGGGTAGTCGTCGATGGAACGTCGCACGACCAGAGCCTGCCCGACGAACCACCGGTAACGTCGTGCGCCGTGCCCGAGACCCAGAACGCCCTCACCCCGCCCGAAGCTCGCAAGGATCCGGTCACCCGTCAGCGCCATGGCCGGACCGCCGTGGACGACTACGCATGGATGTGCGACCCGTCGAGCTCGGACCCCGAGATCATCGCCCACCTCGAGGCCGAGAACGCGCACACCGATGCCGTGCTCGGGCACACCACCGAGCTCCGGGCCGAGCTGTTCGACGAGATCAAGGCCCGCATCCAGGAGACCGACCTCTCGGTGCCGTCGTACCGGCGGGCTCACTGGTACTACTCGCGCTCGATCGAGGGCCAGCAGTATCCGGTGTACTGCCGGGTCGCCGCCGAGGGGGAGACCGATCCGCCGGACCCCGACAGCGCAGAGGTGAAGGCTCGCGAGCAGGTCCTGCTCGACGCCAACGTCGAGGCCGGCGACGGTGACTACTTCGCCATCGGCGTCTTCGACCTGACCGCTGAGAGCTCGGTCCTGGCCTGGGGCTGCGACACGAACGGGTCGGAGCAGTACACCGTGCGCTTCCGCGACCTCGCCACCGGCGTCGACCTCACGACCGATGGTGGCACCGACGACGTGATCGAGGGCGCCTACTACGGCTCGGCCTGGTCGGCGGACGGTCGCCACTTCTTCTACACCCGGGTCGACCAGTCGCACCGCCCGCACGAGGTGTGGCGCCACGAGCTGGGCACCGACGCCGCGGACGACGTGTTGATCCACCACGAGCCCGACGAGCGGTTCTTCTGTGGCATCGACGTCACGAAGGACCGCGGGTGGATCGTGCTCGAGATGGGTTCGAAGATCACCAGCGAGCTCCGGGTGTGCCCGGCCGACGACGTCGCGGCCGGCTTCACCACCGTCGTGGAGCGCCGGCAGGGCATCGAGGCCTCGCTGGAACACGAGGGCGGCACCTTCTACGTCCTGACCAACGACGACGCCCTCGATTTCAAGGTCGTCTCGGTTCCGTCGGGGGAGGTGCTGGTCGGCGACCTCGACCCGTCGACGTGGACCGAGGTCATCCCCCACGAGCCGGGCGTGCGCATCGAGGAGATCGACGTCCTCCGCGACCGCCTGCTCACCGAGGAACGCACGCAGGCCACCACTCGGGTCCGGGTACGGCGGCTGTCGACGGGTGACGAGTTCTTCCTCGACCAGGCCGAGGAGGTGTCGACCGTGCACCTCGGCGGCAACGACGACATGGACTGGTCACAGCTCCGGTTCACCTACACCTCGATGATCACGCCGTCGACGGTCATCGACCTCGATCTCGAGACCGACACCCGTCATGTCCGCAAGGTGCAGCCCGTGCTCGGTGGCTACGACCCCGAGGACTACGTCACCAGCCGGCTCTGGGCCACCGCAGACGACGGAACGAAGATCCCGATCAGCCTCGTGCACCGACGCGACCGCGCACCCGGCGGGCCCACGCTGCTCTACGGCTATGGCTCCTACGAGATCTCCATCGACCCGAGCTTCTCGTCGCTGCGCCTCTCGCTGCTCGACCGGGGCTGGGCGTACGCGATCGGTCACATCCGCGGCGGCGGCGAGATGGGCCGGCGCTGGTACGAAGACGGCAAGTTCGCCGCCAAGCCCAACACCTTCGACGACTTCGTCGCCTGCGGGAAGGCGCTCGTCGCCGAGGGCGTCGCCGACCCCGACCGCCTCGCCATCCGCGGCGGTTCGGCCGGCGGCCTCCTGGTCGGTGCCGCCCTCAACCGGGCGCCCGACCTGTGGGGTGCGGTGGTGGCCGAGGTGCCCTTCGTCGACGCCCTGAACACCATCCTCGACCCGTCGCTCCCGCTCACGGTCATCGAGTGGGAGGAGTGGGGAAACCCGGTCGAGTCACCCGAGATCTTCGACGTGATGGCCGGCTACACGCCCTACGAGAACATCCCCGCTCGAGCGCTGCCTCCGATCCTCGCGACCGCCGGCCTCCACGACCCGCGGGTCGGTTACTGGGAGCCGGCGAAGTGGGTGTCGCGCCTGCGCGACGTCGCCGGTGCCGTCGAGGAGTCGGGGCCATTCCTCCTCAAGACCGAGATGGGCGCCGGCCACGGCGGCCCGTCGGGTCGGTATGACGCCTGGAAGGACGAGGCGCTGGTGTTCGCCTTCCTGCTCGACGCCCTGGGCACCGGGGAGCTTCGGCAGGCGGTTTCCGGGTAGGATTTCCGATCCCTCAGAACTCGGATCGTCGCTGCACTCGGGAAAGAAGGTCAGGCGTCCTTGGCGTCACATCCGGAACTGACAGCTGAGCAGGCCTACGTCGACAACGCGTACGAGTGCCTCGACGCGGCGCGTGAGCGCGCCAAGCAGCTGCGTTCGATGGTCGAGGTCGGCCAGGGCGGCACCGAGCAGGCGCGTTGGGAGCGCGAGATGATCGAGGGCAACATCGCCAACCGGCTGGTGCAGCTCGAGCTGGGCGACGGCTCCCTCGTGTTCGGCCGGCTCGACACCGACGACGAGCACGGCGCCGACACGTACTACATCGGTCGAACCAGCGTGGCCGACGCCGCCCAGGAGCCCGTGGTCGTCGACTGGCGGGCACCCATCGCCGAAGCGTTCTACCGCGCCACCGGCCCCCAGCCCATGGGCCTGACCCGCCGGCGCCACTTCACCTCGCGGGGCCGCACGCTGCTCAACCTCGAGGACGAGCTCTTCGGCGACGCCGTCCATGGCGACGGCGGCGGCATCGCGCTGGCGCGCGACGACCGCATCCAGGGCCACGGTGCCCTCATCAACGCGCTCGAGACGGCGCGCAGCGGCAAGCTCGGCGACATCGTCGCCACCATCCAGGGCGAGCAGGACCAGATCATCCGGTCCGAGCTCGGCGGGGCGCTGGTCGTCCAGGGCGGCCCCGGCACCGGCAAGACGGTCGTGGCCCTCCACCGAGCCGCATACCTGCTCTACACGCATCGGTTCCCGCTCGACGGCCAGGGCGTCCTCGTCCTCGGCCCCAATCGGCTCTTCCTCGGCTACATCGACCAGGTGCTGCCGTCGCTCGGCGAGGCCGGCGTCGAGCTCGCGGTCCTCGCCGACCTCGTCG
The DNA here is from genome assembly GCA_041618235.1 of Acidimicrobiales bacterium. Classification (GTDB taxonomy): domain Bacteria; phylum Actinomycetota; class Acidimicrobiia; order Acidimicrobiales; family Salinilacustritrichaceae; genus Salinilacustrithrix. The sequence goes on from JBFJNI010000013.1 coordinate 17,977, forward strand.
ACCGAGAGCTGATCCGCGGCGACGACGTCCCGCAGGTGGCACGGGTCAAGGGCGACGCCCGCATGGCCCATGTCATCCGCAAGGCGGTCGACGACCGTCAGCGCGGGCTGCGCGAAGACCTCCGGGTCGGGATGGGCGCGCAGACGCTGGTGCTCACCGTCGCCGAGAGCAAGCGGATCGTGCGCGAGGCCCACCGTCGCTACCGGCTGCACAACCCCGCTCGGAAGTTCGTCGAGCAGCAGGTCTGGGAGGCACTGGCCGACTCGGCTCGCAACCCGGTCCGCGCCGACGACGTCCGCGACCAGGTGCGGCGCGTGGAGTCCGTCGTGGCCGCCCTCGAGTGGATGTGGCCGCTGCTGACGCCGGCCCAGTTGCTGCGCGACCTGTTCGGCTCGCGTGCGCTCATCGAGCTGGCCAGCCGCAAGTTGCTCTCGCCCGACGAGCAGGCCCGTCTGTTCCGGCCGCGGGGCGAATCCATGGACGACGTCGTCTTCACCTTCCACGACGTCCCGCTGCTCGACGAAGCTCGCGAGCACCTCGGCGTCCGCAAGAAGCGCAAGGGCGTCGACGAATCCATCCGCACGTACGGTCACATCGTCATCGACGAGGCCCAGGACCTGTCGCCGATGCAGCTGCGCATGGTCGGGCGCCGGTCGCTCAACGGCTCCCTCACCATCGTCGGCGACATCGCCCAGGCCACCGGCGCGTGGGCGCACGACACGTGGGAAGAGATCCTCGAGCACCTGCCCACCCGCCGCGGCGTCCGCCGGGCCGAGCTCACGGTCGGCTATCGCATCCCGGCCCCCAACATGGAGATGGCGGCTCGTGTCCTGCGGGTGGCTGCGCCCCAGCTGTCGCCCCCTCGTTCGGTCCGAGAGACCGGCGATGCCCCCATCGTCTGCCCCGCCGACCACGGCGAGCTGTTGTCGCTGGTCGCCGAGGTCACCCGCGCCGAGCGCGACGAGATCGAGCCGGGGTCACTCGCCGTCATCGTGCCGTCGACCATGCTCGATGACGTGTCCGACGCCCTCCACGCCGCCGGCATCGACCACGGGCGAGCCACGCGCCAGGGGCTCGATGCGCCGGTCACCATCGTGCCGGTCGGCATGGTCAAGGGTCTCGAGCTCGACGCGTCGGTCGTCGTCGAACCGGCGGCCATCGTCGACGAGGAGGCGCAGGGGCTGCGTGCGCTCTACGTCGCGCTCACCCGTTCCACCAAGCGCCTCGCCATCGTCCACGAGCGCCCCCTGCCCGAGTTCATGGACGAGCCGGTCGGTCTCGGCCAGGTGTCGCTCGACATCGATCGGGCGGTCTGAGGTGGTTCCGACATGAGCGCCATCAGCGTGCGCGGCGTCAGCGTCGCCTTCGACGGCACCGAGGTGCTGCACGGTGTCGATCTCGAGGTCGCCGAGGGCAGCGTCGTCGCGCTCCTGGGCCCGTCGGGCTGCGGCAAGACCACGCTGCTCCGCTCGATCGCCGGCCTCGAGCCGCCCACGGCCGGCGAGGTCCAGATCGGCGACGTCCTGGTGGCGGGTCCCGGCACCACGGTCCCGCCCGAGCGCCGCCGCATCGGCATGGTCTTCCAGGATTGGGCGCTGTTCCCACATCTCACCGTGGCGCAGAACGTCGCCTTCGGTCTGCCCCGTCCCGAGCGCAAGGGGCCGCGCGTGGATGCGGCCCTCGAGATGGTGGGCCTCGAGGACTTCGGCCACCGCTCACCCGGCACGCTCTCCGGTGGCCAGCAGCAGCGCGTCGCGCTGGCCAGGGCGCTGGCCCCCGAGCCGTCGGCGTTGCTCCTCGACGAGCCCTTCTCCAACCTCGACACCGCGCTGCGCGCCCGCGTCCGCACCGAGGTCCACGAGCTCCTCCACCGAGTCGGCATCACCACGGTCTTCGTCACCCACGACCAGGACGAGGCGTTCGTGCTGGGCGACGACGTCGCCGTCATGTCCGAGGGCGTGATCGTCCAGCAGGCGCCGCCGCATCGGATCTATGCCGACCCCGCGTCCGCATGGGTGGCGCGCTTCGTCGGCGATGCCAACCTGGTGCCCGGCTCGGTCGCCGACGGTCACGCCGACACCGCGGTCGGTCGAGTTCCGTTGCGCGAGGTCATGAGCGGCGAGGTCGAGGTGCTGCTCCGGCCCGAGGACCTCCGCCTCCTGTCGACCACGGAGGCCGTACCCGACGGGTGCGACGCCGCCGTCGAGCTCGTCGAGTACTACGGCCACGACACCGTGTACGTCGTGGCGCTCGCCGACGGCACGCAGGTCAAGATCCGCGAGGTCGCCGTCCCGCGCTTCGACCGCGGCGATCAGGTGTGCGTCACGGCGGTCGGTTCGCCGGCGGTCGCCTTCGCCACCACCTGACGTGATCGTCGTCATCGGCGCCGGCCCGGCGGGTCTGGCCACGGCATGGCGGCTCCACACCGCCGGCCATCAGGTCACCGTGGTGGATGCGTCGGACCATGTCGGCGGCATGGCGGGCTCGCGCACCATCTCGGGCGTCCGCGTCGACCTCGGCAGCCATCGCCTCCATCCGGTGCTGTCGCCCCACGTCCGAGCTGCCGTCGAGCAGCTCGTCGAGCTGCAGGTCCGGCCGCGCAACGGCCGCATCCGGTTGCGGGATCGCTGGCTGGCGTTCCCACTCACCCCGACCGGCCTGCTCCGTGACCTGCCCCGTTCCGTCGCCGCCCGTGCCGCGCTCGACGCGGCCACCGGATCGTTCCGCTCTCCACGTCGCGACACCTACGCCGAAGTCGTGCGCGCCGGGCTCGGCCCCACGGTGTGGCGCACGTTCCACGAGCCGTATGCCTGGAAGCTGTGGGACACCGACCCCGGCACCCTCGCCGGCGAGCTCGCCCGCCGGCGGGTGAGCGCGTCGTCGCCGGTCGACGTCGCCCGACGGCTCGTCCGGGGAGCGCGCCGGCGACCCACGTTCCTCTATCCCCGCAGCGGGTTCGGTGCCATCGCCGAAGCCATGGCCGATGCCCTCCCCGACGTGCGGCTCGGTACCAAGGTCACCGGCCTGGTCGAGAACGAAGACCGCGTCATCGTCGGCCTCGCCGATGGCCGGATCCTCACGGCGTCGCATGTGTTCTCGACCCTGCCGGCCGGGCGCACGGCCGCGTGGCTTGGTCTGGCCGACGCCGCAGACGTCGAGGTGCCGACCCGGGCGATGGTGCTCGTCTACCTCACGATCGACCACCGGCCGTACAGCGAGTTCGACGCGCACTACCTCCCCGAGCGTCACGTGCTCGCCACCCGTGTGTCCGAACCGATGAACTACCGACGCAGCGCCGCGGACCCGGTCGACCGCACGGTGCTCTGCGCCGAGATCCCCTGCTGGCCGGGCGACGCCACCTGGCGCGCCACCGACGCCGAGCTCGGGCGTCGGGTGGCCGACGATCTGGTGCGGTGCGGCTTGCCCGACCCCGCTCCGGTCGCGGTCGACACCGTGCGCCTGCCGTCCGTGTATCCGGTGATGACCGCCGACTCGCTCCGCCGGCTCGAGCGCGCCGAGGCGGCCATGGCGACGTCGTCACGGGTGACCGTCCTCGGTCGCCAGGGTCTGTTCACCCCGGACAACACCCACCACGTCATCGAGATGGGCTTCGCGGCCGCCGACTCGATGGGTCGCGACGGTTCGTTCGACCACGACGCATGGGTGCGCCGGCGGGCGACGTTCCGGGACTACGTCGTCGAGGACTAGCCCACCACCACGGAATCTGTCGTCGTCTGTCGGTGACTGTTGGCGCCCGATCCACGACAGATTCAGGGGTCAGCGCTCGATGCGGAGGTGCTCCACGACCAGCGTCGCGGCGATCAGCAGGTCGACGACCACGAGCAGCACGACGCCGTTCCACGAGCCGGCCACACCCAGCAATGCGGCGATGACGAGTGCCATCACGATGCGCTCGCGGGCGACCGCATGGAACGATCGCCACACGCCGGCGGAGATGCCGACCACGAGCAGGGCGATGCCGCCGGCGAACATCGTCCGGAACTCGGCGGGAACCGCGTCGGACGGGTGGAGGGTGATCTCCTCGAGCGCCGCGGCCGACAGGATGATGCCGGCGACGATGGGGGCATGCGCCCAGGTGTAGACGTCGCGCACGAATCGCCCACGGGGCTCCTCGCTGGGAAGCGAGTCGGCGCGGTGCTCGATCGCCGGACCGGGCCGGTCGAAGTACCCCCAGAACAGCAGTGCGGCGAACACGCCCGAGGCGAGCAGGGCGACGACGGTGCGGCCGGGGAGGCCTCCGGCGTCCTCGAGTGCGGCGACCACCGGGATGCCCACGGCGACGATGACCTCGCCGAGGGCGACGATCACGATGAGGGCATGGCGTTCGGCGAAGTGGCCGGAACGCACGATCCACACGCCGTTCCCCGCCAGGAACATCGCGACGAGCACGATCGCGAGGCTGATGCCCCAGGCGACGATCCGGGCATCGCCGTCGATGAAGGCACCGACCACGAGGGCGACGCCGGCGAGGACGTTCGGGCCGATCCACCGGGCCACCGAGGCCTTGACCTCGAGGTCGGTGCCGACCGAGAACGTCAGCATCACCATCCCGATGGTGACGATGGCGAGGATCGACAGTGCGAAGACGGGGCCGCCAGGGCCGAACGCCGTGGAGACCGACGCCGCCATGGGCACGCTGACGATGGTGGCGGCGAGGAAGAGCAGGCGTGCCGGACGTCCGTTGCCCGAGACCGCGTTGGCCGACCACGTCAGCTGGGACCACGGGATCCACAGCAGGCCGAACAGCAGCCCGGCCTTGCCGACGCCGGCCCAGTCGGGGTGGTGGACGAGGTTCCCCACGAGCTGGCTGAACGCGAACACGTACGCCAGGTCGAAGAACAGCTCCACCGGATCGGCGGTGAAGTCCTCGACCGGATCTGGTACCTCGATGCCCCGCATGCACGAGAGGCTAGGGGGCCAGGCGGAGTGCTCCGGTGAGGTGCGACGTCCGTCGCCTGCGGTGCAGCCGCCACAGCGCCGGCAGCACCGCTCGCAGATAGGTGGGGAGGCGCACGAACGACCTCCCGACCTGGCGGTGGGAGTAGGTGATGGGCACCTCGAGGTAGCGGTAGCCCTTGGCGAGCAGATCGACGGTGAGGACCTGGGCGTAGTTGTAGTCATGGACGATCTCGGCCCGTGCCGCCGCCCCGGCGGAGAGCGCTCGGAACCCCGATTGTCCGTCGGTGAGCGGCACGGCCCGCTGCCCCACCGTCAGCGCCCGGACCAGCTGTGTGAGCACCCGGTTGCCGAAGGACCGGTGGAGGCGCATCTGGCGCGGACCGCCGAGGAACCGAGATCCGATGACGTAGTCGGCGTCGCCGGCCAGCAGCGGACCGACCAGGTCGCTGAGCTCGGCCGGGTCGTACTCGCGGTCGGCATCGCAGAATGCGACCGCCGCCGCGCCGGACGCGACCGCGAGGCCGAGCCCGATGCGTACCGCCGCGCCGAGCCCGAGGCCCGGGGTGCGGACGACTGCCGCGCCGGCCGCGCTGGCGAGCTCGCCCGTGCCGTCGGTGCTGCCGTCGTCGACCACGATCACGTGCACCGGATGGAGCCGGCCGGCGTGCGCCACGGTGGCCGGCGCGGCCCGCACGACCTCGGCCACGGTGGCCGCTTCGTCGCGAGCCGGCAGGAAGAGGATCACGGGTGCGGGCTCGTCAGAGCAGAGCATTAGGTGGACTTTACATCGGACAACAAGCATCCGTAGCATCGCCGCATGCCCCGCTCAGCACGACGATTCTCCACCAGCGTCCCGACGCTCGTCACGTCCGTCCTCGTCCTGCTCGCCCTGATCGCTCCTGCGTGCTCGACCGGCGGCGACGACCGGCTCACGGTGTACAGCGGCCGGACCAAGGGTCTGATCGGGCCGTTGCTCGACGAGTTCAACGAGGAGACCGGCATCAAGATCGACGTCCGCTACGGCGACTCCGCCGACCTCGCGCTGCAGATCGACGCCGAGGGCGACAAGACCGACGTCGACATCTTCATCTCGCAGTCGCCAGGCGCGGTCGGGTTCCTCGATGCCGAGGGCCGGCTCGCCGAGTTGTCCCAGAGCGAGCTCGACCAGGTCGCTGCCGACTTCCGAGCGGGCGACGGCCAATGGGTCGGACTGTCCGGTCGGGTGCGTGTCCTCGTCTACAACACCGATCTCGTCGACCCCGCCGATCTGCCCGACTCGGTCCTCGACCTCACCGCCCCCGAGTTCAAGGGTCGGGTGGCGGTCGCGCCGAACAACGGCTCGTTCCAGGACTTCGTCACCGCGATGCGCATCGAGGTCGGTGAGGACGTGGCCGAGGACTGGTTGAGCGGCATGGCGGCGAACGGCGCCCGTCCCTACGCCAACAACACCGCCATCGTCGAAGCGGTCGGCCGTGGTGAGGTCCCGATGGGGCTGGTCAACCACTACTACCTCGCCAAGGCGAAGGCCGAGGATCCCGACATCCCGGCCGCGAACCACTACTTCGCCGAGGGGGACATGGGCTCGCTGCTCATCGTGACGGCGGCCGCCATCGTCAAGGGCTCCGACAAGTCCGAGGAGGCCGGTCGACTCATCGACTTCCTGCTGTCGAAGGCCGCGCAGGAGTTCTTCGCGCAGCAGACCTACGAATACCCGCTGGTGCAGGGCGTCGAGCCCGACGGATCGCTCCCGGCGTTGGCGAGCTTGCCGACCACCACCATCGACCTCGACGAGCTGGGTGCGGGACTCGCCCGGACCGCCGAACTCATCCAGGACAGCGGGTTGGATCGCAACTGATGGATGCGGCGGCGCGCCGGCGCCCGGCTCCGTTCGGCATCTCGCTGACCTCGGCCGCCGTCGCACTCGTCTTCGCTGCGCCACTCCTCTATCTCGTCTCGCGGGTGGCGGTGGGCGACGTTCGGCTGCGCACCGTCGTCGCCGATCCCGTCACACGCGATGCGCTCTGGAACACGATCGTGCTGGCGACACTCGTGGCGGTGTCGGCCGCGGTGGTCGGGACCGCGCTGGCGTGGGTGGTCGCCCGCTCCGACGTCCCGTTCCGACGGTTCTTCGCCGTGCTGGTGCCCCTGCCACTGGTCTTCCCGTCGTTCGTCGGTGCGCTGGCGTTGCGGGCATCGATCTCCCCCGGGGGACTGCTCGAATCGGTGCTCGGCCCGTTCGGGGTCGAGCGGCTTCCCCAGGTCGACGGCCTGCTGGGCTCGTGGCTGGTGCTCACGCTGTTCACCTATCCCTACGTGCAGCTCCCGGTGGCAGCTCGGCTCCGGTCGTTGTCGCCGTCGGTCGAGGAGTCGGCCCGTATCCTCGGACGCCGACCGCTGGCGGTGTTCTTCCAGGTCGTGCTGCCCCAGACGCGCACCGCCATCGCCGCCGGCACGTTGCTGGTGTTCCTGTACGCGGTCTCCGACTTCGGTGCGGTCGACCTGCTCGGTTACCCGGCGCTCACCCGGGTGATCTACGCCAATCGTCTGCTGCGCCGCGACCTGGCGCTCGCCCTGGGCCTCGTGCTCGCCATCGTCGCACTGGCCGTGACCGTCGCCGAACGTCGCGTCGGCCGCAACGCCGCCACCCTTCCGTCGGTGCGCACCAAGTGGTCGCGCACCGTGCCGCTCGGTCGATGGCGGTGGCCGGTGTTCGGGCTCGTGGTCTTCTTCCTGCTCAACGCCTTGGTCGCTCCGGTCGCCTCGCTCGTTCACTGGACCCGGCGTGGGATGGCATCGGGTTCGCTCGACGTCGCCGACGCCGACCTGTGGACGCCGGTGCTGAACACTGCCGGCATCGGCATGGTGACCGCGCTGGTCGCGGTGGTGGTCGTGTTGCCGGTGGCCTTCCTCGGAGCGCGCTACCGCAGCCCGGTGGCCGGGCCGGCGCTCACGCTCGTGGTGGCGGGCTTTGCGCTCCCGGGCATCGTCATCGCCCTGTCGATGGTGTTCCTCTCGCTCAACACACCGTTCCTGTCCGGGCTCTACCAGACGTTCCCGTTGTTGGTCATCGCCTATGTCGTGCACTTCGGCGCGCAGTCGGTGCGGGCCGCGGGCGTTGCCATCGGTGCCGTGCCCAGCCGGCTGGACGATGCGGCGCGCATGTTGGGCGCCGACCGGCTGCGACGCCTGGTTCGCATCGACCTGCCGCTGATGGCCCCTGGCCTCGCCGCCGGTGCCGGCCTCGTGTTGCTGTCGACCATGAAGGAGCTGCCGGCCACGCTGCTGCTGGCACCGACGGGCTTCGAGACGCTGGCCACCCGCATCTGGGGTGCCACCGAGGCCAACTCGCTGGCCGAGGCCGGCCTCACCGCCATCGTGCTCCTGTTGGTCTCGGGCGTGCTGACCTGGCTGCTGGTCGTCCGACGCGCCGACGTGTTGGACTGACCCCATGTCTCGCCGGCTCCTCGCCGCGGTGTTCGCGATGGCAGCGGGGTGGTCGTTGCTCGGCCTCGGGACGAAGGCCACCAGTCTCGAGCGGCTCACCGCGGACGAGCCGCAGTACGTGCTCAGCGCGCTGAGCCTCGCCGAAGACCGCGACCTCGACATCAGCGACGAGCTCGCCGACCGTCGGTGGCGCGACTTCAACGAAGCGACGCTCCCGCGCCAGACCGAACCCCGTGCCGACGGCAGTGAGCTCAGCCCCCACGACCCGTTGCTGCCCGTGCTGCTCGCACCCGGCGTCGGCCTGTTCGGCTGGGTGGGGGCGCGGCTGACGATGGCGGTGGTGGCCGGGCTGCTCGCGGTCGTGTTGGCGTGGACGGCCACCGCCCGACTCGGCGTCTCGAAGTCGGTTGCGTTGGCGGTGGTCGCGGCGTTCTGCCTCAGTCCACCGCTCACCACCTACGGCAGCCAGATCTACCCTGAGCTCCCCGCCGCACTCGCGGTGGCGCTGGCCGCGGCCGCGTTGTTCGGCCCGACCTCGTGGCGTCGAACGTTCGTGTGGACGGCGGCCGTCGTCGCGCTGCCCTGGCTCGGCGTGAAGTATGCCGGCGTCGCCGTCGCGCTGGCCGTCGTCGGTCTCTGGCGTGACAGGAATCGTGCCGTACCGATCGTCGCCGGGCTGGCGGCCGCCGGTGTCGCGTACCTGGTCTTCCACCGGATGGTCTACGGCGGGTGGACCGTCTACGCAGCTGGCGACCACTTCGTCGACGGCGAGCTCACCGTCGTGGGCAACGACCCGAACCACCTCGGACGCACCATCCGCTTGATCGGCCTGCTGGTCGATCGCCACTTCGGCTTGGTGGCGTGGTCGCCGGTGTACCTGCTCGCCGTTCCGGCGCTCGCAGCGGTGGCCCGACGTGGTCGCCGCCTCCGGCCGCTGGTGCTGGCGCCGCTCGCCGCCGGGTGGGCGACGGCGACCTGGGTCGCACTCACGATGCACGGCTGGTGGTGGCCCGGTCGCCAGACGATCGTGGTCCTGCCGCTGCTCGTCCTGGCGACGGCATGGTTCGTCGATCGGCACCGCCGCCTGCTGCCGGCGGTCGCGGTCGCCGGAGCGTTGGGTGCGCTGACCTGGGTGTGGTTGGCGGTCGAGGCGACCACCGGCTCGATCACGCTCATCTCCGACTTCGCCGCCACCTCGAACCCGTGGATCCGCGGCTGGCGATGGCTGCTCCCGGACGAGCGGTCGTCCGGCGCTGGCACCGTGGTGCGGAATCTCGTGTGGGGCGGTGTCCTGGTGGCGTCGGCCGCCGCGGGGTGGCGTCGCGGCGAAGGCGTTGCCGTCGGGTCAGAGACCGGGGCCGTCGGCGATGATCTCGGGGAAGATCGCTCGGCCGGGCTCACCCGCGAGCTCGGCGAGGAAGTCGGGGAGCGCAGGTAGCTCCCCTTCCAGTACACGCCGCCGTTGGCATCGAGCCACACGTCGAGGGTGTGGTCGTCGGTGTGGACAACCTGCTCGCTGCGCACGTGCTGTCGCTCGAGGTTCCCGTACCAGCCCCAGTACCCGCCGCTGCCGTCCGGAGGCGGATCAGCCAGAGGGAATGGCGGCGCCGGTCGGGGCGAGCGGTTGGTGCCTTGGCTGACGATGTCGTCGGCGAGGACGGAACGCACGCCGTCGGTGAAGGACGACGCGGGCGTTCCGATGCGGGCTGCGCAATGGAACGACGACGTCGAGCGTTCGCAGAGGACCCTGCCGACGGAGCGCCGGCGCTGCCCGGCTCACTGACGAACTCAGCTGCTGGCTACGAGGATGCGTTCGCTGGCGAAGGCGCCGATGCCGACGGTGTTGCCGTCGATCTCGATGGTGGTGGTGCCGTCGGGGGAGGCCGCGGTGACGGTGCCCGAGGTGCCCGGCGTGACCGTGGCGTCCTCGAGGAAGTCGAGCAGGCCGGGCGTGAACTCGAGCTCTTCGGGGATGCGGGACACGACGAAGGCGGAGCCGACCTCGAGGGCGCTGAGCGGCGTGGTGGCAGGCTCGTCGTAGTCGGAGCCCGGAATCGGGTTGCCGTGCGGACACGTGGTGGGCGATCCGAGGAGGCGGTCGATGGCCGCCTCGACGGGCTCGGAGATCACGTGTTCCCACTTGCCGGCCTCTTGGTGGGCGTCGGCCCACGAGAGCCCCAGGATGTCGGTGAGGAAGCGCTCGGCCAGGCGGTGACGTCGGACGACGCTCTCGGCGAGCCGCCGGCCGTCGGCGGTGAGGCTGATCTTGCCGGCGTCCGTCGACACGAGGCCCTCGGTGTCGAGACGACGGATCATCTCGGAGACGGCTGGGCGGGAAACGTCGAGGCGCTCCGCGATGCGAGCCTGGATGACGGAGATGTCGTCCTCGGCCAGCTCCCAGATCGCTTCGCAGTACTCCTCGAAGGCGGGATGCCACTCGGGGGTGCTGTAGGCGGCCATCGGCCCATCCTAGGGGCGGGGTGGCGGCCTCCACCTGCTGCGAAGTGCCACGATGCGAGGGTGCAACACGCCCGTCTCCCGGTCACGATCGACGATGTCCGTGCGGCGTCGTCGGCCATCGCCGGCGCAGTGCTGCGCACACCGATGACACGGTCGCGCACGCTGTCGGCCATCACGGGTGCCGACGTGTGGGTGAAGTTCGAGAACTTCCAGTACACGGCGTCGTTCAAGGAGCGGGGCGCCCGCAACCGGCTGCTCGCCCTCGACGAGGACGAACGTCGGTTGGGCGTCGTGGCCATGTCGGCGGGCAACCACGCCCAGGCCGTGGCCCACCACGCCACGTTGCTGTCGATCCCGTCCACCATCGTCATGCCGCTGGCGACGCCGGCCAACAAGATCTCGCGCACCGAGGACAACGGCGCACGGGTCGTGGTCGCCGGCGAGACGCTCGACGACGCCAAGGCCATCGCCCGCACCATCGCGGCCGAGGACGGCGCCACGTTCATCCCGCCGTACGACGATCCGATGGTCATCGCCGGCCAGGGCACATGCACGCTCGAGCTGCTCGAAGACGGTCCCGAGCTCGACGCGCTCGTCGTGCCCGTCGGCGGTGGCGGCCTCTTCGCCGGCGCCTGCGTCGCGGCTCGGGCGATGAGCCCGGGCGTCGAGCTCATCGGGGTTCAGTCCGAGCTCTATCCGTCGATGCTCGAGGCCACCGGTCGGGCGGCACCTCCGCCGACGCCGCAGTGGGGTCCCACCATCGCCGAGGGCATCGCGGTCAAGACCCCCGGCGTGATCACCACCGAGATCATCAGCGCACTGGCCGACGACGTCGTCGCCGTGCCCGAGCGCGCCATCGAGGAAGCGGTCGTCTGGTACCTCGAGATCGAGAAGATCGTCAGCGAGGGCGCCGGTGCCGCGCCGCTGGCCGCGCTGCTCGCCGACCCCGACCGCTTCGCCGGGCGCACGGTGGGGCTCATCCACTCGGGTGCCAACATCGACCTCCGCCTCCTGTCCGCCGTCATCATGCGCGGCCTGGCCCGCACCGGACGGCTGTGCCGCCTGGTCATCGACGTCCCTGACACTCCCGGCGCGCTCGGCGCGCTGACGGCAGCCGTCGGTCAGGGAGGCGGCAACATCGTCGACCTCTGGCACCACCGTGAGTTCGGCATGCACTCGGCCCGCGTCACCGAGATCGAGCTGCTCATCGAGACGCGCGACCAGGAGAACGCCGACCGTCTCCGCGTCGAGCTCGCCGAGAAGGGCTACGTCGTCCAAGAAGCACCTCGGCGGATGCAGTGACGTCCCCGCACCAACACAGGAGCCCGACATGAACGGTGCCGAACTCGCCCTGCAGACCGCCGTCGACCACGGCGTCGAGGTGTGCTTCGCCAACCCCGGCACCACCGAGATGGAGATGGTGTCGGCGCTCGACTCCGTGTCCGGCATGCGCGGCATCCTCGGCCTGTTCGAGGGCGTGGTCACCGGAGCTGCCGACGGCTACGGCCGGGTCACGGGTCGTCCGGCGCTGACCCTGCTCCACCTCGGTCCGGGGTTCGCCAACGGCATCGCCAACCTCCACAACGCCCGCCGCGCGCACACCCCGGTCGTGAACCTCATCGGGGACCATGCCAGCTGGCACCTCTCCGCCGATGCGCCGCTCACCTCCGACATCGAGTCGCTGGCGCGGCCGGTGTCCCGGCACGTCGCTCGTGTGTCGTCGTCGGCCCACGCCGGCTCGGCCATGCTCGAGGCCATCGGCGCGTCGCTGGGCCCGCCATCCGGAGTGTCCACGCTCATCGTCCCGCAGGACGCGGCGTGGGGGCAGGCCGATCTCCACGATGTGGGCCGTGCCGGTCCCGAGGCGTTCGAGCTCGACGTCGCGGCCATCGGGGCGGCCGCCGCCGATCTGCGCCGTCCCGAGGGTGTCGCCATCCTCCTCGGCGGCACCGTCCGCCGAACCGAGCTGGAGGCGGCCGAGCGCATCCGGCGGGCCACGGGATGCTCGGTGTGGATCGACACGTTCCCCGCCGTGGTCGAGCAAGGTCGGGGTCTCCCGCGCTTCGATGCCGTGCCGTACTTCCCTGAGCAGGCCATCGACGCGCTCGCCGGCGTCCACACGCTGGTGGTCGCCGGCACCCGTGCCCCGGTCGCGTTCTTCGGCTACCAGAGGTTGGGCATCAGCAGCCTGCTGAACGACGACTGCGAGGTGGTCACGGTGGCGCCGCCTGGTGTGCGCGGTCACCTGGGCCTCGATGCCGTCATCGAGGCGCTCGATCTCCACACCCGGAGCGAGAAGGCCGCGGCGCGCACGTCGCCGGGCACGGCCGAGGTGCCCACCGGTGACCTCGACGTGATGACGATGGGCGCCATGGTGGCCGCGCTGCAGCCCGACGACGCCATCATCGTCAACGAGGCGGCGACCTCCGGGCTCGGGTGGGCCATCGCCTCCGCCGGTGCCGCACCGCACGAGGCGTTCTCGCTCACCGGCGGCGCCATCGGCCAGGGTCTTCCGGCCGCAACCGGCGCCGCCGTCGCCGCCGTCGGGCGCAAGGTCATCGCGCTCCAGGCCGACGGCTCGGGCTTGTACACCCTGCAGTCGCTCTGGACGATGGCCCGCGAGTCCCTCGACGTCACGATCGTCGTCTGCGCCAACCAGGCGTATCGCATCCTGCAGATGGAGCTGCACCGCACCGGCCACGACGACCCTGGTCCGCAGGCACGGGCGCTCACCGACCTGGGCAGTCCCGTCCTCGACTGGGTCTCGCTCGCCAAGGGCTTCGGCGTCGACGGCATGCAGGCCAAGACGCTCGACGACCTGCGCGCCGGCATCGAGCGCGGCCTGTCCACCGACGGCCCCTACCTGGTCGAGGCGCTCATCTGACGGGGTCGGTCGCCGCTGGGACGCGCACGTTCTCGCGACGCGCGTTCCTGGCGCTGACCGCCGCGTCGGCCGCGATGTTCGTGGGCCCGAGCTGGCGGAACCGTGCCGGCGCCGTCGCCTCCGACATCGCGGTACCTGGGCCCGGCCCGTACGGCGAGCTGCTCCCCGCCGACGCCAACGGCGTCATGCTCCCTGCCGGCTTCACCAGCCGGATCGTCGCCGTCGCCGGCGAGGTCGTCCCCGGCGCCAGCGGACACGTCTGGCACACCGATCCCGACGGCGGCGCCGTGTTCGCCCAGCACGACGGCGGATGGGTCTACGTCTCGAACCAGGAGACGATCCCCGGGGGCGCGGGCGCGCTGCACTTCGCCGCCGACGGCACCGTCGCCGACGGGTACCGCATCCTCGACGGGACCAGCCTCAACTGCGCGGGTGGGCCGACGCCATGGGGGACGTGGTTGTCGTGCGAGGAGGTCGACGGTGGGCAGGTGTACGAGTGCGACGTCACCGGCGCCGTCGACGCCGTCGTCCGGCCCGCGCTCGGAGCCTTCGCCCACGAAGCCGCCGCCGTCGACCCCGATGGCCGACGGCTGTATCTCACCGAGGACCGGCCCGACAGCCGCATCTACCGGTTCACGCCGACCACGTGGTCCTTCGACGGCGACGGAACGCTCGACGCCGGCACGCTCGAGGCGATGCGAGTGGTGGGTCTCGACGGGGGCGCCGGACCCTGGCCGGTCGAGTGGGTCGCGTCACCGGTCGACGCTCCGGATCGCAACCCGGAGACCACGGCCTTCAACGGCGGTGAGGGCGCCTGGTACGACGACGGCCACGTGTTCCTCACCACCAAGGGCGACGGTCGGGTCTGGGACCTCGACGTCGCGGCCAGCACGATCGAGGTCCTCTACGACGACGACCTCGCCCGCGACGCCGAGGGACGGGCGCCGCTGACCGGCGTCGACAACGTCACGGTCTCGCCCGGCGGCGAGGTCTTCGTGGCCGAGGACGGCGGGAACATGGAGCTGGTCGTCATCGGCGACGTCGGCGGCCGGCTGGAGGTGGCGTCGTTCCTGCGCATCGTGGGTCACGACCTGTCCGAGGTGACCGGTCCCGGGTTCCATCCCGCCGGCGACCGCCTCTATGTCTCGAGTCAGCGCGGGCCGAACGGCGGCGCTCGTGGCGTGACCTACGAGATCACCGGACCCTTCACGGCGCCCCGGGCTCCGGCCACCACCTCCACGACCACGATCACTGCGCCGACCCCCGCCACGACAGAGGCAGCCGCCGCGACGAGCGACCCTCCGCAGGCGCCGCGAGGTCAGGTCAGCGATGACGACCGCACCGCGCCGGCGATCGTGGCGGCCACCGGCGTGGCCGCTGTCGGCGTTGCGGCAACGGTCGCCGCGCGCCGAGGACTCGGCCACCAGCGAGACACGGGTGAGGAAACCGAGCCATAGGGTGGCCGTCATGCGCATCGGTATCAACGGCTCCAGTCTCCTCGCCCGTCCCGACCTCGGTGAGATCACCGCCGACATCACCGCCGCCGAGGAGGAAGGCTTCACCTCCTACTGGCTGGCCCAGACCGGACTCGTCGACGCCCTCGGCACGCTGGCCGCGGCCGGACCGACGACGTCGTCGATCGAGCTCGGCACCGCCGTCATCCCGACCTGGACCCAGCACCCGTTGGCACTGGCCGCCAACGCGCTGACCAGCCAGGCGCGGGTGGGCGGCCGGCTCATCGTCGGGCTCGGTCTGGCGCACAAGCCCACCGTGGAGGAGCGCCTCCACATGAAGTGGGAGAAGCCCGTCCGCAACATGATCGACTACCTCGAGATCGTGAACTCGCTGTTCGCCACGGGCGCGGCCAGCTTCCAGGGCGAGGTGTGGAGCCTCGACGCCCAGATGCCCCGACCCACCGAGACGCCGCCCAAGCTCATGATCGCCGCACTGGGCGACCAGATGCTGCGCATCGCCGGCAAGCGCACCGACGGCACCATCCTGTGGTGCGTCGGCCCCAAGACCATCGAGTCGCACATCGCACCCCGCATCAACGAGGCGGCGGCCGACGCCGACCGCCCGACGCCGTCCATCGTGTGCAGCATCCCGTGCTGGGTCACCGATGAGCCCGACAAGGCGCGTGAGTTCATCGCCGGCGTACTCGCCGGCTACGCCACGCTGCCCAGTTACCGCGCCATGCTCGACATCGAGGGCATCCACGGCCTCGAGGACCTGTCGTTCGTGGGATCGGCCGAACAGGTTCGTGAAGGCATCGCCACGGTCGCCGCCGCCGGCGCCACCGACTTCACCGCAGTGATCATGGGCGGCAGCCCCGACGAGCTGGCGGCCACCCGTGCCGCCGTCGCCACCGCCGCGCCCTGATCGGCGCATCGCATCCATGGTGAAGCTGACCGCCAGCGATCTCGACGGCACGCTCCTCGGCCCCGACGCCGTGCTGGCCGACCGCACCATCGCTGCGCTCGAGCGTGCGAGCGCCGCCGGGGTCCACGTCGTGGCGGCCACCGGCCGCGGGTGGCGCTCGGCGTCCGACGTGCTGGAGGCGGCCGCGCCCATCCGTCATGCGGTGTGCTCCAACGGCGCACTCCACTACGACCGTCAGCGGGCCGAGATCGTTCGCGTCCACCCGATGGAACGCTCCGCCATGGCCCGTGCGGCCCGGATCGTGATCGAGCGTCTCGAAGGCGTGGGCATCGGGTGGGAGCTGGAGGACGGCAGCTTCGAGTGGGACGACGGCTTCGTCGCCCACCACCCCGGCGCCGGCCAGCGCAGCCACCACGAGCACGTTCCATCGCTGCCGTTCGACGACCCTCCCCTCGAGGTGCTCAAGCTGCTGGTCAGCTACCCCGATCACGGCGAGGACGAGCTCTACCAGTTGCTCCACCCCCTCCTGCCCGACGACGTGGAGACCACCGCGTCAGGCATCTCGTTCATCGAGATCACCGGCGCCGGGGTGCACAAGGCCAAGGGCCTCCAGGCGCTGTGTGACGACCTCGGGGTCGACGCAGCCGACGTCGTCGCCTTCGGGGACAACCGGAACGACCTGGCCATGATCCAGTGGGCCGGCACGGGCTACGCGATGGCCAATGCGAACCCGGCACTGCTCGAGGTCGCCGACGAGGAAGCACCCCACCACGCCGAGCACGGTGTGGCTCAGGTGATCGAGTCCCTTTTGTCCTGAGCAGCGCATGCGGCTGGACCGACGGAGCACGATTGTGGGATGTGCCGCCGCCTCGCCGCCGCCCTCGCCACCGTCACGCTCGTCCTGGTGGCGTGCTCGAGCGACTCGGATCCGGTGGAGGAGGGCGGCAGCGACGGCGACCCGGTCGAGACCTCCGGCGACTACGCCGCCACGATCCGGCGCACCGAGCACAACGTCCCCCACATCACCGCCGACGATCTGGGCAGCCTCGGCTTCGGCTACGGCTACGCCTTCGCCGAGGACCACCTGTGCTCGCTGGCCGATGCGATCGTGCAGGCCAACAGCGAAGCCGCAAGCGTGTTCGGCGACGACCACCTCGCTGCCGATGCGGTCTACGCCGCGTTGGACATCACCGGCGCAGCACGCAACGAGTTCGACGGCCAGGACGCCGAGCTCCAGTCGGTCATCCGGGGCTACGCGGACGGCTACAACCAGTACCTCGACGAGACCGGCGTCGCAGACGTTCCCGGCTACTGCGCCGGCGAGGACTGGGTCCGCCCGATCGACGAGTACGACCTCGCCGCCTACTACAAGGTGCTGAGCCTGCGGGCCAGCGTCGACCCGTTGATCGGCTTCGTCTTCTCGGCCACTCCACCGGTCGACGAGGGCGCAGCGGCGGGCACCGGTGACGACGTCGCCGAGCAGGAAGCGGCGTGGGCATCGTTGCTGCCCGACGCCTCCGAGCTCGGCAGCAACGGGTGGGCCATCGGCCCCGACCGCACCGAGGACGGCACGTCGATGGTCGTCGGCAACCCCCACTTCCCGTGGCAGGGCGCGCTGCGCTTCTACGAGGTCCACCTGACGGTGCCCGGCACCATCGACGTGTACGGGGCCTCGCTGCTGGGCTCGCCGGCGGTCAACATCGGCTTCACCGAGAACGTCGCCTGGACCCACACCGTGTCGGCCGGCAGCCGCTTCACCGCCTACACCCTCGACCTGGTCGACGGTGATCCCACGAAGTACGTCTACGGCGACGAGGAGCGCGACCTCCGCCCGGTCGAGGTCTCGATCGACGTGCTGGGCGACGACGGCACGGTCGAGACGGTCGACCACACGATCTGGTTCAGCCACTACGGCCCCGTCATCGACTTCCCCGGCGTCGGCTGGACCGACACGCAGGTCCTGACGTTCCGCGACGCCAACGCCGACAACGACGAGATCATCCCGCAGTTCTTCGCGATGAACACGGCGACGTCGATGGACGAGTTCATCGCCGCGCACCGCGACATCGGCGGCATCCCGTGGGTGAACACCATCGCGGCGTCGGACGACGGACGCATCTGGTACGCCGACACGTCGGCGGCCCCGAATCTCTCCGATGATGCGCTCACGGCGTGGGAGGCCGCCGCCGAGGACGACCTGTTCACCGGCGTCGCCCTCGCCAACGGCGTCATCCTGCTCGACGGCAGCGATCCCGTCTTCGAGTGGGTCGACGAGCCGGGTGCCCGCGATCCCGGGCTGGTGCCGTTCGCCGATCAGCCCCAGCTCGAGCGGTCCGACTTCGTGTTCAACGCGAACGACCCGTACTGGCTGGCCAACCCCGACGAGCTCCAGGTGCTCCGCTCGCCGGTGTTCGGCCGCGCCGAGCAGCCGGTGTCGCCCCGGACCCGGATGAACGCCGTGCAGCTCGGCACCGAGAACGGCGACAGCGGTGACGACGGGCTGTTCAGCTTCGACGAGCTGCGAGCATCGGCGTTCTCGAACCGCGTCTACACCGCCGAGGTGCTGGTCGACGGCGTGGTCGAGCGCTGCCGAGGCGCCGAGCTCGGCAAGGCGTGCGAGGTGCTCGACGAGTGGGATCGGCACGTCGACCTCGACAGCCGCGGCGCCGTGCTGTGGCGCGAGTTCATCACCGAGTTCGAGAACGTGGGCTTCAACGACGTCGGCGCGCTCTTCGCCGAGCCGTTCGACCCGAGCGATCCCGTCGGAACGCCCACCGGGCTCGCGCCCGCGCCGCCGGCCGGCTCCGATCCGGTCGTCGAGTTCCTGCAGTCGGCCATCGCCAGCGTCGAGGCGGCCGGGCTTCCTCTCGACGTCCCGCTCGGCGAGGTGCAGGTCGCGGTGCGCGGCGACGTCCTGGTCCCGATCCATGGTGGGACCGGCAAGGAAGGCGTGACGAACGTGGTCGGCGGCGGGGGCAACGGGACCACGTCGGAGCCGGACATCGACCGGGGCGAACCGATCGACGGCAGTGATCTGTCGTCGCTCGGGTACCCGATCGCCAACGGATCGAGCTTCGTCTACGTGCTCGAGTTCACGTCGAAGGGACCCGTCGCCAACAGCGTGCTCACCTACGGCGAGACGGGCGACCCGACGTCGGAGTTCTTCGTCGACCAGACGAAGTTGTTCTCGGCGAAGCAGTGGAAGCCGGTGCACCTCGACGAGGCCGGCGTCGCAGAGCACACCGTGACCGAGATCGAGGTGCGGGGTCCGCGTCGCTGATTCGCGGCGAGGCAGGCGGCGCGGTCACGACATCCCGATACCGTTTCGTCGATGGTGTCCACCGACGCGCTCGCGCAGTTCTCGCCGGCCGTCCGCGCCTGGTTCGAGACCTCGTTCCCGGCCCCGACGCCACCGCAGACGCAGGGCTGGCCGGCCATCGCCGGTGGCGACCACACGTTGATCCTCGCCCCCACCGGCAGCGGCAAGACGCTGTCGGCGTTCCTGTGGGCCATCGACCGGTTGACCAGCACGCCCCCGCCCGAGGAGCGCACCCATCGGACGCGGGTGCTCTACATCTCGCCGCTGCGTGCCCTGGCCGTCGACGTCGAGAAGAACCTGCGGGCCCCGATCCAGGGCATCCGACTCGCCGCCGACCGTCTCGGCCTCGACTATCACGAACCCGTCGTCGGGCTCCGCACCGGCGACACCCCGGCCGACGAGCGCCGCAAGCTGGTCCGGAACCCGCCCGACATCCTCATCACCACGCCCGAGTCGCTCTACCTCATGCTCACGTCGGCGGCGCGCGAGACGCTGTCGGGCGTCGAGGCCGTGATCATCGACGAGATCCACTCGGTGGCCAAGACCAAGCGAGGCGCGCACCTGAGCCTCTCGCTCGAACGTCTCGTCGAGTGGACCACGCAGGCGGGCAGCCCGGCGCCACAGCGCATCGGCCTCTCCGCCACGCAACGACCCCTCGAGGAGATCGCCGCGTTCCTCGGTGGGCGGCAGGACGACGGTGCGTGGCGGCCGGTCAAGATCGTCGACGCCGGCATGCGCAAGGAGCTCGACGTCGAGGTGATCGTGCCGGTCGACGACATGGGCGATCTCGGCAAGGTCATCGAGGAGCCGGTGAGCGGTCCCGCGGCCGCTGGGCCCGTCCGCAAGAGCATCTGGCCGTCGATGCACCCACGCCTGCTCGAGCTGGTGCAGACGCACAACTCCACGCTGATCTTCGTGAACTCCCGGCGCCTCGCCGAGCGCCTGGCGACCCGCCTCAACGAGCTGGCACTGGACCAAGAGGATCTCGGAGACGCGCAGCTGGGCGTTGGTCACGTCGCTCCGTCTGCGGGCGATGGAACTGCAGGTCGCCGTCGGGAGCGCCAGCGAGCGGGCGACAGCGAAACGACGCTCGAAGATCCCGCAGGGGATCGAGGCGGAGTGAGCCTCGAGCTCGTGAAGGCGCATCACGGGTCGATCTCTCGTGAGCGTCGGCTCCAGATCGAGGACGAACTCAAGTCAGGTCGGCTCAAGGGGCTGGTGGCGACGTCGTCGCTCGAGCTCGGCATCGACATGGGTGCGGTCGATCTCGTGGTGCAGGTCGAGTCGCCGGGCAGCGTGTCGTCGGGCCTGCAGCGGATCGGCCGAGCCGGGCACCAGGTCGGCCAACCGAGTCGGGGCAAGCTGTTCCCGAAGCACCGCCAGGACCTCGTCGAGGCGGCCGTGGTGGTGCAGCGCATGCACGACGGCCTCATCGAGACCACGCGCTATCCACGCAACCCGCTCGACGTGCTGTGCCAGCAGATCGTCGCATCGTGCGCGCTCGACGAGTGGAAGCTCGACGACCTCGCCGCCATGATCCGGCGCAGCGCCAACTTCGCCACCCTCACCGACGACGTGCTCACCGCCTGCCTCGACCTGCTCGGCGGGCGCTACCCGTCCGAGGAGTTCAGCGAGCTCCGTCCGCGCATCGTGTGGGACCGGGCCGCGCCAGAAGGGGGAGGCGGTTCGGTGCGGGGCCGGTCCGGCGCACAGCGGCTGGCGGTCACCAACCCCGGCACCATCCCCGACCGTGGTCTGTTCGGGGTGTTCCTGCCCGACGGCACCCGGGTGGGCGAGCTCGACGAGGAGATGGTCTACGAGTCGCGGGCCGGCGAGACGTTCCTTCTGGGTGCATCGACGTGGCGCATCGAGGAGATCACCTACGAGCGGGTCATCGTGACGCCGGCTCCCGGCATCCCCGGGAAGATGCCGTTCTGGCACGGCGACGGCCCCGGGCGGCCCCTGGAGCTCGGGCAGGCCATCGGTGCGTTCACCCGCGAGCTGCGCGACCGCACGAAGACCCCCGACCCACTGGCGAAGCTGCGCGACGACCACGGCCTCGACGATCGGGCGGCGTCGAACCTCGTCGCGTTCCTCGACGAGCAGGCCGAGGCCACCGGCGTGGTCCCCGACGACCGCACCATCGTGGTCGAGCGATTCCGTGACGAGATCGGCGACTGGCGGGTATGTGTGCTGTCGCCGTTCGGCGCGCAGGTCCATGCGCCGTGGGCGATGGCCCTGCAGCAGACGCTGGGCGAGCGCTGGGGCGTCGACGTCGAGATGATCTGGAGCGACGACGGCATCGTGTTGCGCCTGCCCGAGTCGGTCGACGACCTGCCGCTCGACGAGCTGTCGATCGCGCCCGAGGACATCGAGGACATCATCCTCGGCCAGCTTCCGAACACGGCGATGTTCGCGGCGCGCTTCCGCGAGTGTGCGGGCCGCGCCTTGCTGCTGCCCCGACGGCGCCCCGACCGCCGTCAGCCGCTGTGGCAGCAGCGCCAGCGGGCCGCCGATCTGCTGAAGGTGGCCAGCAAGTACCCGACCTTCCCGATGCTGCTCGAGACCACGCGCGAGTGCGTGAACGACGTCTTCGATCTGCCGGCGCTCAAGCAGGTCCTCAGCGACATCCGCAGCCGGCGGGTCCGCCTCGTGCCGGTCGACACCGATCAGTCGTCGCCGATGGCGCAGTCGCTGATCTTCGGCTGGATCGCGGTCTACATGTACGAGGGTGACGCACCGCTGGCCGAGCGCCGGGCCGCCGCGCTGGCGCTCGACCGCGACCTGTTGCGCGAGCTGCTCGGTTCCGAGGAGCTGCGCGAGCTCATCGACCCCGAGGTGCTCGCCGATCTCGAGCTCGAGCTGCAGCGCATGGTCGACGGCCGCCGAGCGCGCGATGCCGACGAGTGCCACGACCTGCTCCGCCTGCTCGGTCCGCTCAGCCTCGACGAACTCGACCTGCGCAGCGAGGGCGACCCCAAGCCGTGGATCGACGAGCTGGTCGACGCCCGCCGCGCGTACGCGGTCGGCGTGGCCGGCGAGGAACGATGGGCGGCCACCGACGACGCGTCCCGTCTCCGCGACGCGCTCGGGGTGTCGGTGCCCATCGGGCTGCCGGCGGCGTTCACCGACCCGGTCGACGATCCGTTGGCCGACCTCGTCGCGCGGTACGCCAAGACCCACGGCCCGTTCACCGTGGCGTCGGTGGCGGCCCGCTACGGCGTCGCCGCCGACCGGGTGATCCCGGCGCTCGAGCGTCTCGAGGCCGACGGCCGCGTGCTGCGGGGCGAGTTCCGCCCCGGCGGCCACGAGCGCGAGTGGACCGACCCCGACGTGCTCCGGACCCTGCGTCGCCGATCGCTGGCCGCGCTGCGCAAGGAGGTCGAGCCGGTCGACGGCCAGGCCCTCGCCCGGTTCCTCACCCAGTGGCACCACCTCGGGTCGAACCGCAAGGGCCTCGACGCGCTCATCGACGTCGTGGCCCAGCTCCAGGGTGCGCCCATCCCTGCGTCGGTGCTCGAGCCCGACGTGCTGCGTTCGCGCCTGCGCGAGTACGCACCGTCCGACCTCGATCAGCTCTGCACGTCGGGCGAGGTCGTCTGGGTCGGCGCCGGCTCGCTCGGCGCACGCGACGGACGGGTGCGCCTGCTGTTCCGCGACACCGCCGGTCTGCTCGTGCCCACGCTCGACGCGCCTCCCGACGGCGAGGTCCACACCGCGCTCCTGGACCACCTCGGCGCCCGCGGCGCCTCGTTCTGGTCCGACCTCGTCGGCGCCGCACAGTCGGCCGGTGCGGACTACGACGACACCACCGTGCTCGCTGCGCTGTGGGACCTGGTGTGGGCCGGCTACGTCACCAACGACTCGCTGGCCCCGTTGCGCGACTTCCTCCGCGGCAAGCCCCGCCGGTCGTCCAACAGCCGGGGCCGGGGTCGCCCGCGCCCGGGTCGCCTGTCGCGGCTCGGCCCGGCCGCCGGCGCCGGCCGATGGTCGCTCGTCGCACCGCTGCTCGAACCGAAGCCGCACCCCACCGAAGCAGCACACGCCAAGGCCCGTCAGCTGCTCGAGCGCTACGGCGTGCTCACCCGTGAGGCCGCGCTGGGCGAGGGCAGCGAGGGAGGCTTCGCCGGTGTGTACCCGGTGTTGAAGGCGCTCGAGGAGCGGGGCGAGATCCGACGGGGCTATTTCGTGGCCGGTCTCGGTGCCGCCCAGTTCGCGCTCCCGGGTGCCGTCGATCGTCTCCGTTCCGAACGAGAGGCGGAGACGACTGCACCGCCTGTGGTCCTCGCGGCCACCGATCCGGCCCAGCCCTATGGCGCTGCCCTCCCGTGGCCCGAGTCCGCCGGACGGCCCGCTCGACAGGCCGGCGCTCACGTCCTGCTGATCGACGGCGAGCTCGTGCTCTACGTCGAACGTGGTGGTCACAGCCTCTCGACGTTCGAGGCCACGACGAATCATCTGCAGTGGCCCGAGGCGCTCAAGGTCCTGGCCGACGAGGGTCCGTACCGCACGGTCGAGGTCCGCAAGATCGACGGCGCCCCGGTGCGCGAGTCGTCCTGGGTCGATGCGCTCGAGGCAGCCGGCTACAAGGACGGCTACAAGGGCCTCGTCCACCGCCCAACCCGTTGAAATCTTGCGGCCGTTTCCGTTCCATGCGAGACGGTGACGGCCGCAAGATTCCCTGGGTAGCGTGACCCGATGCCACACCCTGCCGAGGTCGACGAGCGCCTCCAGGCCCACCTCCGCTCGTGGCTGGGGGTGTGGCCACCGGAGCGGCCCCTGCACGTCGTCGGGTCCGAGAAGCGGACGACGCCCGGCTGGGATGGTGCGGTGCGTGCGGTCAACGGCGTCGCCACGCCGCACGGCGCGGTCCTGTCGGTCCCGCCCGACGTGGTCGACGAGGTCGGGGCCGCCGGCGACGACCTGAAGACCGTCGGTGCCCGGCTCTCGACGATCCTCCAGCGACCCGGCGCGGTGTTCGGCCAAGGGCTGTTCCGGTGGAGCACGGCGCCGGCCGAGAGCGACGAGCCCGGCGTCTGGTTGCCCACCGACGACTCGCGCGTGCCCGACTGGATGCACCCGTTCAACGGCGACGTGCTCGTGGCGTTCGAGGGCGACGAGGTCGCGGCCGGCGTCGGCCGCAAGCAGCACGACCCCTGCGGCCACGAGCTCGCCGTCGTCACTGAAGAGCGGTTCCGGGGCAAGGGCTACGCCCGGCGTCTCGTCGCCCAGGCGGCCCGACGGGTGCTGGCCGACGGCGCCGTGCCCGTCTACCTCCACGCACCCGACAACGTGGCGTCGGCGCGGACCGCCGATGCCAGCGGCTTCCCCGACCTCGGCTGGAAGATCATCGGGCTCTTCGGCGGCGACGCCAGGTAGCTGTGCCCGAGGGCGACACCATCCACCGGGCGGCCAACCGCCTGCGCCCCGCGCTCGCCGGCCACCAGCTGACCCGCTTCGAGGCGGCTCGCCTCGTCGGCGACCGTCCAGCCGTGGGCGAGCACATCGACGCCGTCGAGGCGCGGGGCAAGAACCTGCTCGTGCACTTCGACGGCGGCCTCACGCTCCGCACACACATGAAGATGACGGGGTCGTGGCACCTGTACCGCGAGGGCGAGCGGTGGCAGAAGGGCGCCCACCTCGCCCGTGCCGTGGTCGGTGCCGACAGCGGTTGGGTCGCGGTCTGCTTCCAGGCGCCGGTGGTCGAGACGTATCACCGGGCCGCGGACGAGCCGGTGGCGCTGCGCTCGCTCGGCCCCGATCTCACGGGTTCCGATCCCGACATCGCCGCAGCCGTCGCCCGGGCGGCGACGGTGATCGACGCCGACCAGGTCGAGGTCGCCGACGTGCTCCTCGACCAGCGCGTCGCCGCCGGCATCGGCAACGTCTACAAGTCCGAGGTGCTGTTCCTCCACGGGGTCGACCCGTTCACGCCGCTCGCCGACGTTCCGCCCGATCTCCTGACCAGGCTCTTCACCACCGCCCACGAGCTGCTCGTCGCCAACCTCGACCGCAGCCACCGCGTCACCTACCGGGGTGGGGTGGCGGTGTACGGGCGGCGCGGTCAGCCGTGCCTGCGCTGCGGGACCGTGGTGCAGATGCGCCGTCAGGGCCCGATGGCCCGCTCCACGTACTGGTGCCCCACCTGCCAGACCCGGCCGAACGCGGTTGCCCCACCTGCGACATCGTGAAAACATTCACGAGCATGAGCGGTCGCCCCCACGTCGTGATCATCGGTGCCGGATTCGGCGGCCTGGCCGTCGCCCGCGGACTCCGCGACGCGCCCGTCGACGTCACCATCGTCGACCGCAACAACTTCCACACCTTCCTCCCGCTCCTCTACCAGGTGGCCACCAGCGGGCTGAACGCCGCCGACGTCGCCCACCCGGTGCGGTCGATCTTCCACGGCGACGCCCAGGTCGACGCGCGGCTCGGCACGGTCGTCGGTGTCGACTGGGATGCACGCGAGCTGCTGTTCGACCGGCAGGAGCCGCTCGCCTTCGACCATCTCGTCGTCGCCGGCGGGTCGACCACCAACTACTTCGGCGTCGAAGGCGCTGCGGAGCATGCATTCCCGCTCTACGCGCTGCAGGACGCCGTGCGGTTGCGCAACCGGATCCTCGAGCAGTTCGAGCTGGCGAACCGCGATCCATCGGTCATCGACGACGGCGCGCTGAGCTTCGTGATCGTCGGCGGCGGCCCCACCGGCGTCGAGATCGCCGGCGCCACCGCCGAGCTGTTCGACAAGGTGCTGCGCGACGACTTCGCCCACCTCCGCATCGACCGGGCCCGGGTGGTCCTCGTCGAGATGGGCGACGCGCTCCTGGCGCCGTTCTCGAAGCGCAGCCGGCGACACGCGCTCGACTCGCTGCGCCGTCGTGGCGTCGACGTCCGTCTCGCCACCACGGTCGAGTCGGTCCACGAGCACCACGTCGTCCTCGAGGGCGGCGAGCAGGTGCCGACCCACACCCTCATCTGGGCCGCCGGCGTGCAGGCCGGCCCGCTGGCCGGCGCGCTCGACGTCGCGCAGGGCAACGCCGGTCGCATCGTGGTGGACGCCGACCTGTCGATCCCCGGACGCACGAATGCGTGGGCCATCGGTGACATCGCCCACATCGTGCCGGGCGACGGCGACGGTGCGGGCACCCCGCTCCCGCAGCTCGCACCGGTCGCGATGCAGTCCGGCGAGCTGGTCGCCGCCAACATCCGCCACTGCCTCGCCGGTGAACCCACCGAGCCCTTCGCCTACCGCAACAAGGGGACGATGGCGACCATCGGCCGCCGTTCGGCCGTCACCGAGATCCCGCACGTGCCACCGCTCACCGGCTCGATCGCCTGGGTCGCCTGGCTGGTGCTCCACCTCTGGATGCTGGTCGGCTTCCGCAACCGGGTGTCGGTCTTCGTGAACTGGGCGTGGAACTACCTGACCTGGGATCGGGGTCCTCGCATCATCCTGCGGGATCGGCCCGAGGCCTAGCCCGCTGCCGTCGTGCGGCCAGGGCGTCGGTCCTTGCGCTGCACGAGTCGTAGGACGGACCAGGTGTCGTCGATGGCGCACACCTCGTTGTCGATCATGCCGGAGGGCAGCGCGACCTCGCGGACGACGTCTTCGGTCGTGTCGGGTCAGGCCCGTCCGAGGATGCGGTCGACGGCGATCTCGATGACCGCGCGGTCGTCGCGCGCCTTGGGCTCACGGTAGCGCTCGCCGTAACGCCGCTCGGCCTCGCGGCAGCGTTCGGGATCGGTGGTCACCGTCGCCGGGCCCTCGAGGCTCATCCACCGGCCGCCGTCGACCTGGCTCACGACGGCTCGGGAACCGGGGGAGTCGGCGACGTTGCGGGCCTTCTTCGACGCGTCCCACGTGATGACCCGAGCGATGCCTGCGTCGGGGTCCCACGTGAAGCCGACGGCCACCACGTGCGGGGAGCCGTCGGGTCGCAGCGTGGTCAGCGTGGCGAGGTGTCGTTCGCGGAGGAAGGTGAGCGCAGCGTCGTCGAGCTGGTCGGGTCGGAGTGCCATGGTCGGTGTCTAGCGGCTGATCACTCGGTCGCGATCGCGTCGAGGACGTTCAGCTTGGCAGCACGGCGAGACGGGCGGATGGAGGCCAGCACGCCGAGGACGGCGGCGAGGACCACGACCGTGGCCATCGAGCGGACGGGGACCGCGAACGTCGACAGACCGAGGCCGCCGAGCGTGGTGACCAGGGCCCAGCTGACGATGAGCCCGACCCCGAGCCCGACCATGGTGCCGAGCACCGCGATGATGACGGCCTCCCAACGCACCGCTGCTCGCAGCTGCGACCGGCTCATGCCCACGGCGCGGAGCAGCCCGAGCTCGCGCGTGCGCTCGTGGATCGACAGCGAGAGTGTGTTGGCGATGCCGATGAGGGCGATGAGGATCGACAGGAGCAGCAGGCCGTAGATGATGTTGAGGAAGCTCGTGATCTGGTCGGTGAGCGTGCCGACGAAGCCGT
The DNA here is from genome assembly GCA_041618235.1 of Acidimicrobiales bacterium. Lineage (GTDB taxonomy): Bacteria > Actinomycetota > Acidimicrobiia > Acidimicrobiales > Salinilacustritrichaceae > Salinilacustrithrix. Next base: position 45,856 of record JBFJNI010000013.1, read on the forward strand.
CGCGGTCGAGCACCTCGATCAGCGGGGTCGCGGCGACGATGCGGTCGAGGTCGGCCTGCACCACCGCGAGGTCGGCGCCGTCGGAGGCGGTCACCACCGACCGCACGAGGAGCTTCTCGGTGACGATCTCGCCCAGCGTGTCGAGGTCGATGGCGAGAAAGCGCAGCAGCGTCGTGTCGTCGCTGATGGCGGCGATCGTGAGCTCGACCGTTGTCCCGTTGTTGCCCTGGACGTCGACGGTGTCGCCGACGGCGAGATCGTTGCCCTCGGCGGTCTCCAGCGGGACGATGACGCCGTCGGGGCCCAGGTCGGTGATCTGGCCTTCGGCCATCTGCACGTCGTAGGCCTGCGTCATGGCCGCCGGGTCGATGGCGGTCACGATCGTCGCCGACTGCGTGCCGTCGGGGTAGGTGATCTGCGCCTGGGTGAAGCCGATCGACGCCACCGACTCGACGCCGGCGGCGTCGGCGGCCGCGTCGGCGACGGTCGCGGGGAAGCCCGATGGTGGGCCGAAGCCCGACGCCTCGGATTGGATGACGAAGTCGCCGGTGAACCCGGTGTCGACCTGCTTCTCGATCGAGGCCTTCGCCGACGCCGCGAAGATCGTGATGAAGCCGACCAGGGCGACGCCGATGAGCAGCGCGGATGCGGTGGCCGAGGTCCGCTTCGGGCTGCGGGCTGCGTTCTCGGTGGCGAGGACGCCGGTGATGCCCCGGAGCCGGGGCAGCCAGGCGCCGAGCACTCGAACGGTGGGCTCCGCCAGCACCGGCCCGATGACGATGGCGCCGACGATCAACAGCAGCGCCCCGAGGCCGACCGCCGGAAGTGCATCGCTGTCGCCGCCCGCCGCCTGACCGAGCAGTGCGACGGCGCCGACGAGCAGGAGGACGCCGGCGACGGTGCGGATGCGGGACGCTCCCGATCGGTCGATGGCGACGTCGCGGAGCGCGGCGAGCGGCGGGACCCGCGTCGCCTGCACCGCGGGGAGGAGGCTGGCGAGGACGGTGACGCCGAGGCCGACGGCGAACGCGATGGAGATCGTGGTGCTGCTCACCACCAGGCCGGCGGACGGGAGGTCGGCGCCGATGGCGGAGAGCAGCGCGGTGACGCCGATGGCCAGAGCGATGCCGCCCAGGAGACCGAGCACGGCGGCGAACAGGCCGATGACTGCGGCCTCGAGCAGCACGGACGTGAGCACCTGCCGGCGCGACGCCCCGATGGCCCGCAGCAGCGCGAGCTCTCGCGTGCGCTGGGCGATGAGGATCGAGAACGTGTTGGAGATGATGAACGTGCCGACCAGCAGGGCGATGGCGCCGAAGATCACCAGGATCTGACGGAAGAACGCGAAGCCCTCCTGCACCGCGCTGGCCGTCTGGGCCGCCGCCTCCTCGCCGGTGAGCGCCTCGTACCCGTCAGGAAGCGCGGCCTGGACGCGTCCGGCGAGCACGGCGTCCTCGACGCTGCCGTCACCGGCGGCGAGCAGCACCTGGACCTGGTCGCCGAACCCGCCCAGCCGTTGGGCCTCGGCCAGCGTGAAGTCGGCGGAGATCGAGCCGGCCGACGACTTCGCACCGCCGAAGGTGAACGAGCCCACCAGCCGGTACTCGCTGCTGCCGAACTGTGAGATGACCGTGACGGTGTCACCGATGGAGAGACCGGCGTCTTCGACGGCGGCCACGTTGAGGGCGATCTCGTCGTCGGCCGCGGGCGGTGCGCCGTCGAACAACCGGTAGGGGCTGAGCGTCTCGTCGGTGATCCAGCTCTCGATGAGCGTCGGTGGCCCGCTGGACGAGCCGAGCAGCTCTCCGTCGGGACCGACGACCCGGTTGGTGGAACCGAAGCCGAGCGTCTGCACGAACGGCACCACGCGTTCGATGCCGTCGACGGCCGCGACCTCGTCGACCAGCGAGAGGTCGAGCAGCTTGCGGGTGGTGGACCCGCCGCCGAATCCGCCCTCGAACAGCTCCTCGCCCTGCACCTGGACGTCGATGCCTTCGTTGACCTCGGCGAAGAGGTCGTCGAAGACCTTGTCGATGGTGTCGGCGAAGACGAACGTGCCCGACATGAACGCCACGCCGAGCACGATGGCGAGCACGGTCGAGATCAACCGTCGCTTGTGCTCCCAGAGGGAGCGGAGGGTCACCCGCCGCATGCCGTGATCAGTGGTCGCCGAAGCGCTTCATGCGATCGAGCACGCGATCGGCCGTGGGGTCGTCCATCTCGTCGACGATGCGCCCGTCCTCGAGGAACAGCACGTGGTGGGCGTAGGACGCGGCGTTGGGATCGTGGGTGACCATCACGATGGTCTGCCCCAGCTCGTCGACCGCCTTGCGCATGAACGTCAGGATCTCGCCCGACGTCGACGAGTCGAGGTTGCCCGTGGGCTCGTCGGCGAAGACGATGTCGGGCCGGCTGGCGAGTGCCCGCGCCACCGCCACACGCTGCTGCTGCCCCCCCGAGAGCTCGGACGGGCGATGGGTGAGCCGATCGCCGAGCCCGACGGTGGCCACGACCTCGTCGACCCAGGCTTGGTCGGGCTTGCGGCCGGCGAGGTCGATGGGGAGCGTGATGTTCTCGATGGCGTTGAGCGTCGGGATGAGGTTGAACGCCTGGAAGACGAAGCCGATGCGGTCGCGCCGCAGCTGCGTGAGCTCCTTGTCCGACAGCGTCGTGAGGTCGATGTCGCCGACCAGCACCTTGCCGCTGGTGAGCGTGTCGAGCCCGGCGACGCAGTGCATGAGCGTCGATTTCCCCGAGCCGGAGGGCCCCATGATGGCGGTGAAACGCCCCGTGGGGAACTCGGCGTCGACGTCGCGGAGCGCCACGACCTCGGTCGATCCCGAGCCGTAGGTCTTGGTGGCCTTCTCGGCGCGCGCGGCGACCGACGTGGCGGATGCGGGTGGGGCAGCACTCATGCCCGGCAGGTTACGCATGCCGACCAATCGGCGTGCCGGGCGGTCCCCAGGGGCCCGTACACTGCGGGCGTGAATTGTCCGCAGTGTCGAGCCGAGGTGCCCAGCGCGGCTCGGTTCTGTCCGTCCTGCGGTCACGAGCTCGTCGTGGTCGGCGATCAACGCCGCATCGCCACCGTGCTCTTCGCCGATCTGGTGGGTTTCACCGCGCTGTCCGAGAAGCTCGACCCCGAACAGGTGAAGGCCCTGGTCGACCGGTGCTTCGAACGACTGGCGGCCGACATCGACGCGTTCGGCGGTCGGGTCGACAAGGTCATGGGCGACGCGATCGTCGCGCTGTTCGGTGCGCCGGTGGCCCACGAGGACGACGCCGAGCGGGCGGTTCGGGCCGGGCTTCGCATGCAACAGACCATCGGTGTCGTCGGTGCCGAAGTCGACCACGCCGTACGGATGCGGGTCGGGATCAACACCGGCGAGGTGCTGGTCGGCGCGGTGCGTGCCGGCCGCGAGTACACCGCGATGGGCGACGTCGTGAACACGGCGAGCCGTCTCCAGGCCGCCGCGGAACCCGGCACGGTCCTCGTCGGCCCCGACACCTATGCCGCCACCCGCGACGTCGTCTCGTACGACTCCATCGACCCGGTGATCGCCAAGGGCAAGGCCCTGCCGGTCGAGGCCTGGGTCGCGGTGCGGGCCACCGTGCCTCCCGGGCATCGTCCTCGCCGGCGCAAGACGCCGCTCATCGGACGCGAGAGCGAGCTCGCGCTGCTCACCAACGTGACCACCACGTCCATCGAGCGCAGCAGAGCGGCGTTGCTGGTGGTCCACGGCGAGGCCGGCATGGGCAAGTCACGCCTGGCCGAGGAGACTGCGGGCCACGCGGTCCGCGAGCTCGGCGCACTGGTGCTCGAGGGCCGTTGCGTGCCCTACGGCGAGGCCAACGTGTGGTGGCCGATCGCCGATGCCATCCGCTCCGCGTCGGGCCTGTCGCCCGACGCCTCGATGGACGAGATGGATGCCGGGCTCCGTCGTGCCGCGACCGCGTCGCTCGAGCAGTCCGGCCGGCTCGCTGAGCTCGATCGGGTCGTGGCCGGGCTCCATCACCTGCTGGGCAACGACTCGCTCCGCGGCATCGACGTCGCTCGCGCCCGCGAGGAGGCCATCCGCTCGGTGGTCGCCGTCGCCGAGGGGTACACGCACCTCAAGCCGCTGGTCGTCGTGCTGTCCGACCTGCACTGGGCCGATCAAGAGGTGCTCGATCTCGTCGACACCCTCCTCGTGCGGCTCGCCCGTCGGCCGTTCGTGCTCGTGGCCACGGCGCGGCGATCCCTCCGCGAGCGCTGGTCGCCCTCGGCTGAGGCGGCCAACCAGGTGGTCCTCCACCTCGACCCGCTCGACGCCGAAGCCGCTCGACGGCTGCTCGTCAGCCTCACCGACGGCGAGCTGCACCCCAGCCTGGCGTCGATGCTCGTCGACCGTTCCGGAGGCAACCCGTTCTACCTCGAGGAGCTCGTCGCGCTCATCGCCGAAGCGGGCGTGTCCACCGCTGATCAGCTCCTGGCCACCGAGGCGGGTGAGCTCCCCAGCACCCTCCGCGGCCTCGTTGCGGCCCGGCTCGATGCGCTCGGCCCGGTCGATCGCAACCTGCTCGACGACGCCGCCGTCCTGGGCCGGCGCAACAAGATCGGCGCGCTGGTCACCATGGCCCACGTCAAGCGTGGCGTCGACGCCGAGGCTGCCCGCGCCCACATCGAGAACCTCGCCGCCCGCGAGTTCCTCATCCTCGAAGGCGACAACTACACGTTCCGCTCCGAGGTCATCCGCGAGGTCGCGTACTCGACACTGACCAAGGCCGACCGCGCCCGATCCCATGCGGGAATCGCCCAGTGGATGGAGCAGCACGAAGACCGCGAGCAGGAGCACGTGGTCGATCAGATCGCCAACCACTACGCCGCGGCCGCCGAGCTGTCGGCCGAGATCGGTGCGGTGGCCGGTGTCCCGGACGACGTGCGGGTCCGCGCGGTCGACGCGCTGGTCGAGGCATCACGGCGTGCCGACGCCGACTCGATCCCGGCCGTGGCCGCGTCGCTCGCCACCCGTGCGCTCGGGCTGCTCGGCGAGCGAGACCAGATGCGCGCCGAGGTGCTGCGGATCCGGGCCACCGCGTTCGCAGAGCAGTACGAACTGGACCTGGCGGAGGCCGACGCCACCGAGTCGCTCGAACTCGCTCGCTCATGGGGCGACGAACGCGACGTCGGTGAAGCCCAGCTGGTGCTCGGCGAGATCCACCTCAACCGGAGCGAGTTCGCCACCGCCCTCGCCGTGCTCGACGACGCTCGCCAGCGCTTCGAGGGGCTGGGGGCCGACGACGGGGTCGCGCAGGTGTGGCGCAAGGTCGGGATGCTCCACCTCCGCTCCGGCGACTACGCCCGCGCCGACGAGGCCCTCCAAGCCGCACTGGTGCGCTTCCAGGCGCTGGACGACCCCCGCAGCGTCGCCTGGACCGAGCAGAACCTCTCATGGTCGGCATACGTCTCCGGGCGCATCGACGAGGCCGAACGTCGAGTGCTCGCGTCGATGTCGACCTTCGAGGAGCTCGGTGATCCTGGTGGCCTCACCTGGTCTCGCGGTCTTCTCGCCTGGGTGCGCTTCCATCAGGGTCGCGACGCCGAGGCCGACGCGCTCGCGCAGGAGGTCGGCGCCGACGCTCATGAGCGAGGTGAGGTCTTCGGCGAAGGAATGATGGCCATGCTCACCGGGTCGATCGCCCTCTGGTCCGGCCGAGCTGACGACGCCGTCCCCGCCCTCGAGCGGGCCAGCGATCTGTTCGCGGAGATCGACGACCATGTCACCGGCGTCCAGGCCCGCTGCGGGCTGGGCCGCGCGCTGATCATGGCCGGGGAGATCGACCGAGGCCTCGGCGAGCTCGAGCAGGCTCGCGCGGAGAACGAGGAGTTCGGCTTCGGCCTCGACCAGGCACGCGTCACGATCCTGTCGGCGTCCGTGCAGCTCGGTGACGTCGACCTCGGACGCGCGGCCATCGCCGGGCTCTCCGGCGACGCCGCCGCCGGCCAGGTCGGAGGCGCCGACCGTGCGGTCTCGCTCGCCATCCACGCGGTGCAAGCCGGCGACGCCGCCGCCGCCACCGCCCGGCTCGCCACCGTCTCCGATGAGCGAGGCTACGTCGACGCTGGCCGGGCCCTGCTCGCCGCCGTCACGTCCGACGAGGCCGGGGTCCTCGACGCCGCCGAGCGCATCTCGGAGCACAGCAACACCTACCTCGACTGCGCCTTCGTCGACATCGCCCGAGCGCTCGACCTCGCTCGTCGCGGCGATGTCGCCGAGGCCCGGGCGGTGCTCGCCGGCACCATCGAGTTGGTCGACGCGACCCAGGACCGGCTCGCCCAGGCGGTGATCCGCCTGGTCGACGCGATGGTCGCCGAGGTGCACCAGCGCCCCGATGCCGATGCCGTCCGAGCCGTCGCCGACCAGCGCCTCCTCGCCCTCGGCATCCGGGCCGACGGCTGGCGCAACGTCGTGGCCGGCGCACTCGACGCCGTCACGACCGCCTGATCAACGGCGACTGGCTGGCTCAGGTCGACGAACGCGCGATCGCGGCGCAGATCCGGCGATGGTGCGGCTCGGTCTGGCCGTCACCCGTGGCTTGCCGCTCGAACTCGGTCCGGCTGCAGTATCCCCGAGCGTCAGCCCGCTGGTCAGGCCGGCTGCTTCGTGAGGCGAAGGTAGGGCTTCTTGGCGTCGAACTCCCCGAAGCGCTCCTTGGCGTCCTCGTCGGAGATCGCCGGGGCGATGACCACGTCCTCGCCGGCCTTCCAGTCGGTCGGGGTGGCCACCGAGTGGTTGGCGGTGAGCTGCAGGCTGTCGATCACGCGCAACAGCTCGTCGAAGTTGCGTCCGGTCGAGGCCGGGTAGGTCAGCGTGAGCTTGATCTTGTTGTCGGGGCCGATCACGAACACCGAACGCACCGTGAGGGTGTCGTCGGCGTTGGGGTGGATCATGTCGTAGAGGTCGGCGACCTTGCGATCGGGGTCCGCGAGCAGCGGGTAGTTGAGGGCGTTGCCGGTGACGTCGGCGATGTCGCCCTTCCACTGGTCGTGTGAGTCGATGCCGTCGACCGAGAGGCCGAGGACCTTGACGTCGCGCTTGTCGAACTCGGGCTTGAGGCCGGCCACCCGCCCCAGCTCGGTGGTGCACACCGGCGTGAAGTCCTTGGGGTGCGAGAACAGGATCGCCCACGAGTCGCCCTTCCAGGCGTGGAAGTCGATCGTGCCTTCGGTGCTGTCGGCGGTGAAGTCGGGGGCGTCGTCTCCGAGACGGATGGTCATGGGGGGTCTCTCCTGGGGGTGGGGCTCGATGGGAAGGCCGCCAACCCTAACGACTCCGCGTCGAAACCTGACCAACTTGGTCGGGTTTCTGTTCAGACCACGGGTGACCGATGACACATAGCGGATCAAGCAAGTGCTTGATACAGTTAGCAAACACAAACGGGGGCGATGCCCCCACCCCGAAGCCCCCACCCCCGACATCAGGAGTTCCCACGATGACCAAGGTCATGAGCACCGTCACCGAGTACGAAGAGAAGGCCCTCGAGCTGATCGCCAAGGTCCAGGACGAGGTCCTGACCTACGTGAAGCAGGCGGTCGAGTTCGTCGACGGTCGTGTCAAGGAGATCGAGCTTCCGTTCGAGCTCCCCGAGCTGGAGATCCTCAACGAGGTCCCCACCATCTCCGAGCTCGTCGACACCCAGTTCGCCTTCTCGAAGAAGGTCCTGGCCAACCAGGAGAAGTTCGCCAAGAACATCGTCAAGGCCGTGAAGCCCCTCACCCGGGACGCCGCCAAGCCGAAGGCGAAGACCACCAAGGCTGCTGCTGCCGCCTGAGTGGTCTGAACAAGACCCCCCGCTGAACGAGCGACGTCTCCGGACGTCGCTCGTTCCGCGTTTTCGGGCGGGATCGTCAGGCGACGTCGTCGTCGGCGCTGGCGTCGATCGCAGTGTTCTGCGCCAGGTAGCTGCGGTAGACCGCGAGCAGCGCGCTCTTCTGGTCGTCGGTGAGCCGTCGTTCGGCTCGGACGGCGGTCTCGACGCTGGGCCCTTCGACCTCGTCGTCGCTGGCCTCGAGCAGGCCGGCCTGGACGAGGAGCGACTCGGCCGAGACGTTGAGCGCGGTGGCGATGGCCTTGAGCACCCGCACCGACGGTGTGTGCAGCCCGCGCTCGATCTGGCTGAGGTACGGGTTCGACACGTTGGCCTTGTCGGCGAGGTCGCGCAGGGAGTACTCGGCGGCCTTGCGGCGCTCTCGGATGAAGTCACCGAGCGCTTGGAGCTGCTTTCTGGCGGCGTCGTCGAGATCCATGGTGGGTACGAGCGTATCGGTGTCCCGGGCGATCCTGGTGGCTGCCCGTCCGGCCAGCCCGACCGTCACGACCGGCGCTTGGTCCGGGCGGTCGGCGGCGCGGTGGTGGGGTCCTCGGGCCAGGGATGCTTCGGGTACCGGCCTCGCATCTCGCCCCGGACCTGCGCGTACGGGCCCGACCAGAAGCTGGCCAGGTCCTGGGTGACCTGGAGCGGCCGGCCGGCGGGCGAGAGGAGGTGCAGGACGACCGGCACTCGGCCATCGAGCACCGCCGGTGTCTCGGTCGACCCGAACAGCTCCTGGAGCTTGGCGGCCAGCACCGGCGGATCGGTCGAGTAGTCGACCCGGTGTCGGTTGCCGCTGGGGACCCCGAGTCGCTCGGGCGCGAGGCGGTCGATCTCGGCCCGCTGGCGCCAGTCGAGCCCGTGCAGCAGCACCTCGCGCGGGTCGACCCGACGGAGGTCGCGCCGGCGCCGGACGCCTGCGAGGTGTGGGGCGATGCGGGTCTGGGCATCGGCGACGATGGCGTCGTCGGAGACGTCGGGCCAACGGTCCGCGTCGTGGCGATGCAGGAAGGCCAGGCGGGCCTGGAGCGCTCGGGCCTCGTCGTCCCAGCCCAGCAGGTCGAGGCCGCGGCGACGGATGCCGTCGAGCAGCGCGCTGGCGAAGCGCTCGTCGGGAGCGTCGGTGGCGGGCGCCGACGACAGCACGATCGCCCCGAACCGCTCGACCCGGCGGGCCGACACGTCATCGGTGCGGTCATCCCATTCGACCTCGGTGGCGGTCTCGATCGAGGCGCCGGCGACCGTGCGGACGTCGGCTTCGTCGAGGGGCACGGCGGCGTAGATCCGCGACCGGGTCACCTGCCCGTCGAGCTCGACGGCGCACAGGTGGTCGGCGGCAGCCAGCGGGTCGGTCTCGTCGACGAAGGCGCCGCGGCCGTTGACCAGCAGGAACTCGCCCCGTGCGCCCGGGCGGGCGCGTGCGATGCGGTCGGGGAACCCGAGCGCGGCCACGAGGCCGATGGCGTCCGCTGGCCCGTCGCCCGGGCGGCCGACGGCTCCGACGTGGCGCCGCCACCGCTTCGCATCGGTCCGCGCCCGCTCGACCGCAGCACGGTCGAAGCCGTCGGGCCGGCGCAGCGCACGCAGCCGTTCCGTGACGTCGGTGCGACCCCGACGTCCGAGACGCGGCTCGTGCAGGGCGGCGGCGAGATCGGCGGCGAGTCCCGGATGTCCGAACTCGGCACCACGGAGCAGCAGGTGACCCAGTCGAGGGTGGAGCGGGAGTTCGGCGACCGCGCGGCCGTGCGGCGTGATGGCCCCGTCGTGGTCGAGGAGGCCGAGGCTCCGCAGGAGGTCTCGTGCCGCCGCCAGATGGCCCTCGGGTGGAGGCGTCAGCCACGCCAGCTCGTCCTCGTCCGCCCCCCATGCAGCCAGCTCGAGCGCCAGGGGAGCCAGGTCGGCCACCTCGATCTCTGGCTCGGGGTGGGCGCGCAACGTGGCGTGCTCGGCCTGGCTCCAGAGGCGGTAGGCGGTACCCGGGGCGAGGCGTCCGGCGCGACCCGCCCGTTGGGCGGCCTCGGCCTTGGTCACCGGAAGGGTGACGAGGCGGGTCATGCCGCTGGTGGGGTCGAGGCGCGGGGTGCGCCGCCAGCCGGCGTCGATGACCACGGTGACCCCCTCGATGGTGAGGCTGGTCTCGGCGATCGAGGTGGCGAGCACGACCTTGCGCCTTCCGGGCGGCGATGGCGCGATGGCCGCGTCCTGTTCGGCGGGAGGGAGCGAGCCATGGAGCCGCCGGACGTCGACATCTGCGTCGGCGACGCCGATGGCGCGGTGCGTCCGATCGATCTCGGCCGCGCCGGGGAGGAAGACGAGCAGGTCGCCGTCATGGGCCGCCAGGGCCCGGTGCACGGTGGCCGCGACCGGGCCCTCCATCCGGGCGGGACGGCCACGCTCGATGCGCGGCGTGTCGACATGGATCGTGTCGACCGGGAACATCCGGCCCTCGGAGCGGATCAC
>JBFJNI010000014.1:0-54612 GCA_041618235.1 Acidimicrobiales bacterium
GACGTCGATCCTGACCAGTGGTTGGCCGAAGCTCGACGACCTGCGTCAGCAGATCGTCTTCGTCGTCGACGGCGGCGACCACGCCGAGCCGTACAGCCAGGGCTACACGTCGTTGGCCGGACGCACGATGTTCGTGCAGGCCGACGACCGCTCGCCCGTCGCCGCGTTCGTCGGGCGCGACGGCACCCGACTCCCCGGTGAGTCGAAGTACGACCGCATGGCCCGCCTGGTGCGCCAGGGGTTCATGGTCCGAGACCTGACCTCACCCGACGCGTTCGAGCGGGCCATGGCCGCCGGGGCCCACTTCCTCAGCACCGACTTCCCCGAGCAGCTCGACTTCGGCGACGACGGCGCACCGGTGCGCTGCAATCCGGTGACCATCCTCGTGAGCGGTCGTCCGTGCACGGGACGAACCATCGAGTCGCACGACGGCCACGGCTACCCGGTGCCGCCCGATCCCTCCGACGACCACGACCAGGTGGTGGCCGACAAGGTCGACCGCCTCGTCGTCGGCAGCGCCGAGTCGATCATCGCCCTCGCCACGCCCTGATCCACGGGTCTACGGTCGGCGCCGTGAGTGATCCGCCGGACGAGACGAGATTCGACGTGGTCGATCCGCGGAGCGACGAGGCGATCGCGGCGATGACGCACTACTTCGACGAGCTCGCCCGGCGATTCCCCGACGGCTTCGACCCCGGCGACACGCTCGTGGCCGACGCCCATCAGCTCGAGGCACCCGAGGGGGTGTTCGTGGTGGCGCGCGACGGCGAGCGAGTCGTCGGATGCGGCGGGGTCCAGACCATCGGCGAGGGGGTCGGCGAGATCAAGCGCATGTGGGTCGCACCCGAGGTGCGGGGCCGTGGCCTGGGTCGACGTCTCCTGGCCGAGCTGGAGGATCGGACCCGCGAGCTCGGGCACCGCGTCGTGCGTCTCGACACCAACAGCAACCTCCCCGAAGCGGTCGCGATGTACCGGCAGTCGGGATACTTCGAGATCGAGCGATACAACGACAACCCGTATCCGGACCACTTCTTCGAGAAGCTGCTCGCCGAGGATCAGCCGCCGAGCGCGCCCTCGTAGAACGACCCGATCGACCGTCGGAACGCAACCCGGCTCTCCTCCCACGCGTAGAACATGTGACCGCCGTGGAAGTGCTCCACCGTGAGCGACCCGGCGGTGCGATCGTCGAGGCGGAGCAGGTTCCGGATCCGGTCGGAGCTGAAGTACGGCGTGACCATGTCGTAGAGGCCGTGGGTGAGGAACACCTTCATGTCGGGGTTCAGGGCCATGCCGTAGCGGAGATCGTCGGTGGCACCGACCTGGCTCTCGAGCGCATGCTGGTCGAAGTCGATCTTCCAGTCCTTGTTCACCTGCATCGACAGCAGGTGGTACTCGCGATCGGTGCTGACACCGAGTTCGCTGCGCAACCGCGCGTTGATGCCGGCGGCGAAGACGCGTTCGATGCCCGACAGCGTGGGGTCGGGCCACGCCATGCCGTCGCGGTCGGGGAACGGGTCGCGCCCCGTGGCCGTGGCGTCGTAGAGCCCGAGCACTCGTCCCTCGTCACGGAGCAGCTCCCGAGCGAAGCGCACCATCGAGATGCGGCACTCGTGCTGGGCGATCAGCGAAGCCGGCAGCCCGAGCAGCGCGGCGGTGCGCCCGATGACCGCGTCTCGCTCCTCGACCGGCATCGAGGCTCCACGGATCAGGAACGTGGCCAGCTCGCCCGTGGCGAACCGTTCGGCTTCCGCACGGACCTCGTCGGCGCTGGCGGACGCCGGCAGCGCCGTGCCACGACCGTGGTGATGGGCGGCCGCGGCCATCGTCGGCACGAGGTCGATCCACGGCAGGACGTCGTAGTCCGACGGGTCGAGCAACGCGAACTCGAGCGCTGGTGAGATGAGGATGGTGCCGTTGAGGCCGATGCCACGCTCGTTGGCCAGGCGGGCGAGCTTCGCGGCCCGGAAGCCGCCGTAGGACTCGCCGGCCACGAAAACAGGCGACGACCACCGGTCGTGGGCCGACAACCAACGGGTCATGAACTCGGTGAGCGAGTCGAGGTCCTTGTTCACACCGAAGAACGCCTTGGGGTCGGGAGCGTCGCCCTTCTTGTCGTCGCCCGCGTCCTTCGAGCGGTCGACGATGCGACTCCACCCGGTGCCAACGGGATCGACGAAGACCAGGTCGGTGAAGGCCAACCACGACTCGTCGTTGTCGACCAGCGTGGTCGGCGGCGCCAACGGCATGCCCTGATCGCTGAAGGCGACGCGGCGGGGGCCGAGCGCGCCGATGTGCAGGTAGGCCGACGATGCGCCCGGGCCGCCGTTGAACACGAAGGTGACCGGACGAGTCCGATCTGGGGCGTCCGCGGTGCAGCTGACCGAGAAGATGTCGGCCAGGGGCTCGTCGTCGTCGTCACGCAGCGACATCCACGAGGCGTCGGCGGTGTACGCGACGGCGACCCCGTCGGGGCTCGTCCAGGTCGCCGGGGTGGTCGTGCCCTCCGGCGACTGGTGCTCCTCCGCCTTGGTGGCGTTCGCCTTGTCGTCCGATTCGTCGGTCTTGTCAGCGCTCATCGCCCGGCACGGTAGGCCAAGGCACCGGTCGCTCTAGGGTCGGATGCCATGCGACTCGAGGGCAAGACCGTCATCATCACCGGCGCCGGCTCGGGCATCGGCCTCGCCGCCTCCCGACTCTTCGCCGCGGAGGGCGCGCACGTGGTGGCCGTCGACCGCCACGCCGACACCGCCACGGCGGCCGCCGACGAGGTCGGGGGCACGGCCGTGGCCGGCGACGTCGCCGACCCCGACCTGTGGGACCGCGCCATCGCGGCGGCAGACGCGCACGGCGGGCTCGACATCGCGTATCTCAACGCCGGCCGCTACGGCTTCAACGGGCCCATCGACGAGCTCCCCATCGACCTGTACAACGACACGGTCGACGCCAACATCGGCGGGGTGGTGCTGGGCACCCGCGCGTGCGTGCCGGCGCTGCGGGCCAACGGTGGCGGCGCCATCGTCGTGACCGCCTCGGTCGCCGGCATCGTCGCCTTCGAGGGCAACCCCGTCTACACCATGACCAAACAGGCGGTCACCGGCTTCGTGCGCGCCGTCGCTCCGTCGCTGGCCGGCGACGGGATCTCCATCGATGCCGTGTGCCCCGGCGTCGTCGACACCCCCATGACCACCGAAGCCCTCGGCGGTGCGCTGGCCAGCGAGATCGGGATGCCGCTCATCGACCCCACCGACATCGCCCGCAGCGCCCTCGACCTCGCCACCACCGACGGCACCGGCCGCTGCCGTGCCGTCCGCGAGCGGGCCGAACCGGTCGATTGGGAGTTCCCCGGATGGGGTGACCTCGCCCGGCGCTGAACGCCGGCCGACCGCCACTTGCCCACGAGTCGCGGGGGTGCGTGAATGGGTCCATGCCCACACCTCCTGACGTCGTCGACCGTGAGACCTGGCTCGAAGCCCGCAAGGAGCTGCTCGAGCGGGAGAAGGCGATGAGCCGCCAGTTGGACGAGTTGGCTGCGGCCCGACGACAGCTGCCGTGGGTCCGGGTCGACACGGACTACGCCTTCGAGACGGAGAGCGGGACGAAGCGGTTGGCCCAGCTGTTCGACGGGCGGGAGCAGCTCGTTCTGTGGCACTTCATGTACGGGCCCGACTGGGATGAGGGCTGCCCGAGCTGCTCGTTCTGGGCCGACACCTACGACGGCACCCGTGCCCACCTCGCCGCCAGGGACGCCACCCTGGTGGTGTGCTCCCGTGCACCTCTCGAACAGCTCTCGGCCTACCGAGCTCGCATGGGATGGGAGTTCCCCTGGGTCTCGTCGCTCGGCTCGACGTTCAACCAGGACTTCGGGGTGTCGTTCCCCGACGGGGGTGCCCACGGCGCCACCTACAACTTCGGTGCCGTGACCGAACCGATGGAGGAGCACCACGGTCTGAGCATCTTCGCCCTCGACGACGCCGGCGACGTCCACCACACCTATTCCACCTACGGCCGTGGCGTCGACATCCTCAACAACACCTACATGACCCTCGACCTCACGCCGAAGGGACGCGACGAAGACCGCCTCGAGTGGTCGATGGCCTGGCTCCGACGTCGTGACTCCTACGACGAATGAGCGCCGGCAACCGACCGCGTTGACGTTCCCTCGATTTGTCCGTACATTTAGAGGGTGATCTTCCACCAGTACTACCTCGACTGTCTGTCGCACGCGTCATACCTGATCGGCGACCCGACCTCCGGTCGTGCCGTGGTGGTCGACCCCCAGCGCGACGTCGCCGAATACCTCCGAGACGCCGAAGCAGCGGGTCTCACCATCGACCTCGTGCTCGAGACCCACTTCCATGCCGATTTCCTCTCCGGCCATCTCGAGCTCGCCGCCGCCACGGGTGCCGCCATCGGTTACTCGTCGGTGGCCGAGACCGAGTTCGAGAGTCGCAAGCTCGCCGACGGCGAACGCATCGAGCTGGGCGAGGTCGTGCTGGAGATCCGCCACACGCCGGGTCACACCCCCGAATCCATGAGCATCGTCGTCTGGGAACACGACGGCGACGAGGTTCCGCACGGCGTGCTCACCGGCGACACGCTCTTCGTCGGCGATGTCGGCCGCCCCGACCTGCTGGCGTCGGTGGGCCACACCCGCGAGGAGCTGGGGGCGATGCTCTACGACAGCCTCCAGACCAAGATCCTGACCCTGCCCGACGCCACCCGCGTGTATCCCGCCCACGGCGCCGGCTCGGCCTGCGGCAAGAACCTCTCGACCGAGATCTCGTCCACCATCGGCGCGCAGCGCACCGGCAACTACGCCCTCGCCGCCCTTGATCAGGCGACGTTCCTCGATCTCGTCACCGAGGGGCAACCACCGGCACCCGAGTACTTCGGCTACGACGCCGACCTCAACCGGCGCGATCGGTCGTTGCTGGACGAATCACAGGCACCCGCCGCGCTCGGATGGGACGAGGTTCGCGCCGCGCTCGAGGACGGCGCCATCCTCGTCGACGGGCGAGATCCCGAGGAGTTCGCCCGCGGCCATCTGCGACGTGCCGTCAACGTCGGTCTCCAGGGCCGCTACGCCGAGTTCGCCGGCTCCATCGTCCCCACCGATGTCGACATCGTCCTGTTCGTGGAGCCCGGGGCCGAGCTCGAGGCCAAGAACCGCCTCGGCCGCATCGGCTTCGACCGGGTCCTCGGCACGGTGGCCGACCCCTACGGCACCCTCGTCGACCACGCCGACGACGTCGAGATCGGGTCGCGCCTCACCCCCACGGGGTTCGAGGAGCGGCGTCGCGAGCTCGGCGACATCCAACTGGTCGACGTCCGGAACCCCGGCGAGTTCGCCCTCGGCACCGTGCCCGGCGCCGTGAACATCCCCGTGGGCCAGCTGCCCGGGCGCACGGACGAGCTCGACCCCGACCGACCCACCGTGGTGTTCTGCGCCGGCGGCTACCGCTCGTCGGTGGCGGCGTCGGTCCTCCGGAACAAGAGGTTCGGCGACGTCAGCGACATCCTCGGCGGCTACGGCGCCTGGACCACCACGGTCCAACCCGCCTGAGCCGAGTTCTGTCCGGCGACACGGGGGTTCTGTCCGGCGAAGCGCAGGGGTACTGATCCGCCCACTCTCCCGAACGCTCATCGGCTCAACCGCAGGAGGCCACCGTGCCCACCACCACCACGTTCCCTGTCACCAACCCCGACCACGCTCGAATCGCCCGCTCGGCATCGATCCACGCCGAGTCGATCCGCTACCAGGTCGCCCGCACCTCTGACGCCCTCGAACCGCTCCGGGCCGCGTGGCGACGGCGGGCCGCGGAGCTCGAGCTGGCGTCCACCGTGCTGTGGCCCGAGGCATCCCTCGTGGCCCCGCTCGGCCGGACGGCCTGACGAGTCACTCGTCGCGCAGCTCGCCTCGTTCGTCGAGCCGGGCAGCCCAGACAGCCGCCTCGGTCCGCTGGCTCATGCCCAGCTTGGCCAGCACGTTCGACACGTAGTTCTTCACCGTCTTCTCGGCGAGGAACATCCGGGCGCCGATGTCCCGGTTGGTCAGCCCCTCGGCCAGCAGCTCGACGATGCGGTGCTCCTGCTCGGTGAGGCGTTCGAGGCGTTCGTCGCGCTTCGAGCCGTCGCGGACCGCACGGAGGACCCGCTCGGTGACGGCAGGATCGAGCAGCGACTGACCGTTGGCCACCCGTCGTACCGCGTCGATGAGCTCCATGCCCTTGACCTGCTTGAGCAGGTATCCCGAGGCGCCGGCGAGGATCGCGTTCAAGAGCGCCTCGTCGTCGTCGAACGAGGTCAGCATGAGGCACGCCACCTCGGGCGCACGTTCTCGGACCGCCCGGGCGATGTCGATGCCCGTACCGTCGGGGAGGCGGACGTCGAGGACGGCGACGTCGGGCGCGGTGCCGGGGATGCGGCCGATCGCGTCCTCGACCGTGCCGGCCTCGCCGACCACTTCGATGCCCTCGGATGCGTCGAGCAGATCGATGAGGCCGCGCCGCACGATCTCGTGGTCATCGACGACGAACACCTTCACCGACGCATCAGGCATGGGCCCATCATGCCGGATTCCGGACCGACCCGAAGGCACGGGACCTATGACCCTGGATCGCGTCGCCCGACGATGGGCACCATCGACGCTGTGGCAGACGTGTGGACCGGATTCGAGGCCATGACGGTGGCGGAGTGTCGCCGGCTCCTTCGGACCCGCAACGTCGGCCGTCTGGCGCTCACGGTGAACGCGCTCCCCCAGGTGGTGCCCGTGCGGTTCCACTACGACGGAGATCGCCTGTGGTGCCAGACGGCGGGACCGCAACCTGTCGACGGGATGGACGACGGCCACGTGGTGGGCTTCGAGGCCGACGACCTCGACCTCGAGCACGGCACCGGCTGGTGCGTGTCGGTGACCGGGACGATCCATGTGGCGGGGCGAGCCGCCGAAGACCCTGACCACCTGCCGACGTGGTTCGCCGACGGGCAACTCCTCGAACTCCGGGCCGAGATCGTGAGCGGCCACCGTCTGGTGGTCTGAGGCGAAGACGGGCGACTCAGGCGGGAGGGACCGGGACCCGCCAATCGAGCACCGAGCCGCCGTTGCGACGGGCATCGAGGGCGCTGGAGCCACCCCACCGGGCGGCGCGCGTCTGCATGTTGTCGAGCCCACGCCCCCCGGCCCGAACCTCGTCGGGCGGACCGACGCCGTCGTCGATGACCTGCAGGCGCACCTCTCGGGGCGATGCCTGGAGCGAGACGGAGACGGAGTTGGCCTGGGAATGGCGAGCCGCGTTGGCAAGCGCCTCGCGCAGGGTGGCCAGGAGATCGACTGCGACCTCGTCGGGGACACCGGTGTCGACCACGCCCTCGAAGGTCACCATCGGCTCGCTCCCGAGCGCGCCAGCAGACTCGCGGCACAGGGCGAGGACCTGATCGCGCAGCGAGTCGCCCGAGCGGCGGTCGGCCTCGAGACCGAAGATGACGGTGCGGATGTGCTTCACCGTGAGGTCGAGCTCGTCGATGGCGGCGCCGATGCGCTCCTTGGCCATCGCCGGATCGGCCTCGCAGAGACCGAGGGATCCCTGCAGCGACAACCCCGTGGCGAACAGCCGCTGGATGACCGTGTCGTGGAGATCACGGCCGATGCGTTCGCGGTCCTCGGCCAGGGCGAGACGGCCGACCCGGTCGTGCAGGCGGGCGTTCTCGATGGCCACGCCTGCCGCCGCCGCGAGGCCCACGACCAGCTCCTCGTCGGCGTCGGTGAAGGACCCGCCGCCGCGCTTCTCGGTGAGGTAGAGGTCGCCGAACAGATCGCCACGGACCCGGATGGGAACGCCGAGGAAGGACCCCATGGGTGGATGGTGCTCGGGGAAGCCGTAGCTCGCCGGGTGGGTCCGCAGGTCGTCGAGCCGCAGTGGGCGATCCGCGTCGATGAGCAGACCGAGGACGCCCTTACCCGTGGGGAGATCGCCGATGAGCTTGCGGAGGTGACCGTCGATGCCGACCGTGATGAAGTCGTCGAGCTTGGTGCCGGTGGCGTCGAGGACGCCGAGGGCGCCATAGGTGGCGCCGGCGAGGTCGACGGCCGCCTCGATCACGCGTCGCAGGATCGACTGGAGATCGAGACCCAGCCCGACGCCCACGACTGCGTCGAGGAGACGTCGGAGCTCCTGCGACGTGACGGGAACCCCGTCGTGGCCCATGTCCGCCGAATCCACCATCGGAACGAGCGTAGCCCTGAGCGAGTGGGGACTTTGGTCCCATCAACCGGTGACCGAGGACGGATACGGCAATCCGGTCAGACGACCAGGATCAGCAGGGTCTGCACCCGTGTGGACGCGGACTGACCGCTCGATCGACCTGCAGGAGCACACCCCCACCATGGCAACGCCCACCACCGAGGCACCGGCGGCCGACCGCCCGGCGTCGAAGCCACGCTCCGGCGACTTCGGCATGATCGCCGTCACCCTGCTCGCCGCGCTCGGCCTGATCTTCAGCTTCGTGGCGTTCGCGACGAACGACGACAGCCCCTCCGGCGGCGGCGTCGCCGCCGGCCCGCTCGCGATCTCGCTCACCGAGTTCGCCCTGTCGCCGTCCGACATGACCGTGGGTGCGGGCGGCTCGCTGCTCGTCACCAACGACGGCTCGCAGATCCACAACCTCCGGGTCGAGGGCACCGATCTCATCACCCCCGACTTCGGAAGCGGCGAGAGCGAGACACTCGACGTGTCGTCGCTCGACCCTGGCGAGTACACGATCTTCTGTGAGATCGCGGGCCATGCCGCGGCCGGGATGACCGGCACCCTGACGGTCAGCAGCGACGGTGGCGGCACCGTCGCCGGGGCCGGCGGCCACGGCGGCGAGGACACCGACTGGGAGGGCCTCGACAACGCCATGCTGAACACGATGCGGGCGTTCCCGGCCGAGACCGAGGGAACCGGCAACCAGCCCCTGGAGCCCAGCGTCCTCGCCGACGGCACCAAGCGCTTCGAGCTCACCGCCGAGATCGTCCAATGGGAGGTCGAGCCGGGCAAGTTCGTCGAGGCCTGGACCTACAACGGCATGGTCCCCGGGCCATGGATCAAGGTCGATGTCGGCGACAACATCCAGGTCCACATCCAGAACGACCTTCCCATGGGCACCGACATCCACTGGCACGGCGTCCGAACGCCCAACGACATGGACGGTGTCGCGCCGTACACCCAGGACCTGATCCGGGCCGGCGAGGACTTCACCTACGAGTTCGTGGCCGAGCGCAAGGCGGTGGGCATGTACCACGCCCATCACCACGGCCAGATGCAGGTGCCCAACGGCATGCTGGGTCTCATCCAGATCGGCGACGTCGACCTCCCCCGGGGCAAGACCATCAGCGGCACGCTGATCCCCGAGGACCTCGAGATCGCCCTCGAGTACCCCATGATCCTCAACGACGCCGGCACCATCGGCCTGTCGCTCAACGGCAAGAGCTTCCCGGCGACGGCGCCGATCTCGGTGCAGGAGGACGACTGGATCCTGGTGCACTACGCCAACGAAGGCCTCCAGATCCACCCGATGCACCAGCATCAGTTCCCCCAGCTGATCGTGGCCAAGGACGGCATCCCGCTGGACAACCCGTACTTCGCCGACACCATCAACGTGGCACCGGGCGAGCGGTATTCGGTGCTCCTCCAGGCCGACAGCGTCGGCACCTGGGTCTGGCACTGCCACATCCTCACCCACGTCGAGCGTGAAGAAGGCATGTTCGGCATGGTCACGGCGATGATCGTGAGCTGAGCGTCACGCCAGCAGCGGAACGAGCACGACGTAGACCGCGATGAGGGTGAAGCCCTCGGCGCGGCTCACGCGGTGGCCGGTGCGCATCATCGCCCAGACCAGGAGTCCGACGATGACGCCGGCCACCGCCGCCACAACGGTCAGCGACGGGGCGTCGAGCGCGAACGGATGCACCACACCGATGGCGCCGCCCGCCGCGAGCGAGTTGAACAGGTTCGACCCGAGCAGGTTGCCCACGATGAGGTCGGCCTCGTTGCGGCGAGCCGACTGGATCACCGTGACCAGCTCGGGCAGCGACGTGCCCACCGCCACCAGTGTGACGCCGATGAAGGCCTCGCTCAGCCCCACGTCGCGGGCGATGTCCACCGCGCCGCGGAGCAGGAGCTCGGCGCCGGCCAGGGTTCCGATCAATCCGATCACGGTGCGGACCACCTCGACGCCGAGCCGGTGGCCGGGACCGGCGAACTCCTCGACCTCCTCGTCGAGGGCGTCGACCGCGGCTGCGCGGTCACGGCGGGTGACGAGGTAGAGCGCGGCCGCCATCGCCGCGAGGAGCGCCACGCCCTCGAGCCGCGACACCCCACCCTGCACGGCGACCGCCACGGCGACCATGGCGGCGACCGCGATGGGTGCCTCGCGCCGCACCGTACGGGACTCGACCACGATCGGGCAGAGCAACGCACCGAGTCCGAGCAGCAGCGAGAGGTTGGCGGCGTTCGAGCCCAGGATGTTGCCGACGGCGATGGCGGGCTCACCGCTGCGCACCGCCGAGAGCGAGACCAGCAGCTCGGGTGCGCTGGTGCCGAAGCCGACGATGACGACGCCGACGACGAGCGCCGGCACCTTCACGAGCAGGGCGACGCGGGCGGCGCCGAGGACGAACTGGTCGGCGGCGTAGGCCAGCAGGGCCACACCGAGGACCACGGCGAGGAACGACATCGGGGGATCCATCTCCTGCACACGCCGGTCGTGCGTCGGCGAACGATAGACGCAGGTGAGCCTGCGACACCGTACGGTTGGGTCATGTCCGTCACCGACGTCGCCGCCGATCTCCGCGCGGAGCAGGACGCCCTCGATGAGGTGGTCGCTCCGCTGCTCCCCGAGCAGTGGGCGACCCCTACAGCCAGCCCGGGCTGGACCGTCGCCGACCAGATCGCGCACCTCACCTACTTCGACGACACCGCGGCCACGGCCATCGTCGACCCCGATCGATTCGCCGCCGAGAACAGCGCGCTGTTCGAGGCGCTCATGGCCGGCGAGGCCGACATGGACGAGCTCACGCTGTCGTGGAGCCGCGATCTCGAGCCGGACGAGCTCCTCGATCGCTGGCGGGCCAATCGCCTCCGCCTGGGCGAGGCGGCCGCCATGCTCGCCGACGACACCCGCGTCCCCTGGTACGGACCGTCGATGGGCGCGAAGTCGTTCCTCACGGCGCGCCTCATGGAGGCCTGGGCCCACGGCCAGGACATCGTCGACGCCGTCGGCGGGCAGCGCACCGCCACCGACCGGCTGCGCCACATCGCGCAACTCGGCGTGATCACCCGCTCGTGGTCGTACGGCAACCGCGGCATCAACGTCCCACCCGGCACCATCCGGGTCGAGCTCACCACACCCTCGGGCGACACGTGGACGTGGAACGACGACGGCACCGACGGGACCATCCGTGGACCGGCCGAGGACTTCTGCCTCGTGGTCACCCAACGACGCCACGTCGACGACACCGCGCTCGAGATCGAGGGCGAGCTGGCGCGCGACTGGATGCTGAAGGCCCAGGCATTCGCCGGCGACCCCACCGACGGGCCGGCGCCCAAGGGCTGACGCCAGGTGTCTCGGGCCGGCCGCCGAGGTCGGGCACTCCTCCTCCCGCTGCCGTGGTGCGGTCACCGATCGTCGAGCCGCTCACGACGCTCGGCGCGCCCCTGGCCTCCACCACGACCGTCACCAGTCCGACCGCCACGACCACGACGACGGCACTGCGGCGGGCGTCGGCGCCGGCTCGCAGCGATGGAGCCATCCTGCTCGTCTGGACCTCGGGCGGACTGCCGCCCGGCTTCGCCGCCGACGTCACCGGACTCCCCCAGGTGCAGAACGCCACCGTCGTCTCCGGTGACCTCATCCGGATGACCGAGTCGGTCGACGGCGGTGGAACCGTCATCGACCGCGCCGCCGATGGCTGGGCCTTCCCCCTCGACGCCCTCGCCGTCGATCCCTCGTCGTATGCGCCGTTCCAGCTCGGCCCCGATCGCGACACCCTCGCGGCGCTGCAACCAGGCGGAGCCGTACTCACCCGCACCTCGGCCGGCCTCCGCCGACTCGGCGTCGGCGGCACCCTCCGCTTCGTGGGTGGCGACGTGACGGTGACGGGCATCGTCGACGACACCAACGGTGGTGGGGCCGAGGTCGTCGTCCACCGCGACGACGCCGAACGGCTGGGCATCGACGACGAGCGCTTCATCCTGCTCACCGATTCGGATCGCCCTGCGGTCGAGCGAGCCATCCGCTCGCGGACGCCGGCGGGCGAGCACCTCAGCCTCCGCTCGTCTGCGGTCGCAGCATGGTTGCGTCACGGCGACCGCGTCCAACCACAGGCCATCGTGGAGCGGGCGTTCGGCGAATTCACCTTCCGAGACCGGTCGGGTCGCGACATCGAGATCGACCCTGCATGGGTGCGGCAGAACATCGTCACCGAGTCGGTGCCGATCCTCGGCGCGATCACCTGCCACCGCGCGACCGTCCCGGTGGTGCGTGCGGCGATGGCCGAGCTCGAGCAGTTCGGCCGGGCCGACACCGTCGACCCGTCGAGCTATGCCGGCTGCCAGCACGCCCGCCGGATGGCGCCGGGTGCAGGGCTGTCGCGACACACGTGGGGCATCGCCCTCGACCTCAACATCTCGTCGAATCCACGGGGCACGTACGACTCGCAGGATCCTGCCCTGGTCGACGCGATGACCAGCCGCGGCTTCGACTGGGGCGGCGAGTGGGAGTTCCCCGACCCCGGCCACTACGAGTTCCGCGCTCACTCCTGATCCCGGTCCCTCGGCCGTTAGCGTCCGGCCGTGGACATCGAGGACGAGAACCTGTGGTTGGAAGACGTCGAGGGTGAGGCCGCGCTCGACTGGGTCCGCGCCCGCAACGCCGAATCCGAGGCCGAACTGTTCGGGCGCGACGACTTCACCCGCATCCGCACCGACATCCTCGAGGTGCTCGAGGCCGAGGACCGCATCGCGTACCCGTCGCTCCACGGTGACACGGTCCACAACTTCTGGACCGACGCCCGGAACCCCCGAGGGCTGCTCCGCCGCACGACGTGGGACGACTACGCAGGCGGCGATCCCACGTGGGAGACCATCCTCGACATCGACGCGCTGGGTGCGGCCGAGGGCGAGTCCTGGGTGTTCCACGGGTCCCAGACCCGGCGACCCGACCGCCGTCGAGCGCTGATCGACCTCTCTCCCGGCGGCTCCGACGCATCGGTCACCCGCGAGTTCGATCTCGTCGAGAAGCGGTTCGTCGCCGAGGCCGAAGGCGGCTTCGTCCGGCCGCTGGCCAAGGGCGGGCTCACCTGGATCGACGACGACACCGTGTACGTGACCACCGACTTCGGCGAAGGCTCGCTCACCCGATCCGGGTACCCACGTACGGTCCGTCGCTGGCGCCGAGGCACACCGATCGACGACGCCGAGATCGTCTTCGAGGGGACGATCGACGACATCTCGGTCCAGGTCCAGGTGTCGACGCTGCCCGGCTTCGAGCATCACCTGATCCGCCAGGCGCTCGACTTCTACACCGCGCGGTTCCATCTGCTGCGCGACGACGAGCTGCGGCTCATCGACGTCCCGACGCACATCGAGGTGTCGGTCCACGAACAGTGGCTCACGTTCGAGCTGCGCGAGGCCTGGGCCGTCGGCGACACCACTCATCCGGGTGGGTCGTTGCTCGCCGTCCCGATCGAACACTTCCTCGCCGGCTCGGCATCGCCGACGCCGGTCTTCGTTCCCACTCCCACTCGGGCGCTCGGCTTCGCCACCTGGACCCGCAACCACCTCGTGCTGAACGTGATGGAGGATGTGCGCTCCAAGGTCGAGATCGCCACCCCCGCCGACGACGGCACGTGGTCACTCCACCCACTCCTCGATGCCCCCTCGGTCTGGTCGGTGGGTGCCTCGCAGGTCGACGCCGATGCGTCCGACGACCTGTGGATCGACGGCAACGACTTCGTCACCCCCGAGACGCTCTACCGGGCGTCGGTGAGCGGCGGGGCCCGGGTCATCCGCCGGGAACCACACCGGTTCGACGCCGACGGCATCGCCATCACCCAGCACTTCGCCACCAGCGCCGACGGCACCCGCATCCCGTACTTCGAGGTCGGGCGGACCGACCGCGACAGGCCCACCCGTACCCTGCTCGACGCCTACGGCGGCTTCGAGGTCCCCAACGTCCCGGCCTACGCGGGCGGGCTCGGGCGGGCGTGGCTGGCCGACGGCGGCACCTACGTCCTCGCCAACATCAGGGGCGGCGGCGAGTACGGCCCGGCGTGGCACCGCGCCGGCCTGCGCGACCAGCGCCACCGCGTCTACGAGGACCACGAGGCCGTGGCCCGCGACCTGATCGACCGCGGCGTGGCCACACCCGCGCATCTCGGCATCACCGGAGGGAGCAACGGCGGGCTGCTCGTCGGGAACATGTACGTCCGCACCCCCGAGCTCTTCGGCGCCGTGGTGTGCCAGGTACCGCTGCTCGACATGGCGCGCTACCACCTGCTCCTCGCCGGCGCGTCGTGGATGGCCGAGTACGGCGACCCCGACGACCCCGACGACTGGGCGTACCTCCAGACCTATTCCCCGTACCACCTCGCTGATCCAGACGCGACCTACCCGCCCATCCTCTTCACGACGTCGACCCGTGACGATCGGGTCCACCCCGGCCACGCCCGGAAGATGGCGGCCCGTCTGCTCGAGCAGGGCCACGACGTCACCTACTGGGAGAACATCGAGGGCGGCCACGGCGGCGCCGCTGACGCCGGCCAGCGGGCCACCATGCAGGCGTTGCGATTCGCGTTCCTGCGTGACCGCCTCGCCGACTGAGCGCCGAGCCCGCGTCTCAGTCCCCGCGGATCGTCCCGCGGTCCGTGTCGGCGTGCTGCTCGACCAACGCCTGCCTCGCCTCGTCGTAGGTCGGCGGGAGCTCGAGCCCACGGGTCCGGAGACCTCGTTCGATCTCGGCGATCACAGTCCGGCACACCTCGACCCGGGCATGACGCTTCGACTCGGCCGACACGACGTGCCACGGCCCGTCGCTGCTGTCGGTGAGGGCGAGCATGTCCTCGACCGCCTCGGTGTAGGCCTCGCGCTTGGCCCGATTGCGCCAGTCCTCGGCCGTGAGCTTGAAGGTCTTGGCCGGGTCGAGCTGGCGCTTCTCGAATCGACGGAGCTGCTCTCCATCGGAGACGTGCAGCCAGAACTTCACCAGGATCGTCCCTTCTTCGACCATCATCCGCTCGAACTCGGCGATCTGGCGGTAGGCGCGCCGCCACTCGGGCTCGGCAGCGAACTCCTCGACCCGTTCGACGAGGACACGTCCGTACCACGACCGGTCGTAGACGACCATGCCTCCCCAACCCGGCAGGTTCGGCCAGAAGCGCCAGAGGAAGTGGTGGCGCTTCTCCCGAGAGGAGGGCGCCGACACCGAGATCACCGAGTAGTGGCGCGGATCCATCGGCTCGACGAGACGCTTGATGCAGCCGCCCTTGCCGGCGGCATCCCACCCCTCGAAGACCACGCAGAGGCCGGGGCCGAGCTTGCCGTCGAGGTGACCGCCGAGATGGAGGCGCAGCATCTGGAGCCGCTTCCAGGCGGCAGCCAGCGCGTCGTCCTGCTGCTGGCGCGAGAGCCGTGGGCTCAGGTCCAACTCGTCGAGACGTCCCATCGTCGATTCCTCCCGGCGGCAGCTTCGCGGGTCCGGCCGCCGCGTGCGGCGTCGGAGTGATGGTGAAGGGCACCATTGGGTACGAAGCGCCCGTGCCCTGCTTCGAAGCCCGCAACATCTCCGTCGCCGACGTGCCTGCATCCCGCAGCGCGATCTGGGAGGTGCTCCGATCGCCCGACCTGCTGGCCGAGATGACGCCGCTCATCGACTCGATCAGCGTCGACGGCGACCACTGGTGCTGGAAGCTCGGCGGCATCTCCGCGCTCGGTGTCGAGGTCGCGCCCGCGTTCACCGAGAAGATGACCTTCACCCCGGAGCGCGAGATCCGCTTCGAGCACGACCCGGTCGGGGGGCCGGAGCGCGCCGGCGCCGCCGGCGTCTACACGCTGTCCGACAACGACGACGGCTCCACGCACCTCGAGATCGACATCACGTTGCACGTCGAACTCCCGCTGCCGAAGCTGTCGCGCCGAGCGGTGCAACGGATCATGCAGGCCTCGATGGAGCGGACCGGCGACGCATTCGCCCGGCGTCTCTACGCCCACCTCGGGGTCGACCCCACCGCCGCTACCCAGCAGACGATCCGGGCATCGTGAGCTGTCTGATGGCCCACCTCCCCCTCACCGGTGCGTCAACCGAGCGGTTCTCGCCCTTCGCCGTCGAGACCCGGACCGGTCCGCACGTGACCATCCAGGCCGGCGTCCTCCACGCCGGCCGCTTCTGGACGACGACCTCGCGCGACTCGCTGAAGGCGAAATCGGTCCGTGCCCATTCCTTCGCCGCCGCCATCGTCGGCGACGACCGCGACGTCCGTCGGGTGATCGCCGGCCCGACCATCGCCCTCGATGCCACCCGCCCCATGGACGCGCTGGCCGATCCGTTCTCGTCGCTGTTCGCCGCCGGCGCCGTCCTCCGGCTCGGCTCCGAGCAGGTCACGCAGATCCTCGGCTATCTCGAGTCGGCCAGCCACATCCCCTCCGGATGGCTCCCACACCGCCGGGTCCTCCTCGTCACCGACATCGACCGCTCCCTCAGGATCGAGGGCGGACAGCTGACCGAGGCGACCGGTGCATGGAAGAAGCGCGACGGGACTGCGCTGCGGGCCGACGACGTCGTGGCCGCGCCGCTCCCCCGCGAACTCCTCGGCGACGACTTCCGCGGCCTGCTCGAAGGTGACCATCCCGTCCGGCTCGGCGTCGCCACTCCCGACGGACCGATCGCGCTCCCGGCCACGTGGCACGACGACGACAGCGTCGAGGTGTCCACCGACGCGCTGAGCATCGTGCGCGCCGAGCTCCCTGGCGCCGCATGCATCACGGTCGATGACAGCGCCAGCCGGCGCCCCGACCGCAAGCGCGGCGCGATGCTCCGGGGTCGGGCCACGGTCCGCTCGGTCGACGGGCCCCGAGCCGTCGTCGCCCTCCGGACCGAGCGCATCACGACGTGGGACGGCTTCCAGGCCACCACCATCGACGTCGACGACGCGGTTGCCGCCACCGCGTGATGGAGCTCGTCCTCGCCGTCGGCGCCGTCGCGCTCTCGTTCGCAGCGTGGAGCTTCATGTTCCTGCTCCCTCGGGACGACATCTGGCCTCGCACCTGGATCGCGGCCGCAGTCCTCGCCGGCTACTCGGTCACGGCGCTCGCGGCGCTCGATCGACTCGACACCACCACGGGCCCGATCGACCTCGCCGAGCTGGGCATCGGTCTCGCGGTCGGTTCGGCGTGGCTGGTCGCGACGCACATCGGGCACGCCATCCTCTGTCGCCTGTTCCCGGCGTTCGTCGAGCAGGTCCGCGACCTGTACCGACTGGGCCACGGCGACCGCGTCGGCCGCATGGTCGGGCCGATCGTCGCCATGGGTGTCGCCGAGGAGCTGCTCTTCCGCGGCGTGATCCAGGGGAGTGCGGGCCTCGTCGGCGGCGTCGTCGCGTACACCGCGGTGCAGGTCGTCGAGCGCAAGTGGGCCCTCGGGTTGGCCGCGCTCCTCGGTGGCCTGGTCTGGGGCGGACTCTTCTGGTGGCGGGGTGGGCTCGTTGCACCGATCGTCGCCCACGTGCTGTGGACCACGATGCTGACGTTCGTCTGGCCGCTCCGCGGGTGCGGCAGGCGCGAGATCCTCACACCCGGGGCGGGTCAGGCGAGCTCGTTCAGTTCTCGCTTGAGCACCTTGCCGGTGGCGTTGCGCGGCAGCTCGTCGAGGAACGTGACCGAGCGCGGGACCTTGTAGTTGGCGAGGTTGGCCTTCACGTGGGCCTTGACCTCCTCCTCGGAGAGCTTCTTGCCGGCCTCGAGCACGACGAAGGCCACCAGGCGCTTGCCGAACTCGGCGTCGTCGACACCGATGACCGCCGCCTCGTGGATCGAAGGATGGTCGGCGAGGAGGTCCTCGACCTCGCGCGGGTAGAGGTTCTCGCCGCCGGACACGATCATGTCGTCGTCCCGACCACCGACGAAGAGGCGGCCGTCGTCGTCCCAGTGCCCGAGGTCGCCCGATGACAGGAGCCCGTCGATGGCCGCTTTGGTCTGACCGTTCGTGTAGCCGTCGAACCGCAACCCACTGCCGACGAAGATGCGGCCGTCGACGCCGGCGTCGGTGACGACCTGGTCGTGGTCGTCGTAGAGGCGCACGTCGACGCCGTTGAGCGGGCGCCCGGCCGTGCCGGGTGCGGCCCGGAGATCGGCAGGCGTCGCGATGGTGGCGGCCGCGACCTCGGTGGAGCCGTACATGTTGTAGAGGTTGTCGCCGAAGCGATCCATCCACGTCAGCGCCAGCGAGCCCGGAAGCGCCGAACCCGAGCAGAACACGACGTCGAGGGCGGACACGTCGACGTCAGCGGTCTCGGCCTCGTCGAGGGCCACCATGCGCTGGAGCATCACCGGCACCGCGGTCATGACGCGGACGTCGTGGTCAGCGATGAGCCGGAGGACCTTCGCCGGGTCGAACCGGCGGGTCATCACCAGCGTGTGCGACATCTGCGCACCCATGAGGAGCGCAGCGTTGCCCAGCGAATGGAACATCGGCGCCGGGACGACGTGCACGTCGCCGACATGGAACGGCACCCGCTGGAGCAGCGACGTGGTGGTGACGAGGTCGGGGATGTGGTCGAGCGATCGGGCGGCCCCCTTGGGCACGCCGGTGGTGCCCGACGTGAGGATGACCTGGCGACCGTGCGCATCGGGCGGACTCTGGCGACCCGCCATCGAAGCCTGCACCAGAGCCGGGAGGTCGGCCGGGTCGTTGCCATCGGTGACCAGTGCGGTGAGGTCCGGCGCATGCGTCGCAACCGCCTCGGAGAACTCGGCGTCGTGAAGCAGGAGCCCGCAGCCCTCGCGGTGCATGACGTCGGCGAGCTGCGGGCCGGCGAAGCCGGTGTTCATGTACAGGACCGTGGCACCGAGCTTGTCGAGCGCCACGACCGACAGCACGAACCAACGACTGTTGCGGGCCAGCAGGCCCACGGGGGTCTTCGCCTCGATCCCGTGGGTGCGCAACACGTCGGCCAGCTGATCGGAACGGTGGTCGAGCTCGGCGAAGGTCATGGCGCCTTCGTCGTCGATGACGGCCGTGGCGTCGGGGCGACGCTCGGCGCTGGCCAGGTAGCCGGCCGCCAACGTCGGGCCCCATGTGCGCAGCGACTTCGCCGTCCTCAGCGCGACTTGGGGATTGAGCATGCCGGCTCGGCGGAGGGCGTCGACGGCTTCGACGTGGAGACGGACGCGATCGAGCAGCGGGAACATCCCGGCGAGCGTAGAAGATGGGCGCTCGGGTCAGGCCATGGCGAGGAGGGCGAGGAACGCCTTGGCCCACGCGGCGAGGTCGTTGCTCTCGACCTGGGTCCGCATCGACGCCATCCGCTTGCGCTCCTCGTCGACGCCCATCTTGACCGCGGCCTCGATCTGGTCCTTGAGCCCCTCGGTGTCGTACGGGTTGACCAGGAACGCGTCGGTGAGCTCCTCGGCCGCGCCGGCGAACTCGGACAGCACCAGCGTGCCCTCACCGTCGACACGCGCGGCGACGTACTCCTTGGCGACCAGGTTCATGCCGTCTTGGAACGGCGTCACGAGCAGGACGTCGGCGGCGCGGTAGAGCACCAGCAGCTCGGCGAACGGGAGGCTCTTGTGGATGTACTGCACCACCGGACGACCGAGCTCGCCGAAGTCCCCGTTGATGGTGCCCACCAGCTGCTCGACACGGTTGCGCACCGTGTCATAGCCGAGCACGTCTTCACGGCTGGGCACGGCCACCTGGATGATGACGGTCTTCCGGGGGTCGAGCCGGTGCTCGATGAGGAGCTCGCGCATGGCCTTGAGCCGCAGATCGATGCCCTTGGTGTAGTCGAGGCGGTCGACGCCGAGCAGCACGGTCTCGGGGTCGTCGAGCTCGGCACGCAGCTTCTTGACGGCGACCTCGATCTCCTCGGTGGCGGCCTCGGCGGCGATGGTCTCGTAGTCGACCGAGATCGGGAACGCCTTGACCACGGTGGTCTGTCGCCCGGCGCGGACGATGCCGCCGCCGCTGGCGAAGACGACGTCGTCGCTCTGACAGAAGCGTCCGACGCCCGCCAGCACGTTGCCGGCATCTGCCTGGGTCTGGACGCCGATGATGTCGGCGCCGAGCAGACCCTCGAGCACCTGCTGCCGCCAGGGCATGCGGGCGAAGATCTCGAGCGGGGGGAAGGGGATGTGGAGGTAGTACCCGATGCGAGCGTCGGGCCGCTGCTCGCGGATCATCTGCGGCACGAGCTGGAGCTGGTAGTCGTGCACCCAGACCGTGCCGCCCTCGGCGAGCTCGGCACAGGCGGCGTCGGCGAAGCGCTGGTTGACGTCGCGATAGGCGGCCCAGGTCTCGCGGTGGAACTGCACGGTCTCGATGGCGTCGTGGTACAGCGGCCAGATCGTCTCGTTGCAGGCGCCGCCGTAGTACTCGTCGTGCTCCTGCTCGGACAGGCCGACGGTCGACAGGGTGATGCCCTCGAACTCGAACCGGGCGCCTTCGCTGCCGTCGGAGCTGCCGTCCCAGCCGACCCATGAACCGGACCGCTCGCGCATGACCGGCAGCAGTGCCGAGACCAGACCGCCCGGACTGAGCGACCACGAGCCGTCTTCGTCCAGCTTCACGGGTAGCCGGTTGGCGACCACGACGAAGTCGGCGTGCCCGCCGGCGCTGGACGATTCGACGATGGAGGTGTGGTCGGACTCCACGGCTGCTCCTCGGTGGTGGCTCCTCCGCAACAGTACGCCAGCAGATACCCACTGGCCCGAGCGGTCAGCCCAGGCCGGCGTCGATGGTGGCGTCGATGATCGCCTGGTCGATGCCGCAGTCCTGTGCGGCGAGCACCACCGGGGCGACGGCTTCGGGCGTGAACTCGACGATGCCGAGCGCGATGAGCTCGTCGTCCGAGATCCGGGAAGCCAGCACCTCCGCGGTGCACACGGCCTCGTTCGGCGCGGCACCCTGCGCGATCAGCAGGTCGTAGAGGGTGCCACCGATGAGGCTCGCCGGCTTCTCGGTGCCGAAGTCCGCCGGATCGATGACGTCGGGCTCGGCCGGCGCCTCGGTGGTGGTGGTCGTGGTGGTCGGGAGGGCCTGTGCGGTGTACGGGGATGCGCTGGCCACACCGGTGGTCTTGTCCGCCGAGGCGAACAGCCCGAGTGCGATGGCTGCGACCACGACGATGCCACCGGCCCACGCGACCCTGCCGGTGCCGACGGGCTTCGCGGCGAGGACCACCGCCTTCTCCGGGGCGAGGTCCCCCACCGGGAGGAGGTCTCGCCCATCTGCCCAGACCAGGATCGGCGGCATGACCACCAGCGCAGCGAGCAGCGCGACCGCCACGTTGAGGGTGACGATGATGCCGAAGTCACGGAGCAGCGGAAGGGCCGAGCCGATGAGGACGGCGAAGCCACCGATGGTGGTGAGTGCGGACGTGAAGAACGCCCGACCGGTGCGACCCGCGGCCTGATGGCTGGCCTCGCGCGGTTCGAGACCTCGTTGGCGCTCCTCGAGATATCGGGCGAGGATCAGCACGGAGAACTCGGTGCAACTCGCGACCACGAGCGGGCCCGACACCGTCGTGAGCGGCGAGAGGGTCAAGCCGAACGCGCCGACGACCACGGACGACGTTCCGACGGCGAGGCCGATCGGGACGAGCGTGAGCAGCGCCCGAGACAGGCTTCGATAGCGCACCAGCAGCCACAACCCCACGAGGGCGAGCCCGAAGTAGGTCAGGATCGCCCGGTTGGCCGACAGGTTCTCGAGCAGGCCGACACCGACGACGGCGAGACCTGCGGGCACGGCACGGACGGGCTGCTCGTCCTCGCTCAACCCTTCTCTGAGGATGGAATCCGAGGACAGGTCGAGGGCGGAGATGCGCGTCTCGAGGTCCTCCTCGAGCTCCTCGACCGTCACGGCTCGCTGATCGAGGCTCGCCGGCGCGAGCCGGAGATTGACCTGGGTCACCGTGCCGTCGGAGACGAGCAGGGCCCGGGAGATGTCCTCCGGCGCCACCGCCGCCGTCGCGACGAGGTCCTCGGACGTCGGCGGGAGCGGTGTCGCTCCGGGCACGGCGATGATCTTGGCGATGGTGTTGACGAGACTCGACGTCGTGACGACGTCGGGGCGCTGCTCGGCAGCGGCGGTGAAGTCGAAGATCACATCGGCGACGTCCTGGTCGTAGATGTTGTTCGCCTGCACCAGGACGCCCAGGGTCGAGGAGAAACCGGTGGCCTCTTCGAGCGTCTCGATGTCCTTGACCGACTGGCTCTCCTGGTTGATCCACCGGAGTGGGTCGGACTCGATCTTGAAGCTGCCCTCGAGCGCCACACCGGCGACGAACAGCGCGATGGAGGCGATGACGAGCGGGATCGCCGAGGCAGGGGGCAGCGATCCGAGCTTGACGACGACGCGCTCGACCCGCGACTCCTTGCGGTGACTGGTCGGGACCACGTACTCGCGGATGCCGAGCATCGAGGTCGGGATCACGATGCCGGTGAAGACCAGCACGGCGATGCCGATGGCGAGCATCACGCCGAAGTCGCGGATCATGGGGACCTGCGACACCTGGAGCGCGAGGAAGGCGAAGATGCCGCTCACGGTGGCGATCAGGAGCGCCGGCCCGAGGTTGGCGAGCGTCTCCGACATCGGGTGCTCCTCCCGATCGAGCACCACCTCCTCCTCGACACGGTTGTGGATCTGGATGGCGAAGTCGATGCCCAATCCGATGAGGATCGGGAGACCCGAGATCGTGACCAGCGACAGGTCGACGTCGATGAATCCCAGGATGGCGAATCCCCACAGGATGCCGACGAAGACCGAGAGCAGCGGCAGGAGCCGCCATCGGACCCGGAACATCAGCAGCAGGATGACGGCCATCACGGCGAAGGCGGCGGCGCCGAGCGTGAGCATGCCGCCCTGGAGGTAGTCGTTGATCTCGGCGAGGAAGACCGGCGAACCGGTCGTGACCACGTCGAAGCCCTCGAGGTCGGCGGTCGCCATCACGTCGACGACGGACTCGGTGCCGGCCGAGAGCGTGTCGAGATCGGCGTTGCCGGTGAGCAGGATGCCGCCGACGGCGGTCTGCTGGTTCGGGAAGGTCGAGAGCAACGATGCCCGGGTGCTCCGGTCTTCGTCGGCCGGAGCGACACCCTCCGCCGGGTCGAACCCGGTGTTGTCGAACATCAGGAAGTCGATCCAGTCCGGATTGGCGAGATCCTGCGACTCGATCGCACCCAGTCGGGCGAGGGTGACCGAGATGTCGGCCTGACGGATGGCCTGCGAGGCCTCGTCGGGGTCGCGCTGCACCGCGGACAGCAGCGCGTTGGTGCCGACACCCTCGACGACGATCGATTCGGAGAACTTGATCGAGGTGAGCGGCGTGATGACCGCGTACGTCTCGTCGATCGCTCGCAGCTCGGTCTCGAGCCGGTCGAGCTCGGCGAGGTTGCCGCCGGCGAAGAGGTCCGTGATGTCGGCGCCGTCCTGGGCCTGGAAGAGGACGATGACGGTCTCGCCACCGAAGTCGTTCTGGAACTCGACGTTGTCCAACGCGATCTGGCTGTCGGAGTTCAGATAGCTGTCCTGGCCGGTCGCGAACTCGAGCTGGCGGAGGCCGAAGCTCAACAGCCCGGTGATCACCAGCATCAGTGCGAGGACCGCATACCAGTACTTGCCGAGCTGCACACCCGCGCGACGCCAGTTGTTCTCCATGGAGCGGAGGCTAGGTCCGCATCGAGTCCCGGTGCCGAGCCGTGCAGCGATCAGCCGAGGAATGGGACCATGGTCACCGGGGTACGGCCTGCCCGTCCGACCACCAGGAGGAACCATGGGACTCATCCGGAAGACGCTCTCCATCTCGACGCTCGGCATCGTGAGCTGGCGCTCGAAGAAGGAGCTGCTCCGCGAAGCCGAGGCGGCACTGGCCGAGACCCAGGCCGATCTCGAGCGCACCTCGAAGATCGAGTCCCTGCTGCGCGAGAAGCTCGACGACGCCGAGCGGCGCGCCTCCTCGGCCGAGCTGACGTCTCTGCGAGACGCTCGGCGGGCCCGTCGGCGCGGCGCCCGGGACGAACGATCGAAGTTCCCGCGACGCAAGCGACTCACCGCTGCAGCGCGCTCCTCCATCGCCCCGGTGCTGACCCAGACCCGCTCGGCGGCCGAGCGCCTCGTGACCGACGCGGAGCCGATGGTCGACGACGCCGTGTCCAAGGCCCGCGAGTCCAGCAAGCGGGCGCGCAAGAAGCTCGAGAAGCGGGCAGAGAAGGCCGAGAAATCGGTCCGCCGTCAGGCGAAGCAGGCCCGAGCTCGCGTCGACGAGCTCACCTCGTGAGCACGGCCGTCAGCGGAGCTGGGCCAGCGCGCTGACGTCGTCGACGGGAAGGCCGGGGTCGGCAACCGCCGACACCTCGATCGACACCAGGTCGACCACGCCGCGCAGCGTGGTGAGGAACGCGGTGTCGGCGGCGTCGGCACCGGTGGCGATCCGCACCATCGAGCTGCGCGGCGCCAGCAGCGTCGGGTCGACCACGTACCAGGATCCGTCGAGATGCGCCTCGGTGACCGCATGGAAGTCCATCGGATCGAGACCGGGCGCGTAGACCGACGCGATGCGGGCCGGAACGCCGTTGGCGCGTAGCAGGGCCGCCGTGAGGTGGGCGAAGTCCCGACACACGCCCTGACGGGCCAGCAGCGTCGCGACCGCCCCGTCGGTGGGACGGGACGACCCCGGCACGTAGGCCAGGTGCGTCCCGACCCAATTGGTGACGGCCTCGACCAGCTCGGCGCCGGCGAGGCCGCCGAACTCGTCACGCGCCAGGGCGCCGATCCGGTCCGACTCGCAGTAGCGGCTGGGGCGCAGGTACTCGAACCAGTCGAGGCGCGTCGCCGCGGGCACCGGACCGGCACCGACCACCACGGCTCGATACTCCACCGTCACCCGACCCGGCGCGATGCCCGTGAGCAGCTGGACACGAGCGTGGTGCGCGGCGACGACCTCCTCGACCGGGTGCTCGGCGCCGTCGACGCGCACCGACAGCCGTTCCGACGCGAGGTCGAGCGCACCGGCGACCGCGACGGACATGGCCACATCGGCCTCGTCGACGACGTCCAGCTCGAGGTCGACCGACACCGACCGTCGGAGACCAGGGAGGGGGGCGAGGATCTCGGGCACACGTCAGGATGCCGCGCCGGCACGACCCCGCGTCGGTTCAGGCCGCGACGATGCGGTGGATGCCGTCGGGCGTCAGGAACAGCAGCTCGCCGTCGGCCAGCTCGGCGAACGACACAGCCACGCCGGCATCGGCCAAGAGCTCGACGGGCACCTGCTCGGGATCGTCGGCCGGCACGGCACGGATCCAGCCGCCACAGAAGTCACCGAACAGGTACCAGCCGAACAGCGACGGGATGGCCGTGCCCCGGTAGACGTACCCGCCGGTCACCGAACAGCCCTCGTCGTGCAGGTACTCGACGACTGGCATCGTGAACGCCGGGTCGGCGGTGCCCTCGAAGTTCCTGCTGCCCTCGACCACGTCCCACCCGAAGTTCGGTCGGTCGGCGTCCGGCGCCACCACGGTGACCTCCTCGACCTCGTTCTGGCCGACGTCGGCGATCCACAGCAGGTTGGTCGCACGGTCGAAGCTGTACCGCCAGGGGTTGCGCAAGCCGATGCCCCAGACCTCGGGGCGGCCACCCCAGGCCGGGTTGGTGGACGGGGCGAGCACGCCACCCGCAGGGTCGGGTTCCACGCGGAGCATCTTGCCCCGGAGGCTCGATGGATCCTGGGCGACCTCGTCGGGGTCGCCCCCGCTCCCACCATCGCCCGTGCCGATCCAGAGCAGGCCGTCGGGGCCGAAGACCAGATTCCCGCCGTTGTGATTCGGATACGGCTGACCGATCTCGAGGTGGAGCACGCCGTCGGCGGCCTCGCCCACGGGCACCCCGTTCTCGATCGGCCACGACCGGATCTCGGTGTCACCATCGGTGTTCGTGTAGTCCGCATAGAGCCGGTCGCCGTCCGGGTCGACGGCGAGACCGAGCAGACCCCGCTCACCACCGGTGGAGACCACGCCGCTCAGGTCGAGCACGACCGACGACTCGCCGGACTCGAGGTCGACCTGGTGGACGCGCCCCTCGAGCGTCGACACGAGGACGGGAGCCCCGGCACCGATGTGGGCGACCGACGAGGGCGCCGACAGCTCGGCCACCCGCTCCAGGGCGATGGCCGGGTCGACGCCGGTGGAGGGGTCGGGGTCGGGCTCGGGCTGCGGCGCAGGGAGCTCGGCGTCGGCGTCGACCGGCGCCGTGTCCGACGAGCGGCCGTCCGCAGCGTCCGAGGGTCCGTCGGCATCATCGAGCAGCGTCCAGATGCCGACGGCGACGAGAGCGCCCACCGCAGCCACGGCGAGGACGCGGAGGCGAGCGCGAGCACGGTTCGAGTCGGGGAGCAGGCGCACCCCGCGATCATGGCAAGGACTGGGCCGTCCGTCTGTTCACGTCGTCCGGCCCGACCCCGCCGGCGGGTGCACCTGTAGCGTCGCCCCATGCGCGAGCTGAGGTTCGGGATCATCGGCTCCGGGATGATGGGGCGGGAGCACATCCACAACCTCCAGGCCATCGAGGGCGCGCGGGTGGTCGCGGTGGCGGAGCCCGACGGCGTGTCGGTCGACCGGACCCGCCGCACCGTCGGCGACGACCTCCTGGTGTTCGACGACACCGCATCGATGGTCGAGGGATGCGACCTCGACGCCGTGGTCGTGGCGTCGCCCAACCACACCCACATCGACGTGCTCGAACCGTGCTGGGGCACCGGGCTGCACCTGATGATCGAGAAGCCGCTGTGCACGACCACCGCCGACTGCCTCACCGTCGAGTCGAAGGCGGCAGCCCACGACGGCATCGTCTGGATGGGCCTCGAGTACCGCTACATGCCGGCGATCACCCAGTTCCTCGAACGGGTCCACGCCGGCGAGGCCGGTCGGCTGCGCATGGTCGCCATCCGTGAGCACCGCTTCCCGTTCCTCGACAAGATCGGCCACTGGAACCGCTTCAGCCGCAACACCGGCGGCACGCTGGTCGAGAAGACGTGTCACTTCTTCGACCTGATGAACCTGATCCTCCGGGAGCGACCCGTGCGGGTGACGGCGTCAGGCGCGCAAGACGTCAACCACCTCGACGAGTCGTACGGCGGCGAACGCCCCGACATCCTCGACAACGCATTCGTCATCGTCGACTACTCCAGCGGTGCCCGGGCGATGCTCGACCTGTGCATGTTCGCCGAGGGATCGCGGTGGGAGCAGGAGATCTCGGCCACCGGCGACCTCGGGAAGCTCGAGGCGTTCGTCCCCAACTTCATGGAGGTCGCTCGCGGCCGCGAGATGGAGATGGTCGTCGGCTCACGCGGGCCCGACTGGCCGGTCGAGGTCCACGAGATCGGCCCGGATCCGCGCGTCCGGTACTCGGGTGGCCACCATGGCGCCAGCTACCTCGAGCTGCTCGAGTTCTGCGAGGCGATCCGCTCCGGCGGCGAGCCGAAGGTCACCCTGTCCGAGGGGACGTGGTCGGTCGCCATGGGCGAGGCTGCCCACCGCTCCATCGACGAGGGCCGGCCCGTGGCGCTGGCCGAGCTGGGGCTGTGACCGACCCCGGCGAACCGGTCTGCTGGGGATGCGGCGACGAGCCGGCGATCGACGACGCGCTGGGCCTCCGCTGCCGGCGCCAGCTCGCCGAGCGCCGACCCGACCCGGCCACGCCGAAGCTGAACGACCTCGTCGAACGACTCGACAGCGTCTACGCCCACCTGTGCTGGAACTGCGAGTGCGCGGTGGCGACCACGCTCGCAGGCCTCTGCCCGCGCTGTCACCGCGACCTGCGGGAGTAGCAGACGGGGACCCGCGCTCAGCGGGTGAGGAGCCCGAGGCGTTCGGCGACGCGGTCGGAGCGCAGGTGCGCCGCGACCGTCTCGTGCGAGATCCGTGCGATGTCCGCTCGGCGCTCCATGTCCATGGAGTTGATGCCGACCACGTCGACCACGTCGGGACCGGGTTGGAGCACGAGCACCGGCGTGCCCGACTCGCGGATCGCCCGGACCTCACGGCCGAGGCGCGCGGCATGGAGCGAGCGGGCACCCGACCAGGACGGCCGGCGGATGGCGTCTCGGGTGGCCGACATCGGGCTCGACACGACGACGATGTCGAAGCCGAGCCCCGCAACCAGGTCGGCGTTGGTGGGCGAGTGCACCCCACCGTCGACGTAGGTCTCGCTGCCGTGACCGACGGGCGCAAAGAAGCCGGGGATCGACGACGACGCCTCGACCGCCGTGGCGATGTGGGCGTCGTCGACGTCGCGACCGAACACCACCCGCTCGCCGTCACGCATCCGCACCGCACAGATCCACGTGGGCCGCTCGGGCCACGGGTCGTCGTGCGTGCGCCGGATGCGGTCGCCGATGAACTCGGTGGAGACCCGGCCCGGGGGGAGGAGGCCGGCCGCCGCCTTGAACGGCCGCAGGTCCCACGGGCGACCGAGCGAGCGCACGGCGAGGCCGAGCGCCGCCGGCGTGGGGATGCGACGGCCGACCACCGGATTCGGAATCGCCATCGGCGGGCCCGCCTTCGACGCCAGCGATGCGCCGACCTCGCTCATCGGCTCGCCGACGGCACCCGCCAGCAGATCGGCGGGTGGCACCCCCAGCCGCAGGATCGCCGCGGTGCCCGAGCCCGCGGAGGTCCCGACCATGAGGTCGGCCGACCGCGCATCCCACCCGAGCTCGGCCAACGCCGCCAGGACGCCGGCATGCCAGGCGCCGCCGGCGACCCCACCGGCGCCGAGGACCAGACCGACGGACACGGTCGACGGACGATCGGAGGAGGAGGCCACGGGCACCAGTCTGCCGGTCGCCCTAGTGTCTGCGCGCGTGCTCTTCGCCACCAATGCCACCAACAACGCCGGCCGCGACTTCGACCACATCTCGGTCCGTCCCCTCACCGGTGCGCTCGGCGCCGAGGTCTTCGGGCCCGGCGGCGACCACCTCGACCTCGGCAAGCTCACCGACGAGGCCATGGCCGAGATCCGACAGGCCTCGGTCGACCACCTCGTGGTGTTCTTCCGAGAGCAGTCGTTCGACCTCGACGCCTTCGTCGAGTTCGGTTCGCGCTGGGGGGCCTTCGGTGACGACCCGTTCGTCGCCGGCCTCGACAGCCACCCCAACGTCGTGAAGGTCGTCAAGGAGGCCGACGAGAAGGTGCCGCTGGTCTTCGGCGGGGCGTGGCACTCCGACTGGTCGTTCCAGGAGACCCCGCCGGCATTCACCATCCTCTACGGCCACGAGGTCCCCGACCACGGCGGTGACACGCTGTGGTCGAACCTCTACCTGGCGGCCGACCACCTCTCCCCCGGGCTCCGCGCCACCCTCGCCGACCTCCGCGCCGTGCACTCACCCCAGCGGGCGTACGGGTCGCAGGCCACGCACAACGAGCTGGTCGAGAACATGGACATCCTCTACGGGGAGGCCGCCCATCAGAAGCGGGCCCAGCCCATCCTGCGCCAGCACCCCGACTCGGGACGTTCGGCCCTGTTCGTCAACTGGGGCTACACCGAGGGCATCGACGGCTGGTGGCCCGACGAGAGCCAGGCGCTGCTCGACCACCTCTTCGACGTCGCCACCAACCCGGTGTACACGTGCCGGTTCCGGTGGGCACCGGGATCGATCGCGGTGTGGGACAACCGCTGCACGCTGCACAACCCGATGAGCGACTACGCCGGCCAACGCCGCGAGATGTGGCGGCTCACGATCCAGGGCGAGGTGCCGCTCGCAGGGAGCTGAGCGGCCCCACCGCGAGCTGGGCGCCACCCTGAGCCGGCCCTAGGGTCGTCGCATGAGCATCCCCACACCCGGCCCCGACCGCACCTGTCTCGTCACCGGAGCCTCTGCCGGCATCGGCGTCGAACTCGCCACCCAGATGGCCGCACGCGGCCACGGCGTCACCCTGGTGGCCCGACGTGAGGACCGTCTGCAGACGCTCGCCGCGGAGCTGCGCGAGACCCACGGGATCCGCGCCGAGGTCGTGGCGTGCGATCTGCAGGACGAGGCGGCCCGCACCGACCTGATCGACGAGATCGGGCGCCGTGGGCTGCAGATCGACGTGCTGATGAACAACGCCGGGTTCTCCACCGTCGGGCCGGTGGCCGAGGTCGACCCGGCGCGCGAGATCGGCATGATCCGCACCAACGTCGAAGCCGTGGCCCACCTCTGCGCACTGGTCGTGCCGGGCATGGTCGAGCGGCGACGGGGAGCGATCCTCAACGTCGCCTCCACCGCCAGCTTCCAGCCGCTGCCCGGCCAGGCCGGCTACGCCGCCACCAAGGCGTTCGTCCGTTCGTACGGACTGGCGCTCGGCGCCGAGCTCGCACCGCACGGCGTGTCGGTCACCACCCTGTGCCCCGGGCCGGTCGACACCGAGTTCGGAGAGGCCGCCGGATTCGAGGACCTCAACGAGGGCGACGGCCTGCCGGCGTTCATGTGGGAGTCCGCGTCCGACGTCGCCCGATGCGGCATCGAAGCGCTCGAGGCCGGACGCGCCGTCGCCATCCCCGGCCTCGCCAACCGGGCCTTCGCTGCGGCC
The DNA here is from genome assembly GCA_041618235.1 of Acidimicrobiales bacterium. GTDB lineage: Bacteria > Actinomycetota > Acidimicrobiia > Acidimicrobiales > Salinilacustritrichaceae > Salinilacustrithrix. Next base: position 30,816 of record JBFJNI010000014.1, read on the forward strand.
GCCCGCGTCACGCCCAAGGCGCTGCTGCTCCCGATCCTGCGCAAAGCCCATCCCTCGCTGTAGCCGGTCCCCGGCCGAGTTCCGGCTCTGACACTGCTGCGGCGCCTCCCGCTTCCTAGGCTGAGCCCCGGACCACACGCGGGAGGATGACGTGGTTGCCGCCCATCCCGAATTCGATGCGCTGCCCGTGGGGCTGGCGTGCACCGACGCGCTCGGGACCATCGCCCATGTCAACGCCGCGTTCGCCGAGCTCATCGGGATCCCTGCCGCCGACCTGGTCGGCCGCAACATCCTCGACTTCGGCGTCGGCGACTCGTCCCGGTACTCCGACCTGATCGACTTCGCATCGGGCTACTCCGGATCGCGGATGGGCCCGGTCTCGGTGCGCTACCGCGATGCCCGAGGCCGGATCGTGTCGTCCGACCTGTGGGCGATCAACCACCTCGACGACCCGGACGTCGGCGTGCTCGTGCTCGTCTTCGTGCCCGAACAGAGCAAGGACGCCATCGCCAACGCCGTGTCGTCCGTGGCCGAGAACGCGCCCATCGACCGCACCCTCGAACTGCTCGCCGAAGGACTGTGCGGCAATCCGTTCGAGGCGAACGGCTGCTGGCTGGTGCGAGATGCCGAGGGACAACGCCTGGTGGGTGGAGCCGGATTGCTCGAAGCGGTCCGCGTCGGGCTCGCGAAGCCGGGCCCGTGGTGGCGGGCCCTCCGGACCGGGGTCCTCGTCAGCGTCGATGACATCAGCGACACGTCGGACGAGTACCACCGTCTCCTGCAGGCGGCCGGCGTGAACGCGTGGTGGCTGCTGCCGGTACGCCACACCGAGGGTGGCATCGATGCCGGACTCATCGTCACCCGCCCGACACCCGGGACCATCAGCCCCAACCAGCTCGAGCACCTCGAGCGGATGGTGGCGGTGGCCGGCCTGGCGTTCGAACGCACCACCATGCAGGCACGGCTCACCCATGCCGCCTTCCACGATCCACTCACCGGTGCCGGCAACCGCGAGCGCTTCTTCGCCCATCCCGATCGCATGGCCGATGGCTGGGCGCTGCTCTACATCGACCTCGACCGCTTCAAACCGGTGAACGACCGGTTCGGGCATGCCGCCGGCGACCTCGTGCTGGTCACGGTCACCGAGCGCATCAAACACGCCGTGCGCCCAGGCGACCGGGTCACCCGGATGGGCGGCGACGAGTTCGTGGTCGAATGCGCCGACGTCGGAACCGACGCCGTCGCCGGCATCGTGGCCGATCGGATCATCGCCTCGATCAGCCAGCCCATCACCCTCGAGGCCGGCACGGTCGAGGTGGGCGCCAGCATCGGGATCGTCCGCTCCACTGTCGGGACCTCGGTCGACGCGCTGCTCGAGCGGGCCGACGCCGCCCTCTACCGGGCGAAGTCCGAGGGTCGCGGCCGCTGGGCGCTCGACGACGGCAGCAGCGCGGAGACCCGGCCCGCTCCTTGATCCCCGCCCCTCGACGAGACCTCAGCTCGTGGTCGGGAGGAGGGCCTCGAGCGCAGCGTCGACCGGGCCGAGGTCGTCGCGCCGATCGTGGGCGATCCGGGTGAGGTACGACACCGCCACGGTGTTGCGCTCGACGATGCCGCCGTCGGTCTCGGGCGGCAGCTCGACGGGGTCACCCCACGTCATCTCGACGTTGAAGGTGTGCTCGTAGCCCTCCTTGGGCACCAGCTCCACCGTCGCCACCGACCGCGGCGGTGTGACGCCGACCTCGGCGTGGCGCCAGCCGTCGATCTCGTCGACCGCGCAGTTCGGCACGTTGAGGTTGACGACCGGAACGGGCTGGACCGGTGACTTCAGCATCGCCGCCGCGGCGACCGCCGCGACCTCGGCCGCGGTGTCCCACTGCTGGTCGACGAGCATCTCGTCCCAGCCCTGTCCCTCGACACCGAACCCGGCGACCGACTGGCTGACCGCGATGGACGGGATGTTCCCGTTTCGAGCGGTGAGCGCGGCTCCCACGGTGCCCGAGTGGTAGATCGCTCGGCCGGTGTTGACGCCGGGGTTGATCCCCGAGACGACCAGGTCGACGTCGCCGAACGCCCCGAGCCGAGCGAAGAACACGCACAGCGCCGGCGGGCCCTCGATCGACCACGACTCGGCCACGCCCTCGACGTGTGCCCGCTGGATCTCGGGCTGCAGCAGGTGCAGCGTGCCGAGCGCGGCGCCGAATCCGGAGTACTCACGATCGGGAGCGGCGATGAACACGTCGCCCAACGGGGCGAGCCGCCGGGCGAGCACATGGAGCCCCACCGAATCGATGCCGTCGTCGTTCGTCACCAAGATGCGCACGCCCCCCTTCTAGTCGGAACCGGCGGATTTGTCGCGAGAGGAAGGAGGAGATCGCCGATCGACGTCCAATTGAACTTACGTAACTTCACCATCGGGGGTCGATGGTGATCTGGGGAGAGCAGGGGGGGCCGGACCGTGTCCGGACAGCCGTCGACCATCGGGATTCCGGCATGACGACCACCGAGCCGAGCCGGACGCGCTCGCGCCGCATGAGCCGGCGCGACCGTCGCCGGCAGCTGCTCGACGTCACGGCCTCGCTGCTGGCCACCGAAGGCACGCGCGCCGTGACGATGGAGCGGGTGGCCGAGATCGCCGGCGTGTCCAAGGCACTGCCGTATGCGCACTTCGCCAACGCCGAGGAACTGCTGGTGGCGGTCTACCAGCGAAGCTCCAGTCGTCTGGGTCGCGTGGTCTGGGGAGCCCTCGAGACGGCTGCCGCGGCCGGCGACGAGGACCTCGCCTCCGTGTGGATCCGAACGCACTTCCGGCACGGCGCCGGCGAGGGCGACGTCTTCGCGGCGCTGATCACCCCCGGCTCGGCCATCCCGAGCATGGCGGACCGAGACAGCCTCGGCGAGGAGTTCGTCGGACGGGTGCTGCACCGGTTCTTCGATGTCGGGGTACCGCAGGCCAGGTCGGTGTCGGGGCTGATCCTCGGAGCGACCGTCGGCGCCTCGAACGCGTGGCTGCGGGACGACGAGAACCAAGAGGCGATCGAACGAGCACTCATCGAGATGATCCGCGGCGTCGTGGCGTCCACGACGTCGGCACACCGATGCTGGAAACACGGGGGAACAGCGTGACGACGCCAGCGGTGGCCGACCGGGCCACGACGAACTGGGCCGACGACGAGCGGGTGCGGAAGGTCGCCTGGGCCGTCGCCGGCACCCTCGCCTTCCTGTGGGTGCTGCACCGGTTCTGGGGCCCCACCGCCGGCGTGGTCGTCCAGGGCATGGTGATCGGGGCGATCACCTCGTTCATCAGCTTCGGCATCGCCTTGATCTACCGGTCGAGCCGCATCATCAACTTCGCCCAGGGCGACCTCGGCGGCGTGCCCGCCAGCCTCGGCGTGCTGTGCATCCTCGGCCCCGGCCTCCCGTTCCTGCTGGCTCTGCCGCTGGCGATCCTCACCGCCATCGCCCTCGGCGCAGTGGTCGAGTTCGTGATCCTGCGGCGGTTCTTCAAGGCGCCTCGGCTGATCCTCACCGTGGTCACCATCGGCCTGTCGCAGCTGCTCGCCGTCTTCACGACGCTCATGCCCCGACTGTTCGATCTGTCGACGGGGAGCCTGGTCTACGAGTCACCGATCGACATCGAGTTCAACATCGGGCTCACCGTGTTCCGGGGCAACGAGATCCTGGCGATGCTCGCCGTCCCCATCGTGATCGGCGCACTCGGCTGGTTCCTGCAACGCACGAACTACGGCATCGCCATCCGGGCCTCGGCCGAGAGCGCGGACCGCGCCGCCCTCCTCGGCGTACCGGTCAAGCGGGTCCAGAACGTCGTGTGGATCGTCGCCACCGTGCTCTCGACGGTCGGCATCTTCATGCGCGCCGGCATCATCGGTCTCCCCATCGGCTCCGCACTGGGACCCACCATCCTCATCCGGGCCCTCACCGCCGCGGTGATCGGGCGCATGGAGAAGCTGCCCACGATCTTCGTGGCGTCGGTCGCGCTCGGCGTCCTCGAGACCACGGTGATCTTCACCGAGAGCAACGCCAGCTCGGCCAAGGTCGACGGCCTGCTCTTCGTCATCGTCCTCGCCGCGCTCCTCCTCCAGCGGCGCGGCAAGACGGCACGAGGCGACGAGGTGTCGGCCTGGCAGGCGGCCCGCAACGTCCGGCCCATCCCGCGTGAGCTCATCAACGTCCCCGAGGTCCGCTACGGCGTGAAGGCGCTCGGCGCCGGCCTGCTCGCCGTCCTCGCTGCGCTCCCGCTCTTCATGTCCGAGGCCGATCTGTCGCTGGCCTCGGCCATCGCCGTCATCTGCATGGTCACGGTGTCGCTCGTCGTCCTCACCGGCTGGGCCGGTCAGGTGAGCCTCGGCCAGATCGCGTTCCTCGGCATCGGTGCCGCGGTCGGCGGCTGGCTCACCACCGTCTGGGGCTGGGACCTCGCGCTCGTGATCCCGGCCACCGGCGTCGTCGGCGCGGTCGTCGCCATGGCCATCGGCATCCCGGCGCTCCGGATCCAGGGACTGTTCCTCGCCGTGGCCACGCTGGCCTTCGCCGTGGCGACGTCGTCGTACGCGCTGAACCAGGGTCTCGTGAGCTGGCTGCCGGCCGGCCGCATCCCGCGCAACCCGATCTTCGGGCGGGTCGCCATCGAGTCCGAGACCCGCTTCTACTACCTGACCATCATCTGCCTGCTGATCGCCATCGCCATGGTCCGCGGCATCCGCAACAGCCGGACGGGGCGCGTGCTCATCGGCGTCCGCGACAACGAGCGCGGCGCCCAGTCGTACGGCATCAACGTGATCTCGGCGAAGCTCACCGCGTTTGCCATCTCGGGCTTCATCGCGTCGGCCGCCGGCGCGATCTACGTCCATCAGCAACAGAGCCTCGGGATCCAGCCCTTCGCGCCGGACCGCAGCTTCCAGGTCTTCATCATGGTGGTCATCGGCGGACTCGGGTCGATCCCCGGCGCCTTGCTCGGCCCGGTCTTCATCGAGGGCCTCGAGTACTTCCGGACCTCGTTCCCCGAGGCCATCGCCGACGTGCTGTACCTGCTCACCACCGGCGTCGGGCTCGTCATCGTGCTGCTGTTCCTGCCCGGCGGGTTCAGCCAGCTGTACTACGACACCCGCGACCGCATCCTCAGCCGCATCGCCAAGCGCCACGGCATCCACGTGCCCAGCCTGGTCGCCGACTCGCGGCAGACCGACGCCGATCCGCCACCGGTGCTCGACCCGTTCGCACCGCCGGACCAGGTCGAGGAGTCCGGAGACGACGCCGGGCTCGTGAGCGCAGGAGAGAACCGATGACCGCACCCATCGTGAACGCGCCCATGCCCGACGAGCCCAGCCCGCTCCGCAATCCGATCCAGTACTTCCGATTCGCCATCGGCGACGAGGCCGCGTTGCCGCTCGCCGTGCTCTTCGGTCTGAACGCGGTCGACGAGCTCGACCGCGTCGCCTTCGGCGTACTCGTCCCCGAGATCCGCGACAGCTTCGGTCTCGACAACCAGGGCATCCTCACGGTCGTCGCCATCGTCACCGCGCTGGCGCTCGGCCTCCAGCCCTTCGTCGGCTTCCTCGCCGACCGCCGCAGCCGGGTGCGCATCGCCGTCGGCGGCGCGGCGGCGTGGGGCTTCTTCTCGATGATGACCGGCTTCGCCCCCACCGTCGGGTTGCTGGTCGCAGCCCGCTGTGGTTCGGCCATGGGCCGTCTGGTCAACGGGCCGACGCACGACTCGCTGCTGTCGGACTACTACCCGTCCGAGAACCGGCCCGCCGCCTTCGGCGTCCACCGTCTCGGCAACTCCATCGGTCAGTTCGTGGCACCGATCATCGCCGGGGTGCTCGCCACGCTGTTCACCTGGCGGGCGCCGTTCATCGTCCTCGCCGTCCCCACCATCGTCCTGGTGATCATCGCGGCGACGCAGCTGCGGGAACCGACCCGTGGCAAGTTCGAGCGTCGCGAAGCCGGGGCGAGCGCCGACCAGGAGATGCTCGAGGACGAGCCGGTCGGCTTCAGCGAAGGCTTCCGCATCTGCTGGGAGGTGCGCACCGTCCGCCGCCTGTGGATGTCGCTGCCGTTCCTCGCCCTGTCGGTCATCGGTCTCGCCAGCCTCACCTCGATCTACTACGAGGACGTCTTCGGCGTGAACGAAGCCGGGCGCGGCATCATCGCCGCCGTCGCCGAGCCGTTCCAGCTCATCGGCATCCTGATCTTCATCCCGATCAGCACCCGGATCGTCCGCCGAGATCCGTCGTTGCTGGTGAAGCTGGTCGCGGTCACCGGCTCGATCGGTTGCGCCTTCCTGGTGGCCTACGCGCTGGCACCGTCGCTGCCACTGGCCGTCGCGTCGAACGTCGCCGCCACCGCCGTGCTCGGGGCCATCACCCCGGGGATCGCCAGCGTCCTCTCACTCACCCTCCCTCCACGGGCCCGTGCGCTCGGGTTCAGCTTCTCCGGGCTGTTCTCCCTTCCCGGCGTCATCGTGCTGTCGATCATCGGCGGCGTCGCCGACGACAACGGCATCCGCGTCGGCATCCTCGTGCTGGTCCCGATCTTCCTCTTCGGCTGCTTCCTGTTCGCCGCTGGCGGCCGCTTCGTGAACGCCGACATCGCCAAGGTGCGCACGTCGGCCAAGGCACGGGCCGAGGTCGCCCAGGCCAAGGCCGAGGGTCGCCAGAAGCTGCTGGTGGTCAAGAACCTCGATGTCGCCTACGGCTCGGTGCAGGTGCTCTTCGACGTCGACTTCGAGGTCGAGGCCGGCGAGGTCATCGCCCTGCTCGGCACCAACGGCGCCGGCAAGTCGACGCTGCTGCGGGCCATCTCGGGTCTCACGCCGGCCCGTGCCGGCGCGGTCATCTTCGACGGTGACGACATCACGTTCTCCCAGCCGCACGACGTCGCGGCCAAGGGCGTCATCCAGGTGCCCGGCGGCAAGGGGGTGTTCCCCGGCCTCTCGGTCGAGGAGAACCTGCGGATCGCCGGCTGGATGTACCAGAAGGACCAGGCCCACATCGACGAGGCCATCGAACGGGTGCAGGAGATGTTCCCGGTGCTCCGCGACCGTTGGAGCCAGCCGGCAGGCCTGCTCTCCGGTGGCGAGCAGCAGATGGTGACCCTCGCCCAGGCATTCATCACCAAGCCCCGGCTGCTGATGATCGACGAGCTGTCGCTCGGTCTGGCGCCAGTGATCGTCGAGCAGCTGCTCCACATCGTCCGCGCCATCCGCGACCAGGGCACCACGCTCATCCTCGTCGAGCAGTCGGTCAACGTCGCCCTGACCGTGGCCGAGACGGCGTACTTCATGGAGAAGGGCGAGATCCGGTTCAAGGGCCCCACCGCCGAGCTGCTCGAGCGTCCCGATGTGCTCCGCTCGGTGTTCCTCGAGGGTGCCGCCGCCGACACCACGCAAGCGGCGCCCACCAACGGCCATGGGAACGGCAACGGGAACGGACACCGGCCGGAGCCGGCGACGCAACGTGGGCCCGGCGGCCGGCGCCTGCGACCGCTGCAGGCCGGCTCGGTCGAGCCCGCACGGGAGACGGCCAGGATCCCGGCCGATGCGCCCACCTTCGAGTCGGACGGCGGACGCATCCGTCGCGACGAAGTCGCGCTCCGGGTCGACGGCCTGGTGAAGAACTTCGGTGGCATCCGTGCCACCAACGAGGTCACCTTCGAGCTCGCCAAGGGCGAGATCCTCGGGTTCATCGGGCCCAACGGTGCCGGCAAGACCACCCTGTTCGACCAGATCTCGGGCTTCCTCGGCTCCGACTCGGGGCGCATCGTCCTCGGCGGCATCGACGTCACCGAGGCCGGCCCCGACGCCCGCGCCCGTCTCGGACTGGGACGATCGTTCCAGGACGCCCGGCTGTTCCCGTCGATGACGGTGCGCGACACCATGAAGCTCGCACTCGAGCGCCGGCTGCCGCTGCGCGATCCCGTCGCCGCCGCCCTGCACCTGCCCGAGGTGGCCGAGACCGAGCGGGCGCTCGAGCTCACCACCGACGACCTCATCGAGCTGATGGGCCTCCAGGCCTTCGCCGACAAGTTCATCGGCGAGCTCTCGACCGGCAGCCGGCGCATCGTCGACCTGGCCTGCATCGTCGCCCACGAACCCGACGTCATCCTCTTCGACGAGCCCTCGTCGGGCATCGCCCAGAAGGAGACCGAGGCCCTCGGCCCGCTCCTGCGCCGCATCCGCCGCACCACCGACGCCAGCTTGCTGGTGATCGAACACGACATGCCCCTGATCACCGGGATCTCGGACCGGCTGATCGCACTCGACCTCGGCACGGTCATCGCCGACGGGTCACCGACCGAGGTCATCAACCATCCCCGAGTCGTCTCTGCCTACCTCGGCACCGACGACGCGGTCATCGCCCGCTCTGGAGGGAACTGAGCATGGATCTGAACACCTGGTTCAACCGGTACCGGCCGTACCTGGCCATCCTGGCGGCGGTCACCGCCCTCATCGCGTTCCTGCCCGGGGGCGACGACGACACCCAGCTCGCCTCCAGCGGCGGCGACGGCCCCACGTTCGAGTCCGCCACCGGCGGCCCGAGCACCAGCATCGCCGAGGACGGCACGATCATCGAGCTCGATCCTTCCGGCATCCCGCTCGCCGAAGGTGGCCCGTCCGGCGGCCAGTCCGGCGGGCCGACCGGCCAAGCGGGCGGGAACACGCCGACCAACACCCCGAGCGGTCCGTTGCCCGTGACCGAGAACGCGGCCACGAGCCCCGACTGCGACCCGGCGACCGGGCGCATCAAGTTCCCGTCGTCCTTCGCTCCACCCTGCGCGCCCGCGTTCAACAGCAACAACGGCGGCGCCACCTACCAGGGCGTCACGAAGGACAAGATCAAGGTCGTCTACTTCATGGCCGACGAGAGTCCGGCCACGAGCGCCGCCCTCACGGCTGCGGGTGCCCAGAACCAGCCGCCCGAGCGCATCGCGACGATGAAGGACTACGTCGACGTCTTCAACAAGCACTACGAGACCTACGGCCGCCAGGTCGAGCTGGTCGTGCGGCAGGGCTCGGGCAAGACCGACGACGACAACGCCGCCCGTGCCGATGCGCTCAAGATCGCCACCGAGGACAAGGCCTTCGCGGTGATCGGCGCACCGACGTCGAACAAGTTCGTCGAGACGCTGGCCTCGAAGGGCGTCATCTGCATCTGCACCGTCTCGCAGCCCCAGGAGCTCTACGAACGCCTCGCCCCCTACATCGGGTACACGACGCTGATGTCGTCGACGCAGGGCTACATCCAGCGCGCCGAGTACGTCGGCAAGCGTCTCGCCGGCCGCAAGGCGGTCCATGCGGGACTTCGGGGCGCGGTGCCGATGAGCACCGAGACCCGCAAGTTCGGCCTCCTCTGGTACGAGACTCCCGACAACGCCTACCGCTCGGGCGCCGTCTTCTTCGAGAAGGAGCTCAAGGAGAAGTACGGCGTGACCCTGGCCGAGTCGCGCTCGTTCCCCAGCGACTACGCCCAGGTCCAGGAGCGGGCCCGACCCCTCATCCAGGCGATGAAGGAAGCCGGGGTGACCTCCATCATCTTCGCCGGCGACCCGATCTCGCCGGCCATCTTCACCCGTGAGGCCACCAACCAGCAGTACTTCCCCGAGTGGATCGTCACCGGCTCGGCGCTCACCGACACGGCGATCTTCGCCCGCACGTTCGACCAGAACCAGTGGGACAAGGCGTTCGGCGTGTCGTTCCTCACCGCTCGCGGTCCGCAGGAGGCCGGTGCGGCCTACAAGACCCACGTGTGGCACCACGGCCGGACGCCGACCGCGAACAACCAGTACGCGGTGATCTACCCCGGCCCCTGGACGCTCTTCACGGGCATCCACATGGCCGGACCCAACCTCACCGCGCAGTCGTGGTCACAGGGGCTGTTCAACTACCCGGTCACCGGCCAGGGCCGGAAGATGGCGGCCACCGTGTCGTTCGGCAACCACGGCCTGTGGCCCTTCACCGACTACACCGCGTTCGACGATGTCACCGAGATCTGGTGGGACCCGACCGCGCCCGGCGAGGACGAGGTCGGCAACCAGGCGGCCGGTCTCTACCGGTACGTCGACGGCGGCAAGCGGTACCTGCCCGGCACCCACCCGAAGACCGACCCGAAGGTGTTCGTCAACGAGGGGACGTCGACCATCTACCAGACGCCGCCGCCGGGCGAGGAAGAGCCCGACTACCCGCACCCGAAGCACTGATCCGACGTGCGCTCACCCGTCCAGCAGCACGAGCCCGGTGCCTTCGGTCTCGACCAGCGACTCGGCCACGCCGAGGAGCAGGTCGGGGCCGGCGGTGCCGTACACATGCACGAACTGGCCCCCGTCGAGCGCGAAGCGGAGCTCGGTGCCCAGCGCGCTGAGCAACAGCTCGCCCGCGCCGAGGGCCGGTGCCTGGACCGCAGGGGCGAAGTCGACGGGCGTGAAGGCCTCGACCTGACCGAGGGTCGCGCCCTGGTAGATGGCCACGATGGTCCCCGCCTCGTCGGTGTACAGATCGACCACGCCGGCGATGATCGTGTCGCGCAGGGTCGGGTCGGAGAACTTCTCGGGCTGGGGCGGGATCACCGAGTAGCGGCCCATCAGCTCGAACCCGGCGGGAACGTCCTCGGCGGGGAGCTCGAAGAACCGGCCCAGCGAGCCGAACGCCGGATCGGCGGGCGTGATCGCTCCGCCACCCTGATCGACGGGCGCCGAGATCTCACCGGTCTGGAAGGCGTCGTCGGTGGGCTCGACCTCGAGGTCGACCTCGACCGCCGTCCGGCGGAACGACGCCTCGCCGTCGACGAACAAGGTCTCCTCGAGCAGCAGGCCCTGGGCGTCGACGCACGAGTCGGCGAACTCAGCCTCGGTCACGGGCACCAGGGGCCCGGCGCCCAGCGTCGTCCCCGAGCGGTACACCTGGCACCGACGGCCGACGACCTCACGCTGCTCGCGCGCCTCGAGCAGGCCGGCGGCGAGTGCACCCTCGAGCACGGGCACCAGGCGGATCGTCGACGGCGCCAGACCGGGCACGCGAGCGATGGTCACCGCGTCGTCGACACCGCCGATGCGCAATCGATCGAACGTCGCGATCTGCACCGACGTGGTCTGGCCGCCCGGCGGCAGGCCGGCGCCGGACTCGAGCCGCGAGTCGAACGGGGCTCGCACGACGACTCGGTCGGTCTCGGTGGGGATCGTGCCCGACGGATCATCGAGCCGGTACACGATGCGGTAGGCGCCCAGGTGCTGCTCGATGGCGAACGACGGGTCGGTCTCGACCTCGACCGAATCGCGTCCCGGGTCGTCGACGGGTGCCGTCGACGTGGTCGACCCGGTGGTCGGCACGTCGGGGTCACCCGAACCGCCGCCGGCGACGAACGTCCCCACGAGGGTCGCCACCATGACGGCGACCAGCACTCCCCCAGCGATCCGACGTCGTGTCACGAACGCCAGACCGTAGCCCCGAGAGCCCCCCGGTCCGAGGAGGACCACGCATGAGCATCGACACCGCCGACCACACGATCGTGGCCGACGTCACCGACGGCGCCACTCCCGAGCCCCCGACCGACGGCCCGCCCGACGCACCGCCGTCCGTCCTCCGACCGGCGGCCGTCACCGCCGCCCGCGAGCAGGAGCGCCTGCGTCTGGCCGAGGGCAAGGCCGGGCTCGCGGCGTTCACCGCGCGCCTCGGACCCAAGATCCGTCACCTCGGCAGCGCCGAAGCCGCGGCCGACGGGCTGCGTTATCGCCCCGTGGCCTGGACCGTCATCGCCGTCGTCGCCGTGTCGTTCTTCCTGCCGGGCCGCGCCGAACGTGTCCCCACGACCCAACCCGTGGCATCACCGAGCCCGGTCGTCACCGTCGTGACCCCGACGACGCTCGCCTCGGACGACGAGGTCGCCTCACCGTTCCTCCCGGCCGGACCGACACCGGCCTTCACCCCGACGCCGATCGACGCTCCGTCGTTCGGACCCACGCCGACGTCGCCCCCGACTTCGGTGGCCCCCACGGACGAGGAAGGAGTGAGCGCAATCGGGAGGTGCTCCTGCGTGAGCCCACAGCTCACCATCCGCGGGTGGGCCTGGGCGAGCCGAGTCCCGGCGGGGACCGTCCCCGCAGACGCCGTACCCGAGAACACCTTGCCCGTCGGCAAGCGTCTGGGCCAGGTCGACCGGGTGTCGTTCATCCGACTGGATGGCACCGAGGGAACCCTGACCTTGACCGAGGCCGACGCCGGCGCCCGGGAGGCACTCGGTGCCGGCAAGGTCGCGGCCTGCCCCGTGCTGGTGTCCGACTGGGCCGAGGGCGCCGATCAGTCGTTCGCCGACGCACCTCCGTGGAGCACCGACAGCTGCGTCGGCAGCGTCGAGAAGGACGGCCGTTGGGTGTTCGATCTCGGCTCGTTCCCGTTCCGCACGGGCCCCGCCGGGTTCGCGCTCGTGCCGGCCGCCGACGCGCCGCCCGACTTCCAGGTCACGTTCCGCATCAGCTGACCCGTCAGGGGCAGCCGCCGCCCGGGCTGGGGCGGTCGGGGATCGACGGGTCGACGACCTCGACGTGCACGTGCGGCCACGGTGGCGTGGCGGTCGACTCGTCGACCTGCGACTCGAACGGCAACACCCGTGAGCGGGCGGCGACGACCGTGACGCCGGCCTCGACCCGCTGGCCGGCAGCCACCGCGAGGCCCTCGATGTGGAAGACCTTGACCTCCCAACCGGGCCGGGCATCGGGGTCGACCACGAAGTACTCGTCGCGGTGGTCGCAGTAGAGCGTGTAGCCGCCGGCGCGCTTCACGGTGCCGGTGACCGGTGACCGGATCTCGGTGTCGGGGACGACGACGATGTCGGCGGCCGTGCGATCGCCGGTGCCACGGTCGCGGGTCTCCATCACGAAGGGGCGGGCGGCACCCTCGACCGCATCCTGCTGCTGGGCGCCGTCGTGACCCGACTCGTGGAAGCCGATGCGCTCGACTCCGGCAGCCGGATGGTGGAGGACGACCGGGCCGGTGGCGGCGTAAGGACGAAACCCGGTCTCGACCACGACACGCGGGATCGGGACACGTGTGGTGGTCGGCGGTTCGGTGACCGGAGGTTGGCTGGCGGGCGCCACCGCAGGCTCGGTCGTCGACGTGGTGGTGACCACCGTCGGGTCAGGACTACGGGCGAGGTCGACCGTGGGATCCGGCGACGCGCAGGAAAAGAGCAGCGCGCCCAGCAGCGCGCCGGCCGCGATCCGCTGCGCTCGACGTCCTCCCACGACCGAACAGGCTACCGACCGGCCTGCAGCGTTCCCGGGCCGGCGGTGCCGGCGATCAGTGCTTGCGGACCTGCTCGGGGACGAGGTCGCGGTCGCCGTCGCTCTCGGGGTTCTCGAGCTCGGACACCGCGCCACCGAAGAAGACCGCTCCGGCCGCGGCGCCGGCCACGAGCCCGATCATGACGACGATGAGCAGGCGTACGCCGACCTCGACACCACCGAAGGGGATGGCGGCGATCGGCGAGAGCAGGAGTGCACCGACGAATGCGCCGATCAGCGCGCCCCGGCCTGCGCCGCGAGTCATGGGCTCGGGCATGGCCGGGAGCGACGGTCCGACGCCGCCGGCGCGGGCGGTCTCGTCTCGCTGCTCGTCGACCGTCGGCGGGTGCGGGTCGTGGTGAGCGGCGTGGTGGGCGGCGTGGTCGTTCGACGTGGATGGCATCGGCGTTCCTCTGGCTGGACTGCGACGGACACCCGGTCCTGTACCCGATCGGGCGCTCGAGCAGACACCGGTAGGGTCCGGCCGTGCGTGACCTGACCCCGACCGACGTCGCCCGCCGGCCGCTTCCGGGCACGGTCGCCCCCACTTCCGTGGCCTTCTCCCCCGACGGCGCGACGCTCACCCATCTGGTGGCTTCGGCCGGCACGCTCGAGCAGCGACTCGTCGCGGTCTACGTCGCCACCGGGGTCGCCACCGAGATCCCAGCACCCGGAACCGGAGTCGACGAGGACGACCTCCCGCTCGAGGAGCGCCTCCGTCGCGAGCGGGCCCGAGAGCTCGCCGTGGGCGTGACCCGTTACGCGTGGGCCCGGCGGAGCCGGCGGATGCTGGTGCCGATGGCCGACGGCCTGTGGGTCCTCGACGACATCGACGGCGAACGCCGACGTGTCGCCTCACCCGACGATTTCGGGGGTCCTCTCCTCGAAGCACGACTCACCGCCGACGGCGCCTCGGTCGGGTTCGTGTCGGGTGGCGACATCCACGTCGTGTCGGCCGACGGTGGCACGCCGATCGCGGTCACCGCCGGCGACCCGGCGCGCACCCGCGGACTGGCCGAGTACATCGCCCAGGAGGAGATGCACCGCCCCGACGGATTCTGGTTCTCCGATGACGGGAGCCACCTCGTCTTCTGCGAGGTCGACGAGTCGCACATCCCGATCTACCGCATCGTCCACCAGGGCAGCGATGCCGTCGGTGACGGTGCGCAGGAGGACCACGCCTACCCCTTCGCCGGCGAAGCCAACGCGCACGTGCGCGTCGGTGTGGTGCCGGCCGACGGCAGCCGGGCGAGCGAACCCGTGTGGCTCGATCTCGGATGCACCGGCATCGACGACGATCGCTACGTCGCACGCGTCACGTGGGCCGGCGACGACGTGCTCGTCCAGGTCATGGACCGCGTGCAGTCGCGCCTCGACCTCATCCGCTTCGACCGCTCCACCGGCGAGGGCACGCTGCTGCTCCGCGAGACCTCCGACATCTGGATCAACCTCCACGACCACCTCCGCGTGCTGCACGACGGCAGCTTGCTGTGGGCCTCGGAACGAACCGGATTCCGCCACCTCGAGCATCGTGCCGCCGACGGCACGCTCCTGACCACACTGACCGAGGGCGACTGGATGGTCACCGAGGTCGTCGCAGTCGACGGTGAGCACGTCTGGTTCACGGCGACGCTCGACTCGCCGCTCGAGCGGCACCTGTACCGCGTGTCGCTCATCGACCCCGGGCCGCCCGAGCGACTGACCGACGGCCCGGGCTGGCATTCGGTTGCGTTCCACGCCGGCACCGGCTCCTGGACCGACACGTTCTCGGCTCCCTCCAAGCCGCCGGTCACCACCCTCCGCCGGTCGGACGGCACCGCCACGGTCCTCCACGACGCCGGCGACGACGACCCCCGCGTCGCCGAGCTCGAGCTCACGCCGCCCACCGAGCTCACCACCTCCGCCGACGACGGCACCCTGCTCCACGGGCTGCTGTTCTCTCCCGCCGGCGACGGCCCGCACCCGCTGGTCGTCTGGCTCTACGGCGGGCCGGGCGCGCAGCTCGTGACCCGCGGGTGGGGCGGCACGGTCGCGTTGCGTGCGCAGTACCTGCGCCAACAGGGCTTCGCCGTCGCCGTCATCGACAACCGCGGCATGGCCAACCGCGGCCTCGCGTTCGAGGGTGCGCTCCGCCACCGGATGGGCACCGTCGAGGTCGACGACCAGGTCGCGCTCGTCCGCCACCTGGTCGATGCCGGCATCGCCGACCCGAGTCGCGTCGGCGTCTACGGGTGGAGCTACGGCGGTTACCTGAGCCTGCTGTGCCTCGCCCGCCGACCCGACGTCTTCGGCGCCGCCTGCGCCGGCGCGCCGGTCACGAGCTGGGACGGATACGACACCTGCTACACCGAGCGATACATGGGGACGCCGGCCTCGAACCCCGAGGGCTACCGCGCCGGCTCCGTCATGACCCACGTCGAGGGCCTGCGCAACCGTTCCCTGCTGCTGGTTCACGGACTCATCGACGAGAACGTGCACTTCCGCCACACGGCGCGCCTGCTCAACGCCCTGTTGGCGGCCGACATCGACCACCGGCTGCTGCTGTATCCCGACGAGCGCCACGTCCCGCGCCAGGAGCGCGACCGGGTCTCGATGGAGCACCGCATCACCGAGTTCTTCCACGACGCGCTGGCCTGAGACCGACCGGACGCGAGTGCGGGTCGGTCCCGTTTCGGAACCGACCCGCGTTGGCGGTCCGCGTGGGACCAGCACACGAACCTGCCATCCGGATGTTCGACCCACCCTGGGTCCGACGTCTGTGCCGCATCGCACCGCCGCGAGGTGACCTCCGTCACTTCCTGGTCCTGCGACGCACGCTGCGCCCCCGTGGGCTTGAATGCTGGGAACTGCACCGCACCAGGGGGAACATCAATGAAGAACAACGTCGGACTGTTCATGGCCAAGCGCGCCGAGCTCAATCCACAGCTCGAGGCCTTGATCGACGTCGCCACCGGCGACCGCTTCACCTACGCCGATCTCGACGCTCGGTGCAACCGGGTCGCCAACGCCTTGACCGAGGCCGGAGTCCGGAAGGGCGACCGGGTCGCGACGTTGCTCATGAACGGTCCCGAGTTCGTCGAGACCTTCTTCGGCGCGGCCAAGATCGGCGCGGTCGTCGTCGCGCTCAACTGGCGACTCGTCGCCGACGAGCTGTCGTTCATCCTCACCGACTCAGGCGCCGAGACCCTGCTGTTCGGCAGCGAGTTCACCGAGGTCGTGAGCGAACTCCAGGGTCGGGGCGCCGACGGCACCAAGATCACCCGCTGGATCCACGTCGGCGATGCCGGTGACCGCCCGGACTTCGCGTCGGGATATGGCGAGATGACGTCGGCGGCGTCCGAGGAGTCGCCGGTGGTCGAGGCCGCCGACGACGACCTGCTCTTCATCATGTACACCTCGGGCACCACGGGACTGCCCAAGGGCGTGATGCACACCCACAACACGACGATGTGGTCGGTCATCACCGCCATGGCCACGGCCGACATGCACTACGCCGACCGCTACCTGCTCTGCCTGCCGCTCTTCCACGTGGGCGCGCTCAACCCGCTGTTCTCCTGCATCTACAAGGGCGGTACCGCGGTCATCATGCGTGAATTCGACCCCAACCGGATCTGGGAGCTGTTCGGCGAGGAGAAGATCACCACCACGCTGGCGGTGCCGGCGATGCTCAACTTCATGCTGCTCACCTACGACCCCACGAAGCACGACGTGTCGACGCTTCGTTGGGTGATGAGTGGCGCCTCACCCGTGCCGGTCACCCTCATCGAGAAGTACGCCGAGCTCGGCGTCGAGATCCACCAGGTCTACGGCCTCACCGAGACCGGCGGTCCGGCCTGCCTGATCTCGCCTGACGAGGCGATCGCCCACGCCGGCTCCACCGGCAAGGCGTTCTTCCACACCGAGGTCAAGGTGGTCGACGAGGAAGGCAACGAGGTCGACCCGGAGGTGCCGGGCGAGGTGCTGGTGAAGGGCCCGCACGTCATGGTCGGCTACTGGAACCGCCCCGACGCCACCGCCGAGTCGATCATCGACGGCTGGCTGCACACCGGCGACATCGCCATCACCGACAAGGACGGGTTCATCTCGATCCACGACCGGGTCAAGGACATGATCATCTCGGGTGGCGAGAACGTGTACCCGGCCGAGATCGAGAACGTCATCCTCGGGCATCCCAAGGTCACCGACGTCGCGGTCATCGGCGTTCCGTCGGCCAAGTGGGGCGAGAGCCCGATGGCCATCGTGGTCAAGGGCGACGAGTCGCTCACCGAGGCCGAGGTGCTCGAGTTCTGCCAGGGGAAGCTGGCGAAGTTCAAGCTCCCGCAGGCGGCGGCGTTCACCGACACCATCCCCCGCAACCCCACCGGCAAGGTGCTCAAGCGGGTGCTGCGCGACGAGTACGCGCCGGCGGAGTAGCGCGACCACCACCGGGCGCTCGGTACTGAGCGGTTCCGGGGTCGGGTAGAGGAGCGACTCGTACCCCACCGCAGAGGAGCGCCTCCGTGCCCGACGACAAGACCGACCCCGACTTCGGCTCCGCCGACCGAGAGCCCACCGACGACGAAGCCGCCGCCGCCGAGAAGAACGACGTCAGCGACGAGACCGCCGAGCACTTCCAGGAGATGTCGAAGATCGGTGCCGCCGCCGAGGGCGAAGGCAAGATCGACTGACGATCCACGTCGACCCCCGCCGGTGTCTGGCTGGCGCACGGCGGGATCGAACGGCCCCGGACCCCACGGTCCGGGGCCGTCGTGGTTTTCGGCTGATGGTCTTCGGCAGCTCCACGCGATAACGTCCGTTATTCAATACAAGGGGCGGCCACCTCCGGCCGCCGTGGGGACCAGGAGAGGCCGCCAGAGATGACCGACGTGCACCAGCCCGAGGTGGAGACGAAGCGACCGCCCGTCACCGACTGGGCGACCGACTTCGACCACACCCACCCCGACTACGCGGCGAAGGCCACCGAGATCTGGGACGACCTGCGCGAGACCTGCCCGGTCGCCCACTCCGAGCGCTTCGGTGGCACCTGGCTGCCGACGAAGGCCGAGCACGTCCGAGCCATCGCCGAGGACACCGAGCACTTCACCAGCCGAGCCATCCTCGTCAACGAGTTCCGCCCGCCCGTCGAGAGCGCTCCGGTCGGCTACGCCCCGCCCATCTCGTCCGACCCGCCCTTCCACCAGGGCGCTCGCCGGCTCCTCCAGCCGCCCTTCGCCCCCAAGGCGATCCAGGCCTGGGAGCCCATGGCTCGCCAGTGCTGCCAGGACCTCCTCGACGAGATCGAGGCCGGCATCGCCGACGGCACCACCGACATCGCCGACGCGGCCATCGACTACGCCCAGGACATCCCGGTGCGCGTCATCGCGGCGATGCTCGGCCTGCCCGAGGAAGACGGTGACAAGTTCCGGCTGTTCATCCATCGCATCCTCGAGACGCCGGGCCAGCATGAAGACATCGCCCCCGAGGACACCCTCGTCTCCTACCTGTCCGACCAGATGCGGCGTCGTCGCGAGTCGGGCAACGAGGGCGACGATCTCATCTCGTACCTGCTCGACGTCGAGGACGACAACGGCAACAAGCTGACCGACGAGCACGTCTTCGGTTCCATCGCGCTGCTGCTCATCGCCGGCATCGACACCACCTGGTCGGCCATCGGCGCCAGCCTGTGGCACCTCGCCCAGCACCCCGAAGACCGTCAGCGCTGGATCGACGACGAGGCCGTGCGCCCCTTCGCCATCGAGGAGTTCCTCCGCTTCTACGCGCCGGTCACCATGGCGCGCATCGTGGCCGAGGACGTCGAGATCGGCGGCTGCCCGATGAAGAAGGAGGACTGGGTCCTGCTCTCCTTCCCCTCGTACAACCGCGACCCCGAGATGTTCGAGCAGGCCGACGAGTTCGTCATCGACCGGGCCAAGAACCGCCACTCGGCGTTCGGCCTCGGCATCCACCGCTGCCTGGGCTCGAACCTCGCCCGCCTCGAGCTCACCGTGGCCATCGAGGAGTGGATGGCCCGCTTCCCCCACTTCGAGCTCGCCGACCCGGCCGCCGTTCGTTGGTCGACCGGCCAGGTCCGTGGCCCGCGTACCCTTCCGGTCCGCATCCTCACCGACCAGGGAGCCTCCTCGTGAAGATCAACTTCGACCGCGACGCGTGCCAGGGGCACAACCGCTGCTACGCGCTGGCTCCCGAGCTGTTCGACGTCGACGACGAGGGCTACGCCGTGCTGCTCGTCACCGGTGAGGTCCCGGCCGAGCTCGAGGAGAAGGCGCAGCTCTGCGTCGACAACTGCCCCGAGTTCGCGATCGAGCTCACCAGCTGACGTCACCGCCGCGTCCTACGCGGCGAGCACTTGCGGCGGGTCGCCGCGAGGGTCGGTGAGGACCCGGCCGTCGGGGAGCGTGAACCGTGGCCGGCCGTCGATCACCTCGACGCGGAGCTCGTGTTTGTGGATGCGGGTGTGGTGCCAGCGACACAGGAACACGAGGTTGCCGAGCTCGGTCTCGCCACCATCGAGCCAGTGGAAGATGTGGTGGGCGTCGCAGCGGTGCACGGGCATGGTGCAACCGGGCACGGCGCAGTGGTTGCCGTCGCGTGCGACCAACGCCCGCCGCATGGCTCGGTTCGCGACACGGATCTCTCGGCCGGCAGCGAGGGGTCCACCGTCCTGGCCGTTGATGACGAGTTGTTGGATCCAGCAGTCGCAGGTGTCGAGCTCGATCTGGAAGCGGGGGATGACCGCCGACCAGGCCTGCTCGAGTTGGGTGGTCCAGTCGAGGGGGTCGCCGGTCTCGGACAGGGTGGCGATGGTGGTGTGGAGGGTGTAGAGCGGCTGCCGCCGGGCCGGGTTCGCCGACGAGGAGGCGGCGCGGTCGCACAGCTCACCCAACGCCCGCGCCCGTCGTTGGGCGACGGAGTCGGACAGGCCAGGGTCGGTCGGGTCGGCGGCGCGGTTCGCCTGATCCTGCTTCCTGAGCTGTTCGGTGAGCTCGTCGAAGCCGAGCTTGACCCGCATGGCGAGGTCGCCACCGAGGTCGAAGCTGCCCTTGAGACGGCCGCCCATGGTCTGGGACAGGAAGAAACGATCGTTCTCCTCGACCGGCGCAGTGCCGTCGGGGTCGGCGTGGCGCAGCCAGTGCTCGACCACCTGCACCAACTGATCGGCCGTCAGCTTCTTCGCCGCACCGACGAGGATCGTTTCGTCGCGAGCGAACACGTCGACCGTCCGCGGGTTCAGCGCCCGACACAGCACCTGCGCGTGCGACGCCGTGATGTCACCGGCCAGCCACGCCTCGATGGTGCCCGGCATCGTCGTCAGCTTGCGGGCGAGATGGACCCGCGAGCCGACCTCGGCGCGACGCTGGCCCGTGCGGGGGGCGATCCAGTTCGCCATCGACCCGGCCGCGTCACGCCGGTGGAGTTCGCGAGCATCGAGATCGGCGATGACCGCGCTCGTGCTGGCATCGATCCGCTCGCGCACCCGCTCCAACCGCAGCAACGTCGCCGCGGCGTCGGCCCCGTCGACGTCGGTGGTGGAGGACGCGGCGATCTCGGTCTGCAGGTCGTCGACCATCGTTTCGAGTTGATCGAGCACGGTCCCGAACACAGCACACTCCAGCGAACGAACTTCGGTGGGGAAGTGACTTGCGAAGGGAGCAGAGCTCCGAGTGCCTCGAAAGGCAGAGGTTCACCATACCGGGAACGTACGTTCGAGTCAACCCCGGAAGTCGAGACATCCTCGTGAGTCCTGAGGCTCGATTCCCGGGGAGTCGCCGAGGGCATTCCTCAACGCTTCGGCGCGGTCAGTCCAGGCGTCGGGCGACCGTCTCGGCGAGCTCCTCGCGGTGAGCCGAGGCCACCGAGGACCGGAGCGACAGGAGTCGGCCGTTCCAGACCGTCGACTCCCCGGTGGAGGTCACCAGCACGGGCACCGTTCCACGCACGACCCCGACGCGCAGTTCCCTGAGGCGAACGGCGCCGATCTCGCTCCAGGCGATCCGCTGTGCGCTGAGGGCTCGCACGACCAGAAGCCCTTCGGATGTCCGCCTCGCGCCCCACAAGTACCCCCGGCGGATGACCGCCACCCGAAGGCGGTGACCGCGAGCCACAGGAAGGCGAACCCCGCAGTCTGCCCGCCGACACGGCTGGAGAACCGGTAGTCGGAGCGGCCCCTTCCGTTCTGCGTTGTCGAGGACGACATCGGGCACGTCGTCGACAACCCGGATCGGCACCGAGGTCGAATCGGTAGCCGTGGACGGTCTGCACTCCGATCTCGGCAACCCGGGACGACTTGGGCCGTCGCCGACGTGCCGACAGCGCGGGCCGCCCTGGCTAGTCATGACGACACCTGTCACTCAACCCGCGTCAGCGCGGTCGCCGGACAGGTGCCGATGCCAATCATCTTCACGCGTCCAACCATCCGAACCCGCTGCCGAACTCAGCTCGTCGGGAGCTCGAGGGGGATCGACCCCGGGCGCTCGTCGGCGGCGCCGACCTCGAGCACGTAGCTGTCAGCGTCGGCGTCCACCGCGAAGAGCACCCAGGCGTCGACGGCGACGCCGGGTTCGGCGGTGGGGGTGGCGGTACTGCCCGTGGGTGCGGTCGCCGAGTCGAACGTCCCGCGC
Organism: Acidimicrobiales bacterium; assembly: GCA_041618235.1. Classification (GTDB taxonomy): domain Bacteria; phylum Actinomycetota; class Acidimicrobiia; order Acidimicrobiales; family Salinilacustritrichaceae; genus Salinilacustrithrix. The sequence continues at coordinate 52,727 of JBFJNI010000014.1, forward strand.
GACACACCGTCGACGAGCAGGCGGAACGCGGCGTCGCCGAGGAGGTCGTTGCCTCGACCGCCGATCTTCGTCGCCCGCACGTGGACCTGGAGGAAGATCTCGCCCTCGTCGGCCCGCTCCCCCGTCGGGGAGGTCGTGTCGCCGTGGGGCAGATCGTCGAACAACGTGGCTCCGAGCACCTCGAAGCGGATCGCGCCGCTGTTCGTGGGCCCCGTGCCGTCGGCCGTGCCGGTCACGGTCAGTTCCATCGCGAAGGCCGCCTCGGGCACCGGTCCGGTGAGCGGGAGACGAGCGGGCCGGTCAGGAGCAGCGCCGATCACGAGCACGGCATCGGCGGCGGCATCCACCTCGAAGGCCAGGAAGCCGTCGACGGTCTCGTTCGCCGGGATGAACCCGGCGGCATCGGTGAGGAAGTCGTCGGCGACCCCGAGCGAGTCACCCGCCAACTCGAGCGCGATGGCGTCGGCGTCGCTCTCGATCTGTCGGCCGGTCGGATTGGTGACCTCGACGTCGAGGATCAGGTGCGCGGTCGCCGTCGGTTCCGGGTCGGTGCCATCGGCGTACGAACGCAGGGACTGGTTGGTGACGTGGGCATCGAGCACGGAGTACGTGAGGTTCCCGAAGGTCACCGCTCGCTCGGCGAACCCGGTGACCTCGGCGTCGGTGAGTTCCAGCTCGTCGCCCTCGGTGGTGGAAGTCGGCGCGACCTCGGAAGTGGTCGACGTGGTGGTGGCGTCGTCGTCGTCACCGCAGCCTGCGACCCCGCAGACGAGGAGCACCGAGCACGCAACGCCGGTCAGACGGCCCACGGTCGAATGATCCCACAGTGCGTTGGATCGCGCTCGAGAGGCGGCGTCAGACCGCCTGGTCGAGGTAGTCGGCCTCGTCGACCTCGATGAAGATGCACTCGCCCGGGCACAGCTCGGCCGAGTCGACGACCCGGTCCTGGAAGTCGGGCGCCACCGGGACCATCGAGCCGGCGCCGCCGGGGTCGTTGCCGATGTCCATGCCGTCGCGCACGTAGGCGATGCCGTCCTCGAGGATCACGAAGATCTCGGGGCAGTGATCGGTGCACAGGCCGTCGCCGGTGCACAGGTCCTGATCGATCCAGACATGCACGGCGGCCAGCCTGTCGGTTCTGGCGCCGCGAAGGAAGTCGACCCGGAAGGCGGCGCCTACGCTTCGGCCCCATGGTGCTCCACGCCGACGAGATGGCGACCGTCTGGATCGTGCGCGGCGGCGACCGCGACCGACTGGTGAAGACGTTCCTCGACGAGGGAGCCGTGGGCATCGCCTACCCCGACTTCCCCGACGGGGCCACCGTCGACCGGTCGAAGGCGATCAAGCTGCTCGGCGGCGGACTCGAGCCGTCGAAGGCGGTCGAGGCCGAGGCGGCCCTGTTCCTGTCGTTCGTGCGGCGCATCAGCGTCGCCGATGTCGTCCTGCTCCCCGACCACCGGGCCGGCGGGTTCGCGGCCGGCGTCGTCACCGGCGACTACCAGTTCCGCGAGGAGCTCCCCGCCGAACGGAACCGACACCGCCGGCCGGTCGACTGGCGCCGGCGCCTGCCGTTCACCGAGCTGCCCGAGCGGCTGTCACACCTGAGCCGTCCCCGCCACGACCTCACGGACGTCCCCGACGGTCGGCTGCGCTCGCTGGCGCTGCAGTGCTGCCGAGGCGAGATCGGCGAAGACCCCTTCGACCGACCCGCCGGCGCCGCTCCGGTTCCTCGCGCCCGGCGATCGAGCGGCACCCGGGCGCCGGCCAAGCCCAAGGCGCCCACCCGCGCCGAGCGTCGCTGCGCCAACTGCCTCATCACCAAGCCCGAGGACCTCTTCGAGGACGGCGGCGACTTCTGCCAGGACTGCCAGTGACCCGCGCCCGCC